>JBNLGI010000083.1:0-70361 GCA_050305975.1 Sedimenticolaceae bacterium | reverse complement strand
ATGGCCTGGTTGGAGTCGTAGACGCCGCCCTTGACCATGGGTTGGCCCGGCTGCACCAGTTCGTCGCCGGTGGAGATGATGGCCACCTTCGGTTTGCGATAGACGCTGACCCGGTCCAGTCCCACGGCGGCGAGCAGCCCGATGTCGCGAGAGGTGAGCAGCTGGCCGCTGCGCAGCACCGTCTCGCCACGACCGATGTCGGTGCCGGCGAAGGTGATGAAGGCCCCGGCCGGCAGCGCCTTCTCGATACGCACCCGCTGCCGGCCGTCTTCTTCGACCAGCTCGGTGTTCTCCACCAGCATCACCGCGTCGGCGCCGCGCGGCAACATGCCACCGGTGGCGATGACGCTGGCCTGGCCCGCCTCCACGGTGACCTGTGGCGGCTTTCCGGGAGTGATCACCTCATCGGTCAGATCCAGCAGCAACGGCGTCTCCTCGCCGGCCCCCAGAGTGTCCTCAGCGCGCAGGGCGAAGCCGTCCACGTTGGAGCGGTCGAAACCGGGAACGTCCACCGGCGATTCCACGTCCTGCGCCAGCACCCGGCCCAGGGCCGCCGCCAGCGCCACCTCCTCGCTGCCCAGCGGCTGCGGCTGCAGCGCCTCACGAAAGCGTTGGAGAGCCTCCTCGGCGGTGGCCACATCGAGAAACTGGCGCTGGCTGGCGGCCTTGCGCCGGGCCATCATCGATTCTGCATCGGTCATTGGGTCAAAGCTCCACTTATCAGGACTGAGGGGTATATCCGAATGGCACTTACTTAAGACAATGGTGTAAGTTTTGTACGTTGTTTGCCAGTGATACGGTGCGGCAAGCCGCACCCTACACACGATGAAACCGTCGGGTGCGGCTTGCCGCACCGAAATCCTTACACTCACCCTGCTCTATATTCGATACGGTAGGGTGGGGCCCTGCCCCACCGCAATGCAAGCTTACCGCTCAGTCGTACTCGTCATAGAGGTGGACCTCCACCCGGCTCCCCTCGGGACAACCCTCGCTGTTCTCCGCCAGCAGCACGAAGCCGTCGGCGCGCACGCTGCTGGCCAGCAGGCGGTCGTCCGCCACCGCCAGCGGTTCGGCCCGGTCGCCGTCGACGCGCATGCGCGCCAGCTCCATCTGGCCGATGCGCGAGACCAGTTTGCGCGACAGGGTCAGTTGCCGCCGGCGATAGGGCATGACCCCAGGCAACCCGGCAATCCGTCGCAGCAGGCGCGCAACGACCAGATCGTAGGCGCAGAGACAGGCCAGCGGTGCGCCCGGCAGCATCACCACCGGCCGACCCGCGGCCTCCCCCAACACCAGGCCGCCCCCGGGGTGCAGGGTAACGCCATCCAGATCGACCCGTCCGCAAGCCTGCAACGCCGCGAACGCGTGATCCTCCACCCCGTAGCCCGTACCACCCACCACGCAGAGCAGGTCTGCGCCCTGGCCGGACAGGCTCCGCTCCAGCTCAACGGCGGTCTGTGTCCGTTCGATGCCGACCAGTTCGCCGCCGTCTCTACCGATCAGGGCCGCCAACATGGGACCGTCGCCGTCCCGCTGGAAGCGGCCGGCAAGACAGAGACCCACCCTGGGTTTGCCGACGACGCTCACCCGCTCGATGCCGGCCAGCGCCAGGCGAGCCAGATCCTGCGGCCGCAAGCGCCGGCCTCGTTGCAGCAGAGGCTCGCCCTGCGGACACTCCTCGCCGGCCCGGATCACCCCCTCGCCCGTAGCCAGACTGGCGGCCACATCGAGAAAATCGCCCCGCTGATCGGCCTGCTCCAGACCCAGCACGGCATCGGCCCCTGTCGGCAGCTCGTCACCGGCCGAGACCCGTACGGCGCTGCCCGGGCGCACCCCCTTGTTACCACTCACCAGCCGCACGGGCAACGGATTGTAGTCACCCGCACCAAGGGTTTCGGCAGCCAACAGCGCGTACCCGTCACGGGCGCATCGGGAGCGGACGGGAAAAGCGGTCTCGGCCCTCAGGGATTCCGCCAGGCGATAGCCTGCCGCCTGGGCCAGAGGCCTTTCCAGCAGACTCGCTGTCGGGTTCCAGCGCTCGGTCCAGTCGAAGGCCTGGGTTACGGATGCAGGTGAGTAAATACGTTTCATGTCGGGTTGGTCGGGAGCAAGCCAATCCGCGTAGTTAAGCGAAGTTGTCATGTGAAAGAAAGGGGGCATGCGGAATCGGTGGGATTTCGCTCCGCTTGAACAGCCCGGATGAAACCACGCGAGATCCTGGCGGCCCGCCCGCGCCGGCTACGGAAACCGAGCCGCCGGGGTCCAAGCTGTATTACACTGGGCAGAGGCACTGCACACCCCGGTCTCGATTCCACTCCTGACACTACCTTTGCCATGAACCCATCCGACAGTCCGCAAATCTGGATCGGCCACGCCGACCTTGACGCCTTCTTCACCAGCGTCGAGCAGCGCGACTGTCCAGAATATCAGGGGCGGCCGGTGGTGGTGGGCGCCCTGCCGGGCCGCCGCGGGGTGGTGGCGGCAGCCAGCTACGAGGCCCGTACCTACGGCATCCACTCGGCCATGCCCATCTCCGAGGCCTACCGACGCTGCCCGCAGGCGGTCTTTCTACCTCCCGACATGGCGAAATACAGTCGGGTATCGAAGCAGATCTTCGAGATCCTCGGCACCATCACGCCGGTCGTCGAGCCGGTCTCGGTGGACGAAGCCTATCTGGATCTGAGCGGACTGGAGCGACTGCTGGGACCGCCGGAGGCGATCGGGGCCGAGATCAAGCGCCGCATCAACGAGCGCACCGGACTGACCGTTTCTGTCGGTATCGGTCCCAACCGGTTGATCGCCAAACTCGGTTCCGAGCACCGCAAGCCGGACGGCCTGACCGTGGTCCGCCCCGAACAGGTGCTCGACTTTCTGGGCCCCATGCCGGTGGCCAACCTGAGGGGACTGGGGCGCCAGACCCAGAAGATCTTCTCACGCCTCGGCATCCAAACCGTGGCCCAGCTGCGCGCCATCCCGCTCATCTATCTGGAGCAGCAGCTGGGAAAAAAGGCGGCGGCCAGTTTCCACGCCCAGGCCCACGGCATCGGTTCCACGGCGGTGGTAACGGAACGGGAACGCAAGAGCATCTCCAAGGAGACCACTTTCGAAGCGGATATTGAGGACCCGGAGGTCCTACATGCCGCGCTGCGCCATCTGGCCGCCGATGTGGCGGCGACGGCACGCCGGGAAGGACTGACCGGATCGGTGGTCAACCTGAAGATCCGTTTCAGCGGTTTCGAGACCCACACCCGCCAGCACAGACTGACCGATCCGACCCACGACCAGCGGACCATCCTGCGAGAGGCCTGGTCGCTGTTCCTGCATGGCGATCTGCCGCGCAAACCGGTGCGCCTGATCGGCGTCGGCCTCAGCGACTGGCGGGAGCGGGGGGGAGCGACACAGGCCGATCTGTTCGAAGCGCCACGGCATCAGGAGAGAGACGACCGGCTGCTGGAGACTCTCGACCGCGTCTCCGACCGTTTCGGCAAGCGGGTGCTGCAGCTAGGCTGCAGGGCCAGGCGGGAACGCAAAGTGACGGATTGAGCGGGACGCCGGGTGGAGGGCAAAGCGACACCCCTTTTCTGCACGGGAGGGTCGCCGCTGAAAGCCCCTCTAACGCCGGCGAACACCGACACCCAGAATACGGCCTTTATCGGGTTCGGCGCGTTCCTGAATGTCAGCCTTCGCCGGCAATACGACAACGCTGTGCTAACGCTCCCAGCTCACCCGTTCCTGTCCCGACTCCTCGGCGAAGGTGATCTGCAGTTCACCCTGATAGGCATGTTTCACCGCCTCGCCCACGCCTTTCGGCAGATGGTACTCGGTGAAGCTGATCTCGATGCCGCCGGTCTCCAGCTGCTTGCTGTCGATGATCCGCTGCAGCGGATGCTGCAGACGCTGACGCTCCACGTGATGGTGCACCAGGCGCATGATCTCCTCCCTGTGTGTTTCGAAGAATTCGCCACTCAGGGTGAGGAAGCCGGCCGGCAGCCGATCATGGATGCGCTGACAGGCCGGACAACGGGTAGTGTCCGCCTCTTCCGGCAGGGTATCGAGCCACTGCCAGCGACCGCCGCTGAAAACCGCACCACAGATCTTGCACAGGGTGGGGTCACGCAGTTTGCGATCGGTGCGATAGGCATCGGTATGGGGCTGTTTCAACAGCCTGTCTCTGCGGTTGGGGGAGTGGGGGGTATGGGTCGACATCATTGCCACCTCCTGACGGAAAGGATGATGAATGCCGGAAACTGATCCTGCCATCGGGAAAGGCGGGTTGAGCAATCGCCGCACGGGCCTCCGCGACTTTCCTGGAGATCCGCCATGCGCGCAATCCGGGATTCCGCCCCGGACTGGATACGCGATTGAAAACCGTCTATCCCTAATTTCATTGTAGACCCGGTACAGAATCGGTGGCGGCTGCGTCAGATCAGTTAAGCGTTGCCTTGGCGGTCTACACTTTTGATAGAAGCTATATATCGGCTCCCTTTGCATCGCCCAGACCCAGGACCAAGAGATGAGCATCACCCCGCTGTCACCGGATGCGCTGCTGCGCCACTGCGATCCTCAGCAGTTCGACTTCGAGACCACCGAATCCATACCGGAACTGGACGGCTTCATCGGCCAGGACCGCGTCATCGAGGCCCTGCGCTTCGGCCTGGGGGTACGGCGCAAGGGCTACAACCTCTATGCCCTGGGACCTTCCGGCACCGGCAAATTCGCCCTGGTGCGGCGCTACCTCAAGGACCTGGCAGCCGAACGCCCGTTGCCCGACGACTGGTGCTACGTCAACAACTTCGAGGATGCCCGCAAGCCACAGGCGATCGCGCTGCCCGCCGGTCGTGGCCTGACCCTGAAACAGGCCATGGAGCAACTGGTCAACGACCTGCACGAAGCGATTCCGCTGGTCTTCGAGAGCGACGAGTACCACACCCGCCGCCAGGCCCTGGAGGAGCAGTTCCAGGAACGTCAGGAGGCCGCCATGGCGGCCATGCAGGAGAAGGCGGAGGAGAAGCACATCGCGCTCATCAACACCCCCACCGGCTTCACCCTGGGACCGATGCGGGACGACAAGATCCTCGGTCCCGAGCAGTTCCACAAGCTGCCGGAGGCGGAGCGCGAGGCGATCGAGAAGGACGTCAAGGAGCTGCAGGAGGAGCTGCGCAGGACCCTGCACACCATCCCCCAGTGGCAGAAGGAGACCCGCGAGGAGATCGGCAAGCTCAATCGGGAGATGACCGCCTCGGCGGTGCGCCATCTGCTCGACGCCCTGCGCGAGCAGTTCCGGGAGATCGAGGCCGTCACCGCCTATCTCGACCGGGTGGAACAGGACGTGATCGACAACTACCAGCAGTTCCTGCCCCACGAGGAGCGCAAGCCGAGCCTCTTCGGCATCACCCTGTCGCAGCAGGAGGAGGGTCCGCCCTGGCACTACCGCTACCGGGTCAATCTGCTGCTGGCCCACGTCGCCAATGGCGGCGCGCCGATCGTCTACGAGGATCTGCCGGGTTACAACAACCTGGTCGGCCGCATCGAACACCGCGCCCACTTGGGCGCCCTGGAGACCGACTTCACCATGATCCGCCCCGGCGCCCTGCACCGGGCCAACGGCGGCTACCTGATTCTCGACGCCCTCAAGCTGCTGATGCAGCCCTTCGCCTGGGAGACCCTGAAGCGGGTCCTGCAGTCGGGGGAGATCCGCATCGAATCCCTGGCCCAGATCACCAGCCTGATCAGCACCCAGTCGCTGGAGCCTGAGCCGATCCCGATCGACATCAAAGTGGTGCTGCTGGGGGAGCGCCACATCTACTATCTGCTGGAGGCCTACGATCCCGAGTTCAGCGAGCTGTTCAAGGTGGCAGCCGACTTCGACGACCATCTGGTGCGCGACGCGGAAAACGAGCAGAGATACGTCCGGCTGATCGCCACCGTCGCGCGACAGAACTCCCTGCGTCATCTCGAGCGCGAGGCGGTGGCCCGTATCATCGACCACAGCCTGCGCCTGGCCGACGACAACGAACGCCTCAGCAGCCACATGCGTTCGCTGGCCGACCTGCTGCAGGAGGCCGACTACTGGGCCGGCGACAACGGCCACGCCGTCATCGCCCGCAGCGACGTGCAGCAGGCCATCGACGCTCAGATCCACCGTGCCGACCGCATCCGCCAGCGGCTACAGGAGGAGGTGCAGCGCGGCACCCTGCTGATCGCCACCGCGGGCGAACAGGTGGGGCAGATCAACGGTCTCTCGGTGATGATGCTGGGCGACTTCAGCTTCGGCCATCCCAACCGCATCACCGCCCGCGCCCGCCTCGGCAAGGGCCAGCTGGTGGACATCGAACGGGAGGTGGAGCTGGGCGGACCGATCCACTCCAAGGGGGTCTACATCCTCTCCGGTTTCCTTGCCGGCCGCTACGCGCCGGACTATCCGCTCAGTCTCTCGGCCAGTCTGGTGTTCGAGCAGTCCTACGGTATGGTGGAGGGGGACAGCGCCTCCTCGGCCGAACTCTATGCCCTGCTCTCGGCCCTGGCCGGCGTACCCATCAAACAGTCCTTCGCCGTCACCGGCTCGGTCAACCAGCTGGGCGAGGTGCAGGCTATCGGCGGGGTCAACGAGAAGATCGAAGGCTTCTTCGACATCTGCAATGCGCGCGGGCTGAGCGGCGAGCAGGGGGTCCTGATCCCGGCCGCCAACGTCAAACACCTGATGCTGCGCGAGGACGTGGTCGCGGCGGTATGCGACGGCCGCTTCGCCGTCTACCCGGTGGAGAGCATCGATCAGGGCCTCGAGCTGCTCACCGGCCTGCCGGCGGGCGAGCGTGACGAGAAGGGCGAATTCCCTGAAGGCTCTGTCAACCGCCGGGTCGAGGACAGCCTGATCCGCTTCACCAAGCGCCTGCAGGAGCTGGAGGCGGAAGCCTCGGGCGGTGAGCAGTCCGAGAATTCCGAGGCGGGCGACGCATGAACGCGCAGAGCCGACGCCGCGTCACCGTGGTGCTGCACGACAAGCCCCAGAGCCAACGGCTGCTGGAACTGGGCGCCCGCATCGCCAGTCAGCTGCAAGCGGAACTCGAGGGGGTCTTCATCGAGGACGCAGCCCTCTACCGCCTTACCGGCCTGCCCTTCCTGCGTGAACTCAAACGCGACAGCTTCACCGAGGAGCGCCTCGACCCCGAGCGTCTGATGAAGGAGTGGCGCGCCATGGCCAGTCTGGCCCGCGAGGCGCTGGAGAGCTCCGCCACCCGGGCCGGACTCGACTGGAGCTTCCGTGTCTGGCGAGGCGAATTCGACAGCGACCTGCAGGATCTGGTGTTGGAATCACCGATGCTGCTGCTGGGCCGGCTCAGCATACCGGCGCCCAGCCGCTACCCCTCGACCTACACGACAACGCCACCCCGCCGGGGCCCGCTCAAGCTGGGCGTCATCCTCGACAGCGCCGACACCGCCGAGCACCTTTTACAAGCGGTCAGCGAGTTGAGTCTCAAGCCGGAGATCCAGCTGATTCTCTTTTTGTCGCCGGAGATCGGCGCCGGATCGAGCGCGACCCTCGAACAGCACCTGAAAGAGATCGACCCGCAGCACCACAACATCCTGGTGCATCTCGCCGACGACACACCCGCCACCCTCGGCACCAGCCTCAAGGCCGCCGCCTGCGATCTGTTGATGGTGAGCGAGCGCAGCGAACTTCTGCGCGGCCGCAGCATGCTGCAACGGCTCCGGGAGCTGCCCTATCCGGTGGTGGTGGTGAGATAGACTCTCAGCGCAGCCGCAGCCCGCACGACCCTCGCCATAAGGACCCCATCCCCGGAACAGGCAGCCCGCATGCCGCATGCATCAAAGTGGAATCCGGGCTATCGACAAGCCTCCCCCCCTGGATTACGCTTCACTCCGTTCAGGCTGCACAAGCCTGTCGATTCCCGCTCAAACCGGTTCGAGCCAGGACGCCACGCCCCCGTTGATGCGGCCGATTTCAAGGAGGAAAAGCCCATGTCGGAATACCATATTTCGCTCGTCGACTCCCATATCTCCACCACCGAAGCGGAACGCGCGGCGCAGGACATCCTGCGGTATCTGGTGGACAACGACATCGTCGAGGCAACGCCGAGCGACTGCGTTCTGGGCAACAAGCCCGGATATCGGCCAGGCACCAACTTCATCGCCGCGGCGGACATCTCGCCGGCCGACGAATCCGCCAGCAACTGCAACTACGACGACTTCATCAGATGGGTGACCAACGGCCTCGCGATCCGCACCAATAACTGCGAGGCCTACAACCCTGAAGGCACCTGGGACCGGGTCACCTGTCCGCAGTGCCGGCAACATCGTCCCCAGGATGAGGTTTGGCAGTCCGCCGTCTCCGCCTGGTATGAGGGTCAAGACGAAAGCCTGCTGACCTGCGCCCACTGCGGTAACGCCTCGTCCATCACGGCATGGGATCACCACGGTGACTTCGCACTCGGCCACCTGGTCCTGACGTTCTGGAACTGGCCACCCCTATCGAGCGAATTCGTCGCACGGATCTCCGCCATCACAGGCAATCCGTTGCAGATCATCACCGGCAAACTCTGACGCCAACGCTCGACCGGTGACTTCTCAACCTGTCTGACTAACCCACGCGCCGTATAGTCTGGATGGAACGAAGCACAATCCGGGCTACCCATCAATGAACGGAAAATACACCCGCTGGCTGACGGGCGGCACCTTGAAACTCCGGCGGATGAGCGGAAAATCTAAAACCGGAAAAGCAGGTTGAAAGACAGGACCGAAGCGTCCTCCTCGTCGAAGTCATAAACGGTGTAGTGTGCACCCAGTCCCACATTCGGCGTCACGTCCAGATTCACGCCGACGCCGTAGAAGAGGTCGGTGCCGTCATCCTCGGCGAAGGTGCCGAAACCCTCCTCGGAGAGTTCCAGATTCCAGCTGTGAATCCCGACACGACCGGTCAGTTCCAGCTGCTGCGAAAGCGGTGCGAACAACCTCAGACCGATACCCAGGCTGTCACCGCTCAAGGTCCACACCGGCGGTATGCCGTCCTCCGACTCACCCAGATCGATGTAGTTGAACTCGATGGCGAAGTTCTCGTTGAAACGGTTGCCGAGATAGATCTCGAAGGTGGTGGGATCTTCGAAATAGGGCAGATCGTAATCGAGCACTCCCACCTTGAAGCCGGCATAGGGTCCGGCCTGCGCCAGGGAAGCGCCCGCCAGCAACACCAGAGCAATAACCCAGTTGAATTTCATATTTCTCTCCTTGCCAACTTCTATTCGACTTGTTGGCTGGGCTAATCGTGATGCTCCTGCAGCGACTCAGCGTCCCGTCCGCAGCTCCAAACGCCGCAGAAACTCGGCCATGATCGTCTCGTAGAGCTGGTTGCCGATCACTGCATCCTCCACCCCGGCGTCGATGCTCGGATTGTCGTTCACCTCGATCACCACCACCTTGTTGCCGATCTGCTTGAGATCGACCCCGTAGAGCCCGTCGCCGATCAGGTTGGCCGCCTTCAGCGCGGTCTTCACCACCTGGGACGGAGCATCCTCCACCGCGAAGGTCTCGAAGCCGCCCTCGCGGGGTTTGCCCTTGGCCTCGTGGTTGACGATCTGCCAGTGACGCGCCGACATGAAGTACTTACAGACATAGATCGCCTGCCGGTTGAGGACGCCGACCCGCCAGTCGAACTCGGTCGGCGTGAACTCCTGCGCCAGCAACAGTTCCGAGCGCTTGAACAGCTTCTTCGCCGTCTGCTCGAGCTCCGCTCTGTCGCCGACCTTGTAGACGCCGAGGGAAAAGGCGCCGTCAGGTATCTTGAGCACGATCGGATAGGGGATCTGACGCTCGAGCTCGGCCAACGAGTTGGGCCGGATCACCACGCTCTTGGGCGTGGCCACCCGATGGGTACGCAGCAACTCCGAGAGAAAGATCTTGTTGGTGCAGCGCAGGATGGACTCGGGGTCGTCGATCACCACCATACCCTCGCCGGCCGCCTTGCGGGCGAAGCGGTAGGTATGGTGGTCGATGCGGGTGGTCTCGCGGATGAACAGGGCGTCGAACTCGGCGAGCCGGCCAAAGTCCTTCTTCTGGATCAGCTCCGGTTCCAGACCGAGCTTTTTCGCCGCCCTGGACATTGCGGTGATCGCCTTGCGGTTGGAGGGCGCCAGCTGCTCGTCCGGATCGTAGAGGATGGCCAGGTCGTAGCGCCCGCCGGTGCGGGTCTTGGGGCGTTGCCAGCGCTTGCCCAGATAGCCGATCAAGGCCGCACCCAGCATCTCCCGCTCGGCCTCGCTGAGGCCGCTCAGCGGCAGGGTGCGCACTGCGGCGATGCGCCAGTCGCCTTTGAGCTGAAATTCCACCTGCAGCAAAGGGGCGGGAAAGCTCTCGAACAGCTCCCTCGCCACGGGCTGCAGATTGACCAGCTCGGACTGGCCG
Source organism: Sedimenticolaceae bacterium (assembly GCA_050305975.1). Classification (GTDB taxonomy): domain Bacteria; phylum Pseudomonadota; class Gammaproteobacteria; order Chromatiales; family Chromatiaceae; genus Thiodiazotropha. The sequence continues at coordinate 59,945 of JBNLGI010000083.1, read as the reverse complement.
AAGTAGATATTGATCTTGAACGCGGTAGTGTCGACCCCGGACTTGCGCCGACCGAGAATGCGCTGCACCCGTTGGTTGAGATCCTCGGTGTCGAGGCTGTAGATGGCGCGATGGCTCAGATCCTGGATCGTACGCACGTTTGGGATCACCCGATGGCCACGCGCCTCCGCCAGCAGCGAACAGTAGTAACCCACTCCGAGATAGCGCTGGCTGCGGCAGAGGTTGACCACCCGCAGCCCCCGGCTGCCGGCCCACTGGGGATCGGTGAGGTAGGACTTGGCGGTGACCATCGGCAGCGAGGCCGGGGCGTCGGGCCAGTCGCCTACCTTGTCGGTAATAATGAGAAATTCACTCATCTCGCTTGTTCCAGGGTCTGCCGCCCTAATACGATGGCCGCTTTCAGCCCTGCCTTGCCATAGCGCGACATGCGCACGAACTGCTCCTTCTGGATCGGCATGTTGATGGAGTCGGAGGGTGTCTCGCCCAGCGGTTCATCGACGAAAGGGTCGTGCATATAGACAAAATAGTCGTCGAATCCGGTCATCACCACCCAGTGGGGTTCGAGCTCGCCATAGATCATCCAGGAGCTGATCAGCACCAGCACCAGTCGTCCCTCGCGCAGCAACTGTTCGATCTCTTCGAGCGAGAGTGCGCCGTGATGGATCGGCACACCATACTCCGTCAGCTCCTCCAGCATCTCCTCCTGCACCAGCCGCATCACCTCGCGCTTGTCTTCGTTGCGCACGGTTTCGGCCAGCAGAATGCCGGTATCGTTGACATAGACCTCCACATCGAAGCCCCGGCTGGCCGCCGCCAGCGCCAGTCCGTAGGGACCGCAACCGCCGTGACCCGAGGTCATGAAGATGGTGGTCGCCTCGCGCCACAGGCGCAGCTCCAGCGTGCGGTTCATCGGCCGATCGTGATCGAGGGCGTGCATCGCCATCATCAACGCGGCCGGTCCGCAGGTGAACTCGAGGGTCTGCTGATAGTAGGGGACTTCCGTCAGTCTCGGCGAGACATCGGGATGCAGACGCTTTTCCAGGCGCCAGGCATCCATGTGATCTTCGTAGTAGTCGCGCCACTCGCCGATACGGCGGTATCCCATGCGATCGAACAGGGCGAGAGATGCCAGATTGTCCTTGCGCACCTCGGCCCGCATGTAGGCGCGCTGATGCTCCCAGGCCGTCTCCTCTGCCTCCTGCAACAGCTGGCGGCCGACACCCTTGCCCTGCAGATCGGGGCGTACCGCGATGGAGTAGAGGCGCGCCATGGATGTGGCCTTACTGAAGAGCACCGCCACATAGCCGAGCAGTTCGGGCTCCGACTCCTCCACCTCGACCAGCAGACTCGCCTTGCCTTTGGTCAACAGGTAGCGCAGCTGGCGACGTGAAAGCCGATCGCTGGTGAAGCAGCGGTTTTCCAGCTGTTCCAGTTGATCCAGATCCTCGAGCACTGCAACGCGGATCATCGCGGCCGGACCGGATAAGGCAGGTAGTCAAAGGGAGTTCGGGTGCCCATAGGTGAGTGCCGCAAAACCAGTATCATCCAGAAGGTCCGCCACAGGACTCGACGACGATACAGGATCAGAATCGGCTATGGAGGGCGCAGACAGGGAGCGCTGCAAAGCCTCCCTTATAGTGCGAAAAGTAGGCCTGGTTAAGGCCGCTGTCAATGCGTTTTTTGCCGCTCAAGTTACGCCTTCATTGCAGGCTGTCGCGACGGTGCGAGAGGCTTCGGTCAAGGGCCACAACTGGTGCTCCCCGCCGACGCCGATACTGCGCGCGCGACCGCTGGTCTTGGCCTTGTACATGCGGTGATCGGCCAACTCGACCTGGGACTTCCAATCGACGACGGCGTCCGCCCGCACCTCGGCCACACCGATACTGGCGGTGACCGGCTCCCGGTCGGGGCGCAGTCCCAGACCGGACCGCATGATGCGGCCCACCACCTCGTTGGCCTCGCTGGGATCGGCGGTCGGCAGGATGACGATGAACTCCTCTCCGCCCCAGCGAATCACGCTGTCGCCCTTGCGCACGTTGGCGCTGATCTGCTGCGCGGCTTGCTTCAGGACCTCGTCGCCCGCTTCGTGACCAAAGTTGTCGTTGATCGCCTTGAAGTTGTCGAGATCGAAATAGAGGATGGAGAGAGAGGCTTCGCTCATAGCGGCGAGACGGAACTGCAGATCCAGCATTTCGATACCGGCACGGCGGGTCAGCAGCCCGGTCAGCACGTCGTAACTGGCCCGACTCGCCTGCGAGAGCATGTAACGCAGCTGACTCAGCGAGGCGAACAGCGCGACACCGAGAATCAGCACGAACAACCAGATGGTGGAGACCGCCTGGGGTATCTCTGCGCGCGAGTCGGGAAAGCTGGTATAGAGGGTCACCAGCAGCATCGGCGTGGCATAGGCCAGAAACTCGACCAGAGTGAGGGGAAACAGGGTCAACCCGGCCACCATCACGAACGGCAGCAAGGCATAGAGTTCCGCCACCACCTGCTCCGCGCCACTCAGCTCGTAGGCGTGTATCCAATGGTCGGAGACCATGTAGAACAGGGGCGTCACCGCCAACATCCCGGCCAGCAGCAGGCGGGCAAGTTTCAGATTGGGATCCTTGCGCGCCTGCCAGGCCAGTGCCGCGAAGGCAGCAGCCGAGAGCGCACGCATAACGAGCAGCTCCCCCCATAGGCCGCTCGGCAGAAACAGCAGATCGATCACCGCCCAGGTCGGTACCAGGATGGCGAAGACGACACAAAAGAAGTAGACGCGACTCTGCATGATGGCCGCGCGATGTCGGGAGATCGGCATGCCGTGATGCCGGTCGGTAAACAGCTCATAAAGCTGGTCGTTGGTATAGATCCCGAGCGATTCTCTAAGCGTGATATACATAGCAACCAAGTAGTTCATTTCCCATGTATCCCACTTCGCAAGTGGTGCCACTATAGCGCCCAAATATTAACCGGCTTTACACAAATCCGACTCTCAGGTGATCCAGATCAACGATTAACAACCGATGACTCGGTTTTACTCCAAAATTGGTACAAACAGGACTTTTCTCCACCGCTTCCCCAGCGAACCGTCCGGCCCGGATCGCAAGCTCTGCGCTCGCACCTGATCGCCCTGGCGCAAGGCGCGGCCAGGGCCTGATGTCGTTCAGCACGAATGAATTTGTCACTTATTTGTGAAATAGGTAATGTTGTGCCAGCTGTAGCACCGAGACACCCGCTGCCTCAATGATCTGGATCCGCTGGATGCAGCTACGCCACCTTAAGGGAGTACACATGGAGAGTCTGGCCAATAATTTCTCACAATATTTTCATGTCAACCTCGCGATAAGCCGTCAGCAACGACGCTTTGCTTACGCCATTCGCTATCAGGTCTACGCCGATGAGCTGGGCTGGGAGCCAAAAAACGACAGCCAGCTGGAAATCGACAACTGCGACGACTACGCCTACCACTGCCTGCTGGAACACAAGCGATCCGGGGATATTGCCGGCTGTGTACGCTTGGTGCTGCCCAAGATCGGCAGGCCGGAATCGCTGCTGCCTTGCCAGAACCATCAGATTCCCATGCGTGGCAATCGCCGACTCTCCGAATTCAACGGCCAGTCGGTGGGCGAGATATCGCGTCTGGCGGTGCCGAGCAACTTCCGCCGGCGGGAGCGGGAGGCGGGCAAACCCTTCATCCTCGACAGCCACAACACCACCACCATCTATACCGAGGAGGAGCGACGCAATTTTCCCAACATCTCCATCGGCCTCTACCTTTCGGCCATCGCCATGGTCGAATTGTGCGATCTCGAGCGGGTACTGGTCGTCATGGAGCCACGTCTGCAGCGCCACCTGCAGCGCTATGGACTGGTCTTTCACCAGATCAGCCAGACCTTCGACCTGCACGGCAGCCGCGCCCTGTTCGAGCTCCCCCGAGACGAACTGACTGCGCACATGGGCGATCAGATCCTCGATCTCTACCGCGCTATCCAGCACGATCTGGACAACCAGTTCGACGCCATGATCCAGCTCCACTACGAAGCGGCTCGATCCAATGACAACCTTTGACTACCAGACCGCCTTTTCCCGTAACATCGGCTGGGTCACGCCGCAGGAGCAGGATCGCCTGCGCCAGTCCCGTGTCGCGATCGCCGGCATGGGCGGGGTCGGCGGCAGCCATTTGCTGACCCTGGCACGCCTCGGAGTGGGGCGTTTCCACCTGGCCGATTTCGATAGCTTCGCGCTGGAGAACTTCAACCGCCAGGCCGGCGCCAACCTGCACACCATAGGCCGGGCGAAACTTGACACGCTCTGCGAGATGGCGCTGGCGATCAATCCGGAGTTGGAGATCGCGCGCTTTCCGCAGGGGGTTCGAGCCGACGCAGCCGAGACCTTCCTCGACGGCTGCGATCTCTACCTGGACGGCCTCGATTTCTTCGCGCTGCAGGCCCGCCGCGCGGTGTTTGACGCCTGCGACCGTCTGCGCATTCCCGCGGTCACCGCCGCTCCTCTCGGTATGGGCTCGGCCCTGCTCAGCTTCCTGCCGGGTAACATGAGCTTCGAGAGCTATTTTCAGCTCGAAGGGGCGGGCGAATATCAGCAGTATCTGCGCTTTCTCGTCGGGCTGGCGCCGGCCCGGGCGCATGCCGGCTACCTGGTGCTGCCCGATCGCATCGACCTCATCGCCAAGCGTGGGCCATCGACGCCCATGGGCTGCGAGCTCTGCGCCGGCTTCGCCGCCACCCAGGTACTCAAACTGCTGTTGCAGCGTGGAAGGGTTCTGCCCGCCCCCTGGGGCCAGCAGTTCGACGCCTACCAGAACCGCCTGCACCGCACCTGGCGTCCCGGCGGCAATCGACACCCTCTGCAACGGCTCGCCATCAGACTCGGTGAACGCGCTCTGGCCCAACAGCTGGCGGCCGCGGAGGCTGCCTGCTGACTCGTCCGCAAGCAGGAATTCGCCGAGACAGAACCGGGTAATTCATGACATCTGACGCTTGTCTTCAATAGCGAGTTAGCTAAGGATGTAGGGTGTCAGAAAACCCACGAACCGACATGACCTCTGCCACCATCCTACTGGTGGACAACGGCTCCAGCCGGGCCGAGTCCACACTCACGCTGCGACGTCTCGCCGACCTGCTCGGCGATGACCTGGGCAGGACCGTCCATGCGGTCTCTTTACAGCATGCACACAAGATCCCGCCAGAGGATCTGGGTGGTATCCCGGCACACACTTTCCGTCCATTCCTGGCCGAACAGCTCGCCAGAGGTGAACGCCACTTCATCGTGCTGCCGCTGTTTTTCGGTCCCAGTCGGGCCCTCTCCTCTTTCATACCCGATCAATGCGAACAGCTCGCTGCAGACTATGGCGAGTTCGAACTGCGGCTCTGTCCCGTACTCTGCCCATTGCCGGGAGGGGAGCCGCGTCTGGCGAGGATCCTTTGCGACCAATTGCCATCAGACGACAAGGGCAAGTATCAACGTGTGATCCTGGTCGATCACGGATCGCCCAACCCCTCGGTGACCGCGGTTCGCCGCTACCTGGCGGACGAAATGCGACAGATTCTCGGTCCTGGCATGCAACTGTCGGAAGCGGTGATGGAGCGCCGCGAGGGCGCCGAATACGACTTCAACGGCGAGCTGCTGGAACAGGTTCTGTCCCAGGCCGGCGCGGAGGACGACCAGCATCCCGTCGCCCTCTCCCTGCTCTTCATGTCCCCGGGTCGGCACGCCGGCCGCGCCGGGGATATCGAATCGATCTGTGGACGCGTCGCCGCAGAGCATCCAGGTTGGCGGATTCTGACCAGCGGCCTGATCGGTGAGCATGAGGGGCTGATTCCGATCCTGCGTGACCGACTCGCCCAAGCGGTTTAGACCCGGTCCGCTCATGCAGCGCATCGTCGTCATCTATATTGGTAAGGTGGAGCGAGCTACCGGCTCACATCCACAGCCCCGACCTGTAGCATGCCCACAGGGGATTTGAATCGAGCCACGCAACCGGTCGCCTACACGCATGGAGGTCTCAGCTGAAACCCGTGCCAACGGCCGCAGCCGGAGAATTCGGATTGACATGTCACGCACCACACAGCGCCTGTTGGCCGCCCTGCTGATCCTGCACGCCAGCTTCTCCCTCTGCGCCTCGCCACAACCCCCGGCAAGCGCGTCACAACCGGCCATCGAATGGCAGTCTCCCATCGGCCGCGAGCATCCGCTGACGGGACGCATCTGGGAGGTGGCGACACAGCGCTTCATAGACGAGCAGCGCCTGCTGAACACCCTGGCGACCATTCCCTATGTGATCACCGGCGAGTCTCACAACAATCCCGATCACCACCAACTGCAGCTGCGCATCCTCAAGGCGCTCTTCGCCGAGGGTCGCCGGGTTTCGGTCGGCCTCGAAATTTTCACCAGCGATGATCAGCCTGCCCTGGAGCGTTTTTCGCGCTCGCTGCATCAGAATGCGGAGCAGTTGCCCGATGCGCTCAACTGGAGTCAGCGTCGTCGCCAACAGTGGCAAGGTTATCAGCGACTGATCCAATTCGCCGCGGATGCCGGCTTGCCGCTGGCGGCGATGGATCTCTCGCGCCGTGAGGCCGCTTCGGTGCGCCTGCGCGGCCTGGAGGTGTTGCCGGAGGAGTTGGTCACGCGCTTCGGACTCGACCAGCCACTGCCCCCGAAACGGCAAGAGACGCTGTTGCGAGACATGTCCAAGGCTCACTGCGGGCTGCCCATCTCCGGCAATCTGGAGGGGATGGCCCTGGCCCAGCGCACCCGGGACGCCACCATGTCGGAACGCCTGCAGCGCGCCGACGTGGGTGGCGGCGCCCTGTTGCTGGTCGGTTACGGTCACGCCCGAAGCGATCGCGGGGTACCTTACCTGCTGGACGAGATCACCCGGGAGGGAAAGCTGGTCAGCCTGCTGTTTGCCTCGGTGAAACCGTCGCTGACCCAACCGGCCGACTACCGCCGCTGGTTCGGCGGCGAGACCCTGCCTTTCGACTATGTCTGGTTCACGCCAAGGGTCGACGATGAGGATCCCTGTGAGCGTTTGATCCGCCTCTACCGTAAACCCAAGGAGTAACCGCCATGCAGCCCCGCATCAGTATGATCACCCTCGGTGTCGCCGACCTCGAACGTTCGATCCGCTTCTACCGCGAAGGCCTCGGCCTGCCGCAGATGGAGTCGCCGCCTTCGGTCGCTTTCTTCACCCTCAACGGCAGCTGGCTCGGCCTCTATGGACGCGAGGCCCTGGCCGAGGACGCCACCGTTTCGGCCGAGGGCGAGGGTTTCCCGGGCTTCACCCTGGCCCACAATGTCGCCTCGGAAGCCGAGGTGGATGCCCTGCTGCGACAGGCGGTGGCCGCTGGCGCGCGATTGGTGAAACCGGGCCAGAAGGTCTTCTGGGGTGGCTATTCGGGTTACTTCAGCGACCCGGACGGGTTTCTCTGGGAGGTGGCCCACAATCCGCTTTTCTGGATCGGGCCCCAAGACGAGGCGGCTGAAGCGGTAGTCAAACAGCGAGACTAGTGCCTGTCTGTCTGACTGATGAGCACTTTCTGGTGGGGCAGGGCCCCACCGATAACGGTCAGTTATTTTTCATTCGTATCAATGTAAAACAACCGGACAGGGAAACCGAAGCGGATCAGTCAGCGAAAGGAGAAATAATATTAAATACCAATCATATTGGTGTAAATAAACGATTTAACATATCAATATGGGTCTTCTAACCTGTCATCAACAATGCTTTTATTGGTGACAGGCCGCCCCCATGACCACACTGACCCAGGTCCTTCAGCATCACCGCCCAGCCGCGGGTTTCTCCCTCGACCCCAGAGCCAGACGCGCCGGGGTGGTCACGCTCTTTACCCTGGCCGCCCTCGCCATCCCCGGCGGCATCGAGGCCGCGGCCGGCGCCCTTTCCGAGGCCTATCTGGCGGTCTCCGTCTTCGTCGCCGGCACCCTTGCGCTGGTGCTGGCGGCGGAGCGCGGCCTCGGCATCGATCTCGCCACCCTGCTCGACCGCTACAGACGCTGGCATGTACCGGCGGGCATCCTGCTCGGCTCCTTTCCCGGCTGTGGCGGAGCCATCGTCGCGGTGACCCAGTTCACCCGCGGACACCTCAGCTTCGGCGGCCTGGTGGCGACCCTTATCGCCACCATGGGCGACGCCATGTTCCTGCTCATGGCCCGGGAACCGGCCACCGCCGGTATGGTGCTCGTGGTCAGTGCCGTGATGGGCATGATTACCGGCTATGCGGTCGATGCCTGGCACGGTCCCGACTTCCTGCGACCACAAGGCGACTCCGCCAGGCCCCCGCAGCTGTCCCGCCAGGCCTGGCTGCCCACAACCTGGCGTCGAGACGAGGTGCCGTGGGTGGCGCTGGCGCTTCCCGGCCTGGTGATCGGTATTCTCGGTGCCTTTCAGATCGATATAGACGAGTTCCTGCCCGGTTCGCCGGCCATGCTGCTCGGGCTTGCCGGCTCCCTGCTCGCACTCGGCATGTGGGTGGTTCGCGGCGGCGAAAACGCCCCCTGCGACAGCGCCGGCTGCGAGATCGCCCCCCCGGCGCTGCGCCGTATCGTCGACGACACCAACTTCGTCAGCAGCTGGGTGATCTTCGCCTTTCTCGGCTACGAGCTGATGGTGGCCGGCCTCGGCTTCGACCCGAGCACGGCCATCGCCGTCTGGGCCCCGCTGGTGCCGGCGCTGGCGATTCTGGTCGGATTCGTGCCCGGCTGCGGACCGCAGATCGTGGTCACCTCGCTCTACCTGAGCGGCGCCATGCCACTCTCGGCCCAACTCGGCAATGCCATCGCCAATGATGGCGATGCGCTCTTTCCAGCTATCGCGGCGGCACCCAAGGCGGCGTTGGCGGCTACACTCTACAGTACGCTTCCCGCCCTGCTGGCGGCCTACGCCTGGTACTGGCTGGTCGAGGCCTGATGGGACGCAAATACCCCAAACACTACAGGCGTACCCCGCCCGGCACGCCGCAGTCTGAGAGTATAGGATGCAGAGCATGAGCACGGCGAACAGCAACCCGCAACCCGCGCGCAGAAGCCGCCCCTGGCTGTTGGCCGGCGGCTGGTCGCTGTTCGTCCTCGGCGTGGTCGGCATCTTTCTGCCGGTGATGCCGACTACTGTGTTCTGGATCGGCGCGGTCTGGTGCTGGTCCCGCAGCGCGCCACACCTGACGCAGCGGATCCTTTCACACCCCCGCTTCGGCCACCCCGTCCACCTCTTCGTCGCACACGGCATGATGACACGCAGCGGCAAACGGCTGGCGATTGGCGGTATCGCCGCCGGCTACCTGTTGCTGCATCTGCTCGGCCAGCCCACCTGGCCCGTTTCGCTTCTGCTCGGACTCACCCTGGCGCTGGTCGCCGGCTGGTTGTGGCAACGCCCGGAACCGGCCGCGGAACCGATCCCGCAAACGAACGGTCTGTCGATTTCCGATCCGGCCGAAGCACCCATAGCGGCATCCAAGGCTCACAGCGCTGACTGAACGCGACATCATCGGCCCGTCTCTTCCAGGCGATTGAACGCCCGGGGGTGTGGAAAGCGACCAGCGGCTGGTAAATAATGCCAATCAACGATCCCTGCCGCATCTCCGGCGATAAGTTGAAACCAAATCACGCGGCCGGGAACAAAGGCAGATTTTCCGCAACCCGAGCATCGTCACCCTATGAGCCTGATCCGAGCCGTCTCTCTGTTCACCCTTTTGCTGGCGCTCGCTGTGCCATCAGCGATCATCGCTGCTGACCAGCCCGGCGACGACCTGTTGAGTAGTGAAGTACCCACCCTGAGACTGGTGGAATCGGCGAAATCGACCATCGATACGGATCAGACGCTGGACGAGACGCAAAAAGCCAAGGCCAGGGAGATGTACGACCAGGCGGCAAACTGGCTACAGCTGGTCGACAAGGCCCGCGACGAGCGCACTCAGCTCGAACAGACGGTAAAGAACGCACCACAACGCATCGCGGAGCTGAAACAGAAGTCTGCCGGAGACAAGGACGAGCGGGATCTGAAGCGGGTCATCGACAATGCCGATCTGCCGACGCTGGAGCTGCGCATCAGCCAGGACGAACTCAACCTGACCAATGCGCGCGAAGAGCAGAAGTTGCAGCTGGAGTCGCTCGCCAAGCTGCTGGTCGGCAGCAAACAGATCAACGAACAGATCGACGAGCGCACCAAGACCCTGTCCCAGATCCAGCAGGAGATCAAGGATCTGCCGGCGGGCGAACCCAAGGCCCTGACCCAGGCCCGGGTGCTCTCGCTCAAGAGCCGCTATCAACTGCGCCAGGCCGAACTCAATCTGCTCAAGCTCAAACTCGGCAACCAGAGCTTACTGACCAACCTGGCCCAGGCCCAGCGGGATAGCACCGCCAACCTGATCAGCCGACTGCAGGCCGACCTGGAGCAGCTCAACACCGCCGCCGCCGCCCTGCGCGAAAGCCAGGCCAGCAGAGCGAGAGAGGCCGCCGAACAGTTACAGGCGGAGACCGCCAACCTGCCGGAGCCGCTGCGCAAGATCGCCGAGGAGAACGCCCGCAACCGGACCGAACTGGAGGAGCTGGTCTATCGCGAGAAACAGGTCACCTACAATCTGGCGACCGCGAAACAGCAGCTGGACGAGATCCGCACCGACTTCGCCAGCACCCGCCAGCGGGTCGAGGTGGTCGGCGCCAGCGAAGCCATCGGCAGCATGCTCTATCGCCGCCGCGAAGCCCTGCCCTCCTTCCGCAGCTACAGCCGAAACTCGGCGCAGCGCAAGCAGGAGATCAACCAGGCGACCGACCGCCAGATCAATATCGAGGAACTGCTGCGGGAGCGGGGCAATCTGCAGCAAGTGGTGGCGCGCACGCTGGAAGAGCTGCCCGATGGCGCCACGCATCCGGAGGGCAAGGACCTTCGCAGCCTGACCGAAAACCTGGCCCAGTCCCGCCGCGAAGCACTCAACGAGCTGCAAAAGGTCTATAGCCGCTACATCGCCCAGCTCACTTCCCTCGACCTGGCGGAACGCCAGCTGGCGGAGGTCAGCGAATCCTACATCAACTACATCAACGATCAGCTGATCTGGATCTCCAGCGGCAACCTGACCAACGTCAAGACCCTGACCGCTAGCCTGGGCTGGATCTTCCGGGGAGAGAAGTGGGCCCAACTGGTCATGGACCTGTACTCGGCGATCACCCACAGACCCGTGATGGTCCTCCTCCTGATCGTGCTGGTCGGCCTGCAGATCCGCTACCGCAACACCGCCGCCCTGCGACTGCCGCTGCTGGCGAAATCGGTACGCAAAATCCGCAAAGACAGCTTTCAGCTCACGCTCTGGGCCCTGTTCTTCACCCTGGTCAAGATTGCACTGCTGCCGTTGCTGCTGATCGGCATCGGCCTGCAGCTGAAGCTACTGCCCACGGCGGCACCCTTCACGGTCGCCTTTGCCGACGCCCTGATCAAGGTGGGCATCACTTTGACCGCCGGACTGCTGCTCTACGAAGTCTGCCGCCCCGAAGGTGTCGGCGTCCGCCACCTGCGGTGGGAGCGGAGAGTCTGCGACCCGCTGAGCAGGGAGTTGCGCTGGGTGATCCCCGTGATCGCACCGATCCGCTTCCTGGTGGCGCTCAGCGCCGGCGCCAACCTGCCGGCGGAGGCGATGGTGATCGGCCGCCTGTCGGTGATCACCATCATGCTGATAACCCTGGTGTTCCTGTTCCGCCTGTTGCAGAAACCGAGCGAACTGATGAGCGGCTGGCGTCAGTCGAGTCCGCAGAGTCTGCTGGTGCAGCTCCATTTTCTCTGGTTCCCGCTGCTGCTGCTGATCGGGGCCGGCATGATCATCTCCACCGCGCTGGGCTATCAGACGCTGGCCCTGAGACTGTTGGAGCACCTGGAGGTGACCTTCTGGTTCTTCGTCGGGCTGTTCTTTCTCAGAGAGCTGCTGCTGCGCTACCTCTTCGTCGCCGAACGCCGCCTGCGCTTTGAAAACGCCCTGCGCAAACGCGAGGAGCTGCGCTCCCAGCGCGAGCAGGAACAACACACCGCGGAGGACGAGTCGGCCGCCATTGCCGTGGAGATCCCGGAGATCAACTTCGATGCCCTGGGTGAACAGGCCAAGCGGCTGGTCCGCTTTGTCTATCTCTTCAGCGCCGTGGTCGGCACCTGGATGATCTGGGGCGACCTGCTGCCGGCCCTCGATTTCTTCAACAAGATCGTACTGCCCATCTCCACCCAGGAGGTCGTGGACGGCGTCACCACCCTGACCCCCCTCTCCCTGAGCGACCTGCTGGTGGGTCTGGTGGCGCTGGCGGTCACTCTGCTAGCGGCCAAGAACCTGCCCGGCGTGCTGGAGATCACCCTGTTGCAGCGCCTGCCCCTCGATGCCGGCGCCCGCTACGCGCTGACCACCCTGCTGCAGTACCTGATCGTCGCCATCGGCGTCATCTCCGCCTTCAGCACCATCGGCTTCCAGTGGTCGAGCATCCAGTGGCTGGTAGCGGCACTCGGCGTCGGCCTTGGTTTCGGTCTGCAGGAGATCGTGGCCAACTTCATCAGTGGCATCATCCTGCTGTTCGAACGGCCGATCCGGGTCGGCGACGTGGTGACCCTCGACAACACTACCGGCGTGGTCTCACGCATCCGTATCCGCGCCACCACCATCATCAACTACGACAAGCAGGAGCTACTGATCCCCAACAAGGAGTTCATTACCGGGCGGGTGGTCAACTGGACCCTGACCGACAAGGTCAACCGGGTGGTCGTCACCGTCGGCGTGGCCTACGGCAGCAACGTGAATCAGGCCATGTCGCTGATGCTCGAAGCGGCCCATGAGAATGAGAACGTGCTCGAGGATCCGCCACCGGTGGCCACTTTCGAGGGTTTCGGCGACAACGCCCTGACCCTGCTGCTGCGTACCTACCTTGGCGCCATGGAGAACCGGCTGCCGACCATCACCGCCCTGCACGAGGCGATCAACCGTAAGTTCAACCAGGCGGGTATAAGCATCGCCTTTCCCCAGCGCGACCTGCACCTGGATACCAGCCGGCCGCTCGATATCCGTCTCAGCCGCGCGCCGCGCAAATCCGAGCCCGAATGAACCCGATCGAACTGCCGGTCAGCGCCCTCATCTACGGCTTCACCCAGTGCGCGGTGGCGGTGATGGCCGCCGCCGCCGTACTGGAGGCGGGCAAGCGCCCGTTCGACCTCTTCGGCATGATGGTGATCGCCATGGCCGCGGCACTTGGCGGCGGCACCCTGCGCGATCTGCTGCTCGACCGCACGGTCTTCTGGGTGGCCGACCAGACCTACCTCTTCGTCGCCATGGGCGCCGCGCTGCTCACCTTCTTCCTGGCTCGCCACATCGACCTGCCGGGGAGGCTGTTCCTGATACCGGACGCCCTGGGACTGGCGCTGTTCACCGTGGCCGGCTGCAAGGTCGCGCTGCTGTTGGAGAGCCCCTGGCTGGTGGCCAGTTTCATGGGCGTGATCACCGGCGTCATGGGAGGCATCCTGCGCGACGTGCTGTGTAACGAGGAGCCGCTGGTATTCCAGGGACCGCTCTACGCCACGGCGGCCTGGATCGGCGCGCTGCTGCTGATCGGGCTGTTGCGGATCGGCTTCGACGCCACGCTTTCGGCGCTGATAGCGGGTGGCGTCATCTTCCTGTTACGCCTGGCTGCGCTCTATTGGGATCTCGGCCTGCCCAAATATCGCCGCATCACGCACACACGCTGAGCGGACAACGATTTAAGACCCGCTGGAAACAAGGTGTACGCGGATTGCCGGATGGAAGTGCGCGGGAGATTCGCTGCGACGCATCGCGAAGGCGGATCACCGCTTCGAAGACCTGATGGCGTCCCGCCGAAGGCCAGGGGATGAGTGGGACTTTCAGTTCAGGTGAAAGTTGGGAAAGTGAGCGGCTGAGTCGATCCCCCCGTGGGGGGATCATTGTGGGGTCTGATGGCTGAAGCCAGGTGGGGGGGGAGCCCCCACCATGCTTCTACCGAATCAGATCAGGCGCGGCGGCGCAGGAAACGACCGCCCATCATGCTGACCAGACCGCCCAGAAACAGGACCAGGATGCCCGGCTCCGGCACCTTGGCCGTACCTTCAACGACATCATTGCCGCAGGACATGGTCCAGTGGGCGGAGAAGGTGGAGGCGTTGTAGCCCAGAACATCGAGATCGAAAGTCACGATACGGTAGTAGCTGAGACCGTCGGCCATCAGTGCGGAACCGCTGGAACCGGTGATACCGGTCAGGAAACTGCCCTCGTCCATCGCGAAGGGGCTCGACGAGGCAAAACTGATGTCGTTGTTCCACTGCGACACCGCATAGAAGCCGGCAGCGTCCTGATTGCCGCTTCCGAGACCGACATTCACTTGATGAATGTTGCGGGTCACCAGGCCGAAATCGATGGCATAGTCATAGGCACCGCCGTCGAACGCCACCGCCAGGTCACCGGCATAGTAAGTGCGTCCCGAGTAATCCTGCTGACCGTCAAGCAGATCAAAACCGCTCTGCAGGCCGATCGAGAGCATTTTCCCCTCCTGCTTGTAAAACAGGTACTCGGCGTCGAAGCTCTGTCCGCCCCAGCCCGGGCCGACATAACCACCCGGTGTGGTGCCGTCCTCGGCATCCAGTACGGACCAGCCATCGGCGGTCCACATGTCGAGCATGGCCGCATTCAGAGGCAGAGAGAGACTGAAAGCGCCGCTGAACAGGAGGCCCAAGAAAAACTTGTTGAAAAGACTGCGGTAATACACTTTAAAAAAACTCCAATGATGTTGCTCTGCAGAATAATAAGCAACGCTCATGCCAATAATATATTATTGTTATATATCAGTATGTTATAAAAATAGCTGCCGGAATGGGATTCGCACCTGTCAAAGCCACCGACATCAAGAGGGTTTTTCAGCGCTGCCACATGAATTGCGCCGTACGGGTCAACCACCTCACCGACCCGCCAGCTCCTTGACCACCGCCACCATATAGTCGACAGCTTGACGCACCTGCTGCTCCTTGAGCTGGGCGTTTCCACCCCGCGGCGGCATGCGGTAGCCGTCATCGATGCCTTTGATGCCGTTCAAGGCACTCTGATAGAGCGCCTGCCTGCCTTTTTCGATACGCGGTTCCCAGGCGCCATAGTCAGTCACCGCCGGCGCACCGGAGACGCCCAGCAGGTGACAGTTGCGGCAGGTCCCCATCCAGACCCCACGCCCCTTGGCCAGATGCTCGTCGGCGAAGCGGGGCATTTCCGGGGCGGCGGAACCACTCTCTCCGGAGCCGCTGCAGCCCCACAACAGCAGACTGCCGCAAACAAGGATGACTCTGATCATAGCGCTACCGCGGTTGCTCCCGATGCACACTGAAAGGCCGATTATGCGGCGAGGTGCAATTGAAAAAACCGCTGCAATTCCGTTGATTACCTAACCTTGCCCTTCGTCGGCACGCTGACCAGAATGGTGGTATGGAGACTCGATGCTACAGCCGACGCCTGCTCTCGCCGTTCCACGGCGTGCAGCAGGTTGTCAGCGTATCGGGCGGTATTGCGGAAAGCATGGATGGCGACAACTGGAAGCTCTTCGTGGCCGATGAGCGAATTGTCAGCCATACCGGTTTGTCGGAGGTCCGCTATGGCGACTGGCAATCTGCTCGGGGTCTGAGGCGGTCGAAGATCCGCGGCACCGCTCCATCGGAACTGGTCGAATCGATCGGCGACAAATTGGTGAAGGCGCTGGAACGCTATGCGGGACAGATCCCCTTTCCCCTGGCCGACCGCTTCGAATGTTGGCTGCTGCACGGAGTCGACCGTCGGCCGCTGGCGCTGCTCGACAGCGCACTGGATGCCGAGGCCCTGCCGTCTACCGACAATCCGGCCTGGTACCCGGTCGGCAGCGCAAGCCGCAGCTTTCGTTCCGAGGCCGGGGATATCCAAGACCTGAAAAACCTGATCCGCCAGACCGCCGGAAAGCGACCGGTGGCCGTCTGGATCGAACGCAGCACCAGCGAGGCAATCAGCATGGACGGCGAGCGCTTCCCGGCGCAGGCGTTTCCGCCCCTGCTGCTCAGCACCGACTGGCCCAGTTCCAGCGCCTGGCGCCTAGTCACCGATTACCTCGACTGGCAGGCGCCCTGGCTGCTGCAGCTGGAACTCGAACAGGGCCTGCGACAGCGTCTGGAACAGGCCGCGTGGCAACGCCCCCGGGAGACGGGGCGGGTGTTTCGTCTGTTCCCGGAAATCTGCGACGACGAGGGCCTGACCGTGGCCCGGGTCAAGGCCAGGCTGTTGGACGAAGCGCCCGTCAGCCAAGCCAGCGAGCCCTTCTACCCCTTCTATAATGAGTAGGCAGTGGCGGGCCGGCGGTTCAGACCGACTCCAACAGCGCCTCCAGAGCCGGCCGCATGCGCCGCACCGACTGTCGCCCCTCCTCGATGGCCAGTGCCGCCTGATCGAACTCCATCAAACCCAGACGTGAAAGCCGCGGCGTGAGGATGATGTCCGGCGGATCACCCGCCATGCGGCTGCGTGTGATGCGGTCCTGCATGATGTTGATGGAACTGGCCAGCACCTCGTAAAGCCCCGGATGGCCCCGGCCCTCACCCAATAGGCGCGCCAACAGCATATCCCGGCGACTGCTCAGGGTGTTTTTGAGCTGGCCGGCCAGACGATCCCAAAACGCCTCCTCACCAGTCCCTGCGTCGTCTTCCGTTTCACGCGCCTCACGCCGGAAGTGACGTCCGAGGATATCGCCATTGAGGTTCACCGCGATCACCAGGTCGGCGCCCATGGCCCGGCAAAGCGAGACCGGAACCGGGTTCGACAAGCCACCGTCGACCAGCCAGCGTCCATCATGGGAGATCGGGGTGAACAGCCCAGGCAGTCCGATCGAAGCCCGCACCGCCTCCATCACCGGACCTTCGCGAAACCAGATCTCGCGTCCGGTCTCCAGCTCGGTGGCCACCACCCCGAGTCGTCGCGGTAACTCCTCGAAATGGAGATCCTCCACGTACTGGGCCACCAGCTCGGAGAGCTTCTCCCCCTCGATCAGTCCGCCCCGCATGAGGCTGGGATCGAGGTATTTGAGAATTCCCCGCCAATCGAGCGCCAGGGTCCAATGTTCGAGCCGTTCCAACTGACCGGCCGCGTAGGCCGCTCCCACCAACGCCCCGATGGAGCTGCCGGCCACGATCTCCGGTTCGAAACCCAGGGCTGTGAGTTCTTTGATCACCCCGATGTGCGACCATCCCCGAGCCGCGCCACTGCCCAGAGCGATAGCCACCACCGGTTTACGATGTTCCGATTCGTGCATGGTCCATCCCACCTGCCACTGGCGTTCCTGCCGCCGTCACTATGCATCCAATAGATCGAAAGTGTGCAGTATACGCTCTTTGAGCTGCAGGGGATGGCGGGAGATGAGCTCCTGCGGAATGCCGACCTTACCGGTCAGGCGCTCGAAACTTTCAAAGCCATAGGAGACCATGAACGGGTGCATGCCGCTGCCGACCGCAGCGAAAAAGTCCCGCTTTTCGTCGCCCGAGGCGAAGGCGCGCGAGGGATTGACGCCGTAGGTCTCCCGCATCGCGCGGAAAGCGGGCAGCTTGTCCTCTTTCAACGGCAGATGAACGAAGAAATCGAAACCCTCCACCTCCACCCCGTTGCGCCGGTAGAGCCGCTTCAGCGTCTCCTCAGGCTGCCGGGTAATGTTGCGGGTGATGACCCCGACACGAATCTCCGGTGCTTCCAGCAGCCGGTTGATCAGCTCCCCCGCCCCCTCATAGAGTTCCGCCTGTTCGCGGTAGATCTCGGTCAGCGTGGCGATCAGCGCGCTGCGTTTGCGCCCTTTGAGCTGATGGCGCAGATTCTTCGGCAACTCCCGCAACCCACCGAGGTATTTGAAAATGTGGCGGCGGTTCTGAAAACGCTCGATATCGCCGATATCCATGCCATGGGCGGCGAAAGTCTGGTTGATGGCGCTGAAGGCATCCACGGTGGTGCCATCGGCATCGAGAATCACCAAACGATTACCGGTATACACCAACACACCCCGATAGTGGACGACCCGCCTTCGGATGAACACCTGCAGAAGTCTGAGAGGACACACTCATGCCGCGATATTGAAACCCTCACGCATGACAGGATGATGACAGACGATGGAGTCGGTACGGCGGTCATGCGGCTCGATCAACATCCACACCTCCCAAGCCCTTCCAGTCAGCAACGGCGCGATAAAGACCTCAAAACCCCTATCCGCGCAGGATTCAAATTCCTGAACGACAGATTCTGCATAGCATTCATCGGCTCGACGCAGGTGATGGATGGCGATGACTTGCAAGATACCGCGTGACATCTATAATTGAAATATTGGGAAAAATATCCCATTTTTAAAATACACCACCAACTTCCATGTCACCCCCCGATGGAGGACATCGATATGAAACCGCACAAGTTACTCACACTGGCCACAGCCGCATCCACCATCGCTCTGATTGCCGCTTGCGGTGGAGGTGGCGGCGGAAGCTCCAGCGTGACAAGCGCAAAATCGAGCAGTATCGGCAAAGTCGACGGTTTCGGCAGCGTCTACGTCAATGGCGTGGAGTATGAAACCGGCCCATCCACCAGCTATTACGTGGATGACAAGGACGAATCCGCCAGCGGGGATGACTCCCTTGCCGTCGGTATGAAAGTCAAGGTGGTCGGCCGGATCAACGACGACGGTATCACGGGCACAGCAGACAGCATCTACTACGACGATGATCTGGAGGGGCCGATCGACAGCGGCAGCCTGATTGTCAACGGCGGCACAGCCAACTTCACCATCCTCGGCATGGCGGTCAGCGCCGATGCCCGAGATACCGTATTCGACGATGGCGCCAGTTTTGCCGGCCTTGCCGAGGGACAGGAGCTCGAAGTCAGCGGCTTTTTCGACGGCAGCCAGATCATCGCCTCCCGCATCGAACTGCAGAACGACAGCAACCATGACTATGAGGTGAAAGGCAGCATCACCCAGTACGACGGCGCGACCATCACGCTAGAACTCCAGAACGGCGACCCGGCAGGACCCTACGCCATCAGCAGCAGCGCCAGCATCGACCTGCCGGCCAACCCGATCGGCACCTTCGCCGAAGTGAAACTGGTCGACACCGGCAGCGGACTGGAGGCACGGCGCATCGAGTCCGACGATGACGACCTGATCGACGACAGCGACAGCGAAGTGAAGGTGCGCGGCATCCTTATGGGCAATGCCACAGACGGCTACACTGTCAACGGAATCGGGCTGATGCTGAGCAATCCGCTGCCCTCGAACATCACCGAAGGCACCGAGGTCGAAGTCGAAGGCACGATGAACGGCGACCTGCTGGTGGTCAGTGAAATCAACAGTGAGGACGGCGACATCGAGATCAAAGCCCGGGTCCTGGCCGTCACCAACAGCGACGCCAAGAACGGTACGCTGACCCTGGATCTAGGCAACAGCCAAACGCTCGATTTCACCACCGACAACTCCACCAGGTTCGAGGACAGCAGCCACTTCGATAGCAACGGCGACGGCAGCTTCACCCTGGACGAACTGACATCGAGCGACTTCGTGGAAGTGGAGATCGCCGCCAACGGCAGCGGCTACTATGCCTACAGCATCGAGCGCGAAGACGACAACCACACCGAAGTCGAGGCCACTGTCGAAGCCATCGACGCCACTTCGATCACCCTGGTCGGCGTCAGCTTCACCATCGACGGCAGCACCACGGTCACTGGCCCTGCGCCGACCGTCGGAGACAAGGTCAAAGTCACCGATGACAACAACGACGGGACCGCTGATCAGATCGAAGTCGAATCCTGAAGACGGCTCCAGCCGTCACGGCAGGATAGGATAGCCGTTGGCGTCGAAGCGCCAACCGGTGAAGGCGAAGGCATACTCGGAGGGTGGGTGACCGTCCTTGAAGTGCCATTGGTTGCGTAGGTTGAGGCTGATGGCATGTTGCAGGGTGCTGAAATCGATACGCCAATGCCCGAATTCGCGCCGCATGGTGATCGGCGGGCATTGGCGTTGATCGGGAGCATAGCGCAGGACCGCAAGGTCGTAGTTGGCCAGCTCCTCGAGATCATGGCACGCCTCATAGCCGGCGACGCTGTTCCTCAGCTGTTCAAGCGAAGGGCGGCGCGTCTCGAAGAGCGCACGGGAGGCATCGCTGAGAAGGCTCTCATCGAACCGTCCCGCTGCAGCCGCGGCGATATAGTCCCGATAGACATCGCTGGGCAGGTTCCCGCCGTCGTCGCGCTCGGGATAGCCCGCGCTCTGCGCATGCGACGCATCGAAAGGCATGGGATCGCTACCCTCGGTAATGTCCTGGCCCTGATACCAGGTGCGTGCGGTCAGCGGCTGGTGGCTGACATAAGTGCGATAGACCAGTGTCAGCAACAGTGCCGCCATCACCGCAACGAAAAATACCCTCATCTGCATCGGCTTCCCCCGTTCAATCCTCGGCGGTCCATCCCCCGCACCTGCGCCAGCGCCGCTGAAAACCCTGGTGAGAGTGCGTGGATTGCCTTTCCCGCCGCCGCCCCTTATGCTTTTCCTGCCCCAAAAGCTACACATTTACTGAACCAGATACCGGGCATCCGCCGCACTATCCGACGGTGGCTGGACAGTGCATTGAAGTCGAGCATCCATAGGATGCCTCATCCGGAGTAGATCACATGCCCCTCATGTCGCGCCTGCTGCAGCACCTGGCCACCACCTACCGCATCCACTCTCTGGACCAGTTTCTGGATCTGCTCTCGCCCGAGGAACACCCCACATTCATGCAGGAGCACCGCTGCCGCCTGCTGTTCGACCGTATCCGCTTTCTCGCCACCCTGATGGCCATTCTGGTCCCGCTCTGGCTGCTGGTCGACCTGATCCTGCTACCGGCTGACGCATTGCTGCCAATCGTGACGATCCGTGTGCTGTCGACCCTCGGCTTCGTCTTGCAGGCACGCGATACGAAGTGGGAGAGGACCCAGCGCAACAGCTGGGCGGCCCTTGGCCTGTTGCTGATCAATCTGCCGGTCACCTTTTTCGCCTCGGCCTATATCCTGCTGGATCTGCCGATGACCGAGCAGAATCAGCTGGCGATCCATTTCTACTCCCTGCTGCCCTATATCGCCGTCGGCATGCTGGGACTCTTCCCGCTGACGGTACTCGAGGGAGCGTTGATGATGCTGCCGCTGAGTCTGCTGGTGATCACCGGCTGGAACTTCTTCGCCGCCACCGATCTGCTGCAGATGCTGCCGACCGTCTGGCTGCTGTTGATTGTACTCGGCATCGTCTTCTTCACCTCGACCCTGCAGCTGCAGTACATGGTCTCGTTCATCGGCCGCAGCGACTTCGATCCGGTCACAGGATCGCTGACCCGCCGCTCCGGCATGGAAAACCTGCTGCGGCTGCACGAAAGCGCGTCCATGAACAACGAACCCCTGGCGGTCGCCTTGGTCGAACTGGATGACAGCCAGAAGATCATCGATGAGTACGGTTACGCCACCTACGACCATGTGGTCCAGGAAGCCGCCGATATCCTGCGGGACGATCTGCGCCACAGCGACCTGCTGGTGCGTTGGGGTGAACAGCGCTTCCTGCTGATTCTGCACACCACCGACTGTGCCGGCGCGGCGATCACGGTCGATCGCATTCGCAGCAAGGGGATCGGCACCCTGCCGGACGACAAGGCGGTCACCGCCAGCATCGGGGTGGTGGAACGCTCCGTCGATCGACTCGCCGATGTCAAAGCGCTGCTGAACCTGGTGGAGGCCCGCTGCAAGGAGGCGCAACGGCAAGGCAAGGACCGCGCCGTACTCTGCCAGACGGCGCCCTGGGAGTAACCGCTAGCACGTTACGGATTCAACGCCGCGGCAGGCGCACCAACCCCGCTCCGTAATCGATGACTACCCCATCCTGATCTATCCGCGCCAGACGAAAACCGTCAGGCGGCAGGGTATCGCCTTCGGCGTAGCGCCGCATATTGATGATGACGAACCTTTGCGCCGGAACCGCGCTATAGACATGCACGCTGCTCTTCAGCTGCAGCACCTTTTCACGCAGAGTCTGCGACAGCTCCCAGACCAATGGAATCTGTTCCTGCTGCGGCGTCTCCAGTGGCGGCTCCGGCTCGTTCCCCGAGAGGGAGGGACTGGCCTCATCGGAGGGCGCAAGCGGCGGTGTCGTCGGGGCTGACGGAAGGGCAGGCGGCTCTCGCTCCACCCGGCCCGGGGGAGGCCCGGCCCGAGCCAGCTCCGTGTCGGCGACTGCAGCCTGAACCGGCTCGGCCCGCCTTGCCGGCGGCGCCGGAGCGGCTGTCGGCTCCTGCACCGGTTCGGCTGGCTGTGCAGGGGCCGGGGGAATGGCTGCCGCAGCAGGCACCGGTTTGCGGGTGACTTGCGCCTCCTCGATCAGCGGCTTCGCGCTCGGCGCCGCGTTGCGCTTCAGCTGCTCATGCAGGCTGAGCGCCGGCTTGATCGCAGGTTTCGGCTGCACGGGTGGCACCACCCTCGGCGGGACGACCTCGGGTTCGGGCGCTCGCGCCACCTGCGGCACCTCGGCCGGGTCGGCCTCGGGTACGGCGCGCAGATAGAACCACCAGAACAGCAGATTGAGCAACAACAGGAGCGCCACCCCGGCGGCGATTGCCGGCAGACGCCGGCGGCGCGCCTTGCTGGCTCGCCGCGCCGGCCGCAGCCCCGGGGAGAGATCACGGATCCTCTCCTCTTCCGCCTTCTCCAGGGCGTCGAGTATGGACGACATCTCAACCTCCGCTGCGCATCAGGACCGGGGTGGTGGTATCGGCCACCGAGGTACTCAGCTGAATGATGGTCTGACGACCGACGATACCATCGGCGATCAGCCCCATGGACTGTTGAAAGTCCATCACCCGCTGTTTCAGTGTCTGGTCGAAACGCACCCGATCCGGATCGTAGTCGCTCAGAACGCCTTCGAGCCGGTCGAGCCGGGACACCAACCAGGCCACGTCCCGCCCCTGCATGCCCATGGTCAGGGGTTCCACACTCAAGTTGGGCGGACGCCACAGCACGATGTAGCTGCCGGTCCACAGCGGTTCGATCTCCTGACGGGAGAAGCTGAGCCGTCGCGAGGCCAGATCGAGCGTGACCTGTTGAGCGTCGAGAGCGGCCACCACCACCTGATAGCGGCGATTGTCATCGAGCAGCAGTTCGATCACGGCCGGACGGTTGTAGCGCATCAGGCTCAACCAGTCGCCACGCCCGTAGATACAGCTGAGACCGACCCGCTCGGCGCGCTCACAGGCCGAGAGACCGTCGTCCTCCTGGGGATAGATCCGCTGCCAGTAGGCGAAGAGGGTGGCAAACGCGGCATTCTGGTCTCCCAGCAGACTCATCAGGCTGAGGGAGGCGTCAGCCCCTCTCTGCGAAGTGTCCGGCCCGGCCTGGCTGTCGGCCGCTTGCAACAACGGCTCAGCTTGCACGTCAGAGGGCTCTGACACCGCTTCGGTTGAGTGCTCTTCGGGTTCTGGCAGGGGCTGCGACGGGGACTCCGCAGCCAGCGTTACCGACGCGGTGTCGGTGATGCCATCCGCCGATCCCGTCGCCTCATCGGCAGCCACCGAAGGCGACTCCTTCGGCGTCGGATCGGAGAGGACCGCAGGCGGCAGCTCGACACGGGCCATCAGTCCGCCGCTCACGGGCTTGAGAGGGCCATAGAAGTAGAGATAACCGGCCATGGCGAGGGCCGCCAGGCCGACCACCGCCAGCCCCCGGACCCAACCTCGAGCCGACTCCGGCAAGGCCTCGTCACCGGCCAGCTCCTTGGCCACTCGGCGCACGAGACGGCCGTCGACGCTGTCCTGATCGGCGCCGTAGGCAGCCAGCATGGCACGGCTGCAAAGCACATTGATCAGGCGCGGCACCCCGGCGCTGAATCGATAGAGCTGCCTCAGGGCATCCTCCGTGAACAACCGCTCGTCGGCGCCGGCCACCCGCAGCCGGTGCTGAACATAGTCCCGCGTCTCCTCCGCCGAGAGGGGCGTCAGGTGATAACGGGCGGTGATGCGCTGCGCCAGCTGTTTCAGTTCCGGTCTGGCCAGCACCACCTTCAGCTCCGGCTGCCCCACCAGGATGATCTGCAGCAGCTTCTCTTTCTCCGTCTCCAGGTTGGTCAGCAGCCGCACCTGCTCCAGCGCCTCGTAACTGAGGTTCTGCGCCTCGTCGATGATGACCACGGTGCGGTGCCCCTGGCGATACCCCTCGAGCAGATAGGCATTGAGGAAGTCGACGATCTCTTTGATGCTCTGGCAACCCACGGGGTAGAGGATCTTCAGTTCGTCGCAGATACTGGCGACCAGCTCCAGCGGGGTCAGACGCGGATTGAAGATCAGCGCCACATTCACCTCTTCCGGCAGCTGCGCCAGCAGATTGCGGCAGAGCAGGGTCTTGCCGGTGCCGACGTCGCCGGTCAGCTGTACGAAGCCGCCGGCATCGGCCACGCCATAGAGCAGATGCGCGAAGGCGTTGCGATGTCGTTCGCTCTGAAACAGATAGCGGGTATCCGGTGTGATCGCAAAGGGATCCTCGGAAATCCCAAAGTATTCATGGAACATGGTTCAGTGACTGCCCCGCCCCTTTTTCGGGGTCTGATGTGGCGTTGTGGCTCTCAGCGCGCCTGTCTGAGGCTGAGGGATCCGCCTTGGCCTCGAGTATACACAAGCCTGACCCTTTGCCTTGCATATTCTCGCTCGGCCCCGTAAAGGCTCGCTGCCGCCCGACTTGCAGAAGACTGTAAAAAATGTGCTCAAGAGCTCAAAAAACCCGGCAAAAACCATTAATAATCCGCCACCCCTGCCGTTAGCCTCAGTAGGAAGAGTGAACTTGGTTCATGCTTTCACAATCAAACCAGATGACGGTTTTGACAAGATCTGCGGAATAGACTCCAGAGACACTATCAAAATAAAACCAGGAGCTTAACCCGTACATTTGCGAAACAGTTAAAGGAAGAGATTGTAATCAATTGATATTATGCTAATTTGAAAGTGTATTCCCTGACATTTAGAGACACCACCATGACCGGCCCTTACAGACTCCGCTCCTGCAGCGAATGCCCCCATCAGATCCTCAATGGTATCGCTTGTGACTGGCAGCCCCATGAATGCCCGATCCAGATCGAGAAGAAACGCCGCCAGAAACAGACCCGGACCGAGGCCTTTTTCATCAGCAGCAGCCTGATCGCCGACGACTTCGACGCCGTTCGCAGCAGCAATTGAGAATCCACGGACGCCAGACCCGATCTGGCGCCGAAAGATCCACCTCAATGTATCTGAGGAGAGGGCTCCGGTTGTCTCGGCCGTGCCAGCGAGAGTGACGAACCGTGATGACTGAAGAGCCGCCAGCCAACCTCGGTTTTGACATAGCAGTTCGTCGCCATCACCAATCCCTGCTGGCTGCCATCCCGCGAGCTGAGCCGCTCCTCCACCAGATGGATGGCGAGATCGCCCCACTCCTCCCGGTTCAACACTTTGTAGAAAAGCACCAGGGGCTGCGCGCCCTGGAACATGCCGCGCCAACTCTCCAGCACCGCCCCTGAGCCGAGCAGCGGCTTGCCGCCGGGATGGACGCAATAGGCGCGCTCCGAATCGAACCAGACCCGCGCCATGAGCGCGATGTCGATCTGAGCGAAGGCCTCGTAGAAGAGGGCCTCGACCAGCGCGGGAGAGGCGAGGTCTGACGCTTGGGCTTGTGCTTCGGTCATGGCTTTTCCTGCTGTCTTTCTACTCGAACCGATAGCCGCAACGGCATGACCCGCCAACGGCCACCCTTGCAATCGGAGGTTGACTTGAATTCTAGCCACTCATGGCGGCCGAAAAGCCCCACGAAAGGTGCAGATCCGATTGATTCGCCTGGAACCCGTGATCAGCGATCGAAGGTGTAGTAGAGATCTCCGGCCTGGGTCTTGCCGGTCTCCGCCTCCAGCTGCAGCCGCCGGTTGATGTCGTAACGCAGCCGCAGTTTGGTCTCCCGTGAAGCCAGCTCGTTGATGTACTGGATATAGAGACGCGGCGAGAGATAGGTCCCCGCCACCACCGAGGCCTCCTCCAGGCCGCTGCCGGCATCGAAACGCAGCTCCTCAAGACCGAACTGGCGACCCAGCTCCTCGGCCACCGTGCCGGCACCCGACGCCTTGATGGCCGCCGCGATGCCCACGCCCCCGCCGCCCCCCTCGCCGGCGGGGCGTCCGGTCAGCAGGTAGCTCAGAACGTCGCTCTCGCCCATGGTGGGCGACGAGAAGAGATCGATCTTGGGTGACTTGAGCGTGCCGCTGACCCGCACGCCGGCCGTCACCTCGTCGATCTCCCGCACCGCGCGCACATCGAGTCCGGGATTGTCCACCGGGCTGTCGGCAAACAGGGCAAAGCCGCGTTCGATGTTCAGATCCTGTCCGTAGGCCTGGTAGGTCCCCTTGGTGATACCGATGCGACCGCGACCGATGACCGGTCGTTTCGGTTCGTCGATCACCAGCAGGCTGCCGGTGAGCTGGCCGCGCAGACCGAAGCCGTCGAAGCTCACCCGATCCCCCATCACTACCCGCAACTGGGCCGAAAGCCGGGGATCGTAAGCGCGCCGTTCCGGTTCATCGGTGCCGACCACCACCAGATCCGGCGTCACGCTCACCGCGGTGGAGGGCAGTTTACGCGGTCGCAGCCGGGCATAGGGTATCTCGATCCTGCCTTTGAGCCGACTCCCCTCCCGATCCCGTTCGAAGGTTAGATCCGGAGTGACCTCCACCTCGGCCACCGGCAGATTGGCCACTTTCAACTCATTGCCGGTGAGCTGCAGGCGGGCGGGGAAACCGGCTTCCATATCGAGTTCGATCTGCCCCTCCATTTGGAGTCGCCCGTTGCCGGACTTCAAGCCGCCACGCAGCGCCAGCTGATCCAGCCGGGGGGCGGTCATCTGCAGGTCGATCTCGCGCAACTCCAGACCCAGCTCGGGGATGTCGATGGCCCCCGCCTGCAACTCCGCAGCGCCCACCAGCTGAGGTTGCGCCAGGCTGCCGGAGAGTTTGAAATCGCCGGCGATCACTCCCCGAGGATTCTGCAGCCGGGGCATGATCAACGAGAGCCGGGAGAGATCCCGCAGGTTGAGCTTCATCCGCCCCTGCAGTGTCTGCTCGGCAGGTTCCAACGCCAGCGGATCGAGGCCGGGCAGAGACAGCTCCGCCGCCGCCTCGCCGAGTCCGGCCAAGGGCAGCTCGACCTCGACCTCTGCTCCGGAGGCGTCCAGACGGGCGCTCGCGGTACCACCGGCGAAATCGAGCCGCTCCGCCTCATTCTCCAGATCGAAGCCGATCCGCCCCTCGGGCAGCTGCAGCTGGGCTTGCCCCTGGGCATGTCCCTCGGCATTCAGGGCCAGTTGCGCCTGCAGCTCACCACGGCCTTCGAGCTGCAATCCTTCGGGCAGCCATGGGCTAAACGCGGCGAGCGGGAACCGCCGCGCCTCCAGGCCGGCATTCCACCCCACCGCGGGCGTGTGCGTGAAACTGCCGCAGAGCCGTGCCTCCCGATTGGCCAGGCAGACGGCATCCAGACGCTGTCTGCCGGTGCCCAGGGTGAACCCGGTCGCATCGACCAGCTGCCACTGAGGCTGTCCGGGCAGTGATAACTCCAGCGCAGCCAGCCGGCCCTGCCATAGCGAATCCTCAGTCCACCCCGCATCGGCCTGCAGGCTGACCTGCGGCGCCGACTCACCAATCAGGGCGAGCGTCAGATGGTGTGCCGGCAGGGTGCCCGAGGCCTGCAGATCGAGGCCTTCCCAACTCAACCTGTCGAGCTGCAGATCGGCGCCCCGCAGATCGAGCTCGAAGGCCTTGGCGTCAGCCAGAGAGAGGTCGGCGGCCAACTGCAGCCGTTGCGCCCGGTAGCGCTCATAGGCTAGCCCCTCGCCACTCACCGAGGCCTGCACATGGGGCGTCAGACGGGCGCCGTCCAGCCGCCCCTCTCCCGTCAGGCTGCCCTGCAAACCCGGCCACAGCACCGGCAGCTCAGGGGCATCGATCCGCCACTGCAAAGCCAGGCGTTGCGCCAGCGTCCCGTTCACCTCGATCCGGTTGGGACCGGAGTTCAGGCGCAGCCCTTCCAGGGTCAGGGCCTCATCGGCCAGGGTCACCCTGCCCAGGGCCTCGAACGGATATCCCCGCAGCTGCCCCTGCACCTGTGCGATACGGAATTCGGCGGCGATCCCGGCCTCATCCAGCCGTCCCGTCGTCCCCAGGTCGAGCGCCAGCCTGCCGGGGAAATCGGCCGCCCACAGCGATGGGTCGATCCCCTCCCCCTTGAGTTGGAGTCTCCACTCCACGAGCGGCCGCCAGCTGATCTCGCCCTGACCCTGTAACCGGCCCGGCACGAAATCCGCCGTCAGCCGTTCCAGCCTGATCCCCTGCAGGTCGCCCTGGCCGTTCGCATCGAGCTTCGCTTTGGGTTGGCCGGGCAGCCGCAGATCTGCCGCCAGGGTATAGGCGTAGTCCCCGGGACGCCCTTCGAACTTCAGGCGACCCTGTGGACTGCTCACCTGCGGCTCGCCCTGCAGCGGCCATTGCAGCGCCTGCCAGGCCAGCTCCCCGTCGAAGCGTCCCAGCTCATCGTCCAGGACGTAGTGACCGCTGCCATCCAGCCGGCTGCCCGAGGCGGTCTCGACCTGCAGCCGCTCGGCATGAAAACGGCCCCCGGCGTACGCGCCGCGCAGAGTGACGGCCGCCTTGCCGTAGTCGGGCTGTGCCAGATCAAGATCCGCCTCCATCCCGATCCGCTCGAGCGTGCCCCGGCTCCTCACCTCGCCGCTGAGTTGCAGGGGAAAATCCTTGAGCCAGCCGCTCAGATCGCTCCGTTGCAATATCAGCTTGGCGTCCCAGCCTAAAACGCCGGTCAACTCACTCAATGTGGCCTCGAGCTCCCCCTCCAGGGCGCCCTTGAGGTCCTGGCTCAACTGCAGTCGCTGCAGATCGCCCCTGACTTCACCCACACCTTCGAGCGGTGCGCGTTGCGCCGGCGTGTAGCGCCACTCCAGACCCAGTTCCATGGGCAGCTTCGCGGAGAGTCCGAGCCGGCCACGGCCATCCAGCGCCAGCTGAGGTATGGCCAGGGAGAGCTGTTCGAGATCGAGTGTCTGCTGCCGGCTGCGGGCAACCAGCGACAGCCGCTCGATCTGCAGCGGATCCGCGCCCGGGCGCTCGAGCGTCAATCCCGACAGTTCGATCTGATCCAGACGCAGCGCGAGTGGCAGGGCGACACCCTCAAAGCCTGCTGCAGCCGGGGTCGAGGACTGAGCATCGTCCGCCGCCAGCGACAACCTGCCCCCCTGCAGCGAGAGGGTGCGCAGATGGAGTTCCCCCGCCAGCAACGCTGCCGGCCGCCAGTCGAGGTCCAGGGTGTCGATCCGCAGCGTGAACCGATCGTCTTCCAGGCGTAGACCCTGTATGGCCAGGGGCCCGGCCAGCCGGCCCTCGATCTTCGTCACCTCGACCGTCATCGGCGTCAATGACCGGAGCAGCGAAAGCGCCCACTGCGGGCCGGACGGATGGTAGAGCAGCAGCCCGAGAGCGACGCCGAGCAGACTGAGCGTCAACGCGACCCCGGCCAGGCCGATCCATGCCGCCCGCTTCATGTGCCGCGCGCTCACAGTTCGGGCCCCAGAACCACGTGCAAGCGCCATTCGCGCTTGTCGAGATAGTGACCCCGCGCCAGGTCGACGCGAATCGGTCCCACCGGCGAGCGCCAGCGCAGGCCCAGACCGGCGCCGTAGGCCGCCTCCGCCGGGTACTCGGGATCGAAGGCATTACCGCCGTCGACAAACAGGGCGGCGCTCCAGCGCCCGACCAGTCGCCGCTCCAGCTCCAGGCTGCCCACCGCCAGGTAGCGTCCGCCGATCACCGCGCCGTTCTCATCCCTGGGCCCCAGCTCCTCGAAGTTGAAACCCCGGATGGTGTTGTCGCCGCCGGTGTAGAAGCGCTTGGAGGGAGGCAGGTCCTGCACGTTGTCGGCCAGGGTCGCGCCCAGTTCCAACCTGGCCAGCACGCGCCAGTCCTCGTTGAGTCCGCGAATGAACTTGTTGGTGGTATAGAACTGCAGGTAACTGGTGGTGGAGAGCACGGCGTCGGAAGCCCCCTCCAGATGGAACTCGAGCTTCTTGCCCTTATAGAGGTATTGCCGGCTGTCGCCCTTGAGGCGGGCCCAGGTGATGCCCGGCACCAGCAGGCGGGCGTTGTCGTCCTGGGCGCCGACGATGAAATCCTCGTACAGGTAGTCGAGGCTGAGGGTGCGCCGCCAGCCCCGTTCCAAACCGATGGAGTGGGAGGCGTTGAGCAGGGCGCGGTTGCCCTCGTTAGTCTCCATGTCGTAGTAGTCGATAGTGGCGCCGAAGGAGAGGTAGTCCACCGTGGGACGCTGCAGCGGGATGATGTACTCGCTGGTGAGCTTGCTCTCGGGATTGGAGAGACGCAGCTCGGAACGCATATGGTGCCCCTGACGGCCGAAGCGGCGGCGCTTCCAATCGAGGGTGATGCGGGGCCCGGTGTCGGTCGAGTAGCCCAGGCCGACACGGTAGCGGTTCTTGCGGTTGGGCTCGAGCTCGATATCCACCGGAATCCGGTTGCCCTCGACCCGATCCCGCCGCACATTGACCTCCACCTGCTTGAAATAGTCGGTGTCGATCAGCTTGGACTGCAGATTCAGCAGCTTCTCATGGCTGTAGGGATCACCGGCGCCGAAACTCAGATAGCGGGCGAGGAACTCCGGATCGAGGATCTCCTGCTGCATGCGGATCTCGCCGAACTCGAAGCGCAGGCCAGTCTCCAGATGGAGACGGATGCGGCCCGTGTTGCTCGGCTTGTCGACCCGTACTTCGTGCTCCGTATAGTGGGCGTCCAGGTAGCCGAGCTCCAGGGCCAGCGAAAGGCGTGCGCTTTTGGCCTTCTCATAGAGCTCCAGATCGAGACCGTCGCCCTCGGCCAGCGGAAAGGGCGCGGACAACCCAGGCTCATCCGCGCCCTCGCCGGTGACCTGAAAGTCGACCTCCCGCAACACCGCCTGAGGACCCGCATCGACCGTATAGAGCGCCTGATAGCGCCCCTCGTCCTCGCTCAGCGCGCTCTCGATGGAGGGCGTAAAATATCCGAACGGCTGCAGGGCGCGACGGATTTCATCCGGCGCCTGCCGGTGCAGCAGCCGCAGGCGCGACGGGTTCAGGCTGCCGTGAGCCCGCTCCTGCTCGACGGAGAGAAAGGCGCGCACGTTGGTTTCGAGCTTGCGCTCGAGCCCCTCGATCCTGACCGTCAGATCGAGGGCCAGGGCCGTGGCCGGTAGCAGCGCAATGATGATGTAGAACAAATGCCGCATCTGGGCCCTGACGAGTTTTGGGTTTTTGTTGTGATGACAATCCAGTTCGACAGTCTGCTCAGACTATCAAGCGTATACTCCGGCATGGCAAGTCCCGCATCCGGCTGGCGGGGAGCGCAGCAGGTGGGATAGCGCCGCCGGTATCGAATCAGACTCACGCAAACCGACACTGTTCAATACGGGATCAGAGCGACAGCAGCCAGATCGAGAACGCCGCACAGGCCACCGCGCCGAGCTTGCGCGGCGTCAGACGTTCCCAGCCGAGGGCGGCGGCCAGCAGCAGGGCGGCGACGAAACTGAGATTGGCGATCGGAATCACCACACTGGCCTCGCCCAGAGCCACCGCCGCCACCAGGAAATTGACGATCAGGGCCACCAGCAGTCCGGAGACCGCGCCATAGGCAAGCTTCTTGCCGGTGACACGGAACCGACCCTCCCTGAAGCGGGCGTAGGCCGCCCCGCCGACGATCCAGCAGAGAGCCGCGATCAGCATCAGCAGACCACTGTCGGCGCCCTGGTTCAGGGCCGCCTTGGTGACCACGCCGTAGATCGCGCGCAGCAGCGAAGCGAGGATCGCCAGACCGACAAAGAGTCGGTGCAGACGCAGATCGACACCCACCGCGGTGACCTGCAACAGAAGCAGGATCGCCACCAGACCGCTGGCGATGCCGGCCGTTTTGTAGAGCCCCATCGGCTCCTGCAGAAAGAGCATCGACAGCACCACCACGCCGAGGGTGTTGAGGCGATAGATGGTCGAGCCCAGGCTGACTTCGATATGGGTCAGACTCTCGATCAGCAACAGATTGGAGAGGGTCAACGCCACCCCCGCGAGCAGCCCGTAGAGCAGGGTGACGGCGTCGAATGTCAAGGCTGTCCCGGCGGCCTGCAGCAACAGCAGCTGCAGTCCCGCCCAGACCAGCCCAATGGTGAAGACCACCATGCCGCGGGAGCGCTCCTTGGCGGCATAGCGCTTGAAGACCAGGTCGTTGAGACCGGCGAAAAAGAGACTCAGCAGGGCGTAGAGAACGGCGGTATTCATCCCTGGTCCGCGTACCGGCTCACTCCTGGGGCCCCAGATAGCCTTCCACCAGGCGGCTCCAGTCCGGGTCCTGGATGATGCGCAGAATCTCCCTGTTGAAACGCTCCCGCGCCGGTGATCCGGGCGGCAGGGCGATACCGTAGTCCTGGCGCAGGAAACGGTTCGGCAACACCCGCAGCGCCCCCGTGTAGCGCTCCCGCACCCAGTAGCGAAGAATCGGCAGATCGTAGACCACCGCCTCCGCCTCACCGCCGGCGAGGCGCTCCAGCGCCTGCTCCACCGTCGCCACCTCCTGGTAGCGCACCAGCTTCTCGTCGAGGAAGGCGGCGCTGGTGCTGCCGGTCACCGTCACCACCCGCCTGCCGTGAAAATCCTCGATGCCGCCGATCACCTGCTCCAGCTGTCCCACGGTGAGCGAGGTGGCGATGGCGGCGGTGAAGCCGGAGATGATGATGATGCTGGCGAACATCCAGACCAGGCCGAGAATACGTCCGGCGAAGGTGGCGGGCGCCTTGTCCCCGTAACCGACCGTGGTCATGGTCACCGCCGACCACCAGATGCCGGAACCGACCCCCCTGACCGGATCATCGGGAAACTGGCTGTTGCGACGGCGCTCCACCAACCACACCAGCACTCCCACCAGGGTGAGCACGCCTAGCAGCGCCCCGGCGGATTTCAGGAAGGCGCCCGAACCGATGCGCTGCAGTGCGGCGAACCAGTCCAGCGCCGCCCGTTGGGACACGGCGGCCCCCAGTCCTGAGGTGAAGAAGGGGTGGGTGAAGTCGACCCGCGCTTCCCGTTCCGCCGTCACCGTGAGGGCCGCGGCGGCGGCATCGACACGACCCTCGGCGGTCTGCTGCAACATCTCCTTCAATCCCATCTCCTGCAGCCTGTAGCCGACCCCGAGTTGTTCGGCGACCTTGCGCATCAACTCGATGGTGATGCCCTCCCAACCGCTGTCGGTCTTGATCGCGAAGGGGGGCGCCATGCGGGTGGCGATGCGCAGGTTGTGGGAGGACTCGCCGGCGGGCGCTGGCGCTGCCATGGTGACGCCACAGCAGGACAGAAGGATCAGAATCAGCAACGGATAGGCGGCGCGTCTGAACATGCGGTCTCCCGGCGATGGCGGTTTATCCAGGGGTCTGCAGAAGCCACTATAACGGCTCAGCCCCGGCCTGGACACCCGGCCAGACCACGAGAGGTGAGGGGTAGCCCGAATGCAGCAGTGCGGAATCCGGGCTACAAGCGATGGCGGGTGGCTCAGGGCCTGCCGAGCATCAAGTAGAGGGTCCCTTCAGGCTCGTCGCCGAACATCTGCCCCCAGGCCAGGTAGGCGGGACCGAGAAAGGTATCGGCGGCGAGGAAGAGGCTGGCCGAGCGCCGGATCCGGGTCTCGAGCCCGACCTCGACACCCAGCGCGCCGCGGGTAGCCTCCAAGGAGCCGCCAAGGTAGATGCCTCGCCCCAGGGGCTGGGGCAGGGAGGCGATCTTGTAGCTGTAGACCGTGCGCAGCAGATCGACCTTTTCACCGAGTAGCTCATCCATACGATAGCCGGAGCCGCGCAGGAAGCCCCCCAGCAGGAAGGGATCGTAGGCTGGCAGCGTCCCTCTCAGGGTGCGTCCGAGATAGCCGGAGAGTTCGAACGCATGATTGCCCACACTCTTGGCCCCCATCAGGAAGAGTTCGGTGCGGTTGTACTCGTCATCCGAACCCCAGCTGCCTACCGTGCCCTGGCTCGTCAGCTTGGCCAGCACCCCGTTGTAACCGAAATCGGGATCGTCGATCTGGTCGAAGATGACGCGCATGCTGTAGCCTGCCTGATTCAGGCTGTAGTCGGGCACGATGTCGATGAGGCCGAAATCCGCCTGTGCGTTGAGATGACCGCTGAAGAGTCCGAGCCGGACCTCGCCATATTTGTTTTGCGCGCCCAGGTCCAGGTAGCCGCGCGAGGTGGTGACCCGATAGTCGCCGATCCGGTTGCCGTCCAGGAAATAGACGATCGGCTCCTGCGCGAACTCCAGTCGCGGCGCGACGAAAAACCCGGCGCGGGAGGTGACGGGCTGATAGAACTCGCTGGAGAGGCGGTCCCGGTAGCCGATCTGCAGATCGTTGCGCCACTCGGCGCCAAGCGCGTTGATCCAGGTGCTGCGATGGCTCAGATTGGCGTTGAAGCGGGTCTGATCCGAATCGGTGGCGAAGCCCAGGCCGAACTTCACGTAGTTGGGGCCCCAGGACTTCTCCACCCCCTCCACCACCACGCTGCGTTCCTCCTCACGATCGACCATCCTGTAGTCCATGCGCTCGAAGTCGCCGCGGCCGTAGATCTGCTCCAGCCGGGTATTCAGATTCTCCAGGCTGAAGTCGCTCTCCGGTCGCCGCCGCAGGTCGATGCCCGGCACCTCGGCCAGTTCCCGTTCGATCACTTCCGGATTGACCCGGCCGCCCGTGGTCGCCA
Source organism: Sedimenticolaceae bacterium (assembly GCA_050305975.1). Classification (GTDB taxonomy): domain Bacteria; phylum Pseudomonadota; class Gammaproteobacteria; order Chromatiales; family Chromatiaceae; genus Thiodiazotropha. The sequence goes on along the minus strand of JBNLGI010000083.1, from coordinate 25,075 downwards.
CCTCCACCGCTTTCACCTCGGGCGCCTCGGGCAGCCGCGCCAGCACCGACTCGCGCCACTCCCGGTAGGCCTGTTCCGAGAGGGCGTAACGGCTGAGCTGCCCGGCCTGTTGGCGGGCGGCCGCCTCGCCGACCGGGATCAGACTCATGCCGTTGGCGAAGTCGACCGAACTGAAACTGCCCAGCGCCGGCTCGATCAGCACATCGTCGGGAGCGAGCGAGGCGATCGACTCGCGCACGTTCTGCTCCATCATCACGTTGATCATCTGCAGCGAGATGCCGAGCGCCGAGTCCAGCTCCTCCCGCGGCAGCAGGCCGCTGCCCACGTTGACCGCGATCACCACCTCGGCGCAGGCGTCCCGCGCCGCCTGCACCGGCAGATTCTGCAGCAATCCGCCGTCCACATAGAGGGTGCCGGCGATCTCCACCGGGGCGATGGCACCGGGCACCGACATGCTGGCGCGCATCGCCTTGACCAGATCGCCGTAGCGGAACTGCTTGATCTTGCCGTGCTCGATGTCGGTGGCCATGGCGCGGAAAGGGATCGGCAACCTGTCGAAATCCCACTCCTCGAAATTGCCGGCCCGCGCCACCATCTCGCGCAGCAGGAACTCGAACTTGTAGCCGCCGGTCGATCCCGGCGGCAGCAGGATGCGGGCGCCCCGTTGTCCCAGCTCGAAGTCGAACAGGTTCTCGAAGTCGTCCCGCTTGGCGAGAAAGGGCTTCTCGGGGCGCGGCGGGTCGTCGCTGAAGAGATCGTCCCACTCGATGGCATCGACCCGCTCGACCATCTCTTCCAGCGGCATGCCGCTGGCATAGATCCCCCCCACCAGGGAGCCCATACTGGTGCCGGCGATGCAGGAGATCGGAATCCGCATCTGCTCCAGCACCTTCAGCACGCCGATATGGGCGATACCCCGGGCCCCGCCGCCGCCGAGCACCAGACCGATGCGCGGCGGCGAATCCCCGCCGACAGAGTGTCGCGGTATGAGTAGCGGCACGAGCGCGAGGAAGCAGCAGATGAGCGACCTGAGCCGACCCGATAGAAAGCGGTATTGGCTTGGCCGCATACTTATGCGATGGGGATGGATTGAAGTGAAGCGCGTCATGCGGAGCACCCTACCACAGCAGGTTGAAAAAGGTAGGTGATGCTTCATAGAAAGGACGGAAAATCAAAGCTAACCAGCATCCATATCTATCAGGTTTGCACCATTCGCCGCAATCAGCTCAAGCTGGCATGTGGGAATCCCTCTCCCGCGACCCAAGACGACAGCACAGCACCCTAGCTCACCCAGCACACCATTCACTGCAGTTCGTCGAACGCGCCAAATTCAGGCAAAACAGAAGACAGTGGCATGAGCGCTCAGATGGCGTGGATCGACCGAGAAATCATGCAAAGAATCAGTAGAACCGAGACTGGCTTTTGTGCGAGTCGGGCGTTCGGCCCGGTTTCGTTTTGCGAACCCTACCGGGAGAACAATATTAAGCTCGGCCAATCAGGCCAGCGCAGACACGATCCAATTGAAAACCGCAGGCAGGATGACCTCACTGGATAGGCGATCAAATCCCCGGCGACAAACGTGCCTGCCCCCACTATCAAGCTAAAAAATGGCCCTGGCACGGGAGGACGGATTCGACATGGCAACACGTCTGTCGAGTTCTCACCCGAGGTTTCGTGCCACAGAAAAAATTCCAAACTGGGACTTGCCAGAGTCGTGCCCGCACCACTTGGCGTATCAGGCTACGGGAATAAGTCATTCCGTTTGATCCCGATCCCTGATTCATTGCCGAAAGACAAATTCAAATAGAAATCGAACTGAAAGTGGCTGCTTGTGCAATGAAAACCCCGCCAAATCTTCCACACGCCGGAAAGTCACCTTGAATAAACGTGATTTACTTACCATACTACCGGCGATAAATGCTGACGTTTGTAATATCAATCCAGTAACAATGAGTGCTTTTTGATATTTAATGCAGAAGAGGAATTAAAATTGTTTATGTAAGTTGTTAGTTTTTTTATCAAGGGAAAGATAAAACCACTATGACAGACAAATGGAAAATTGAGGTTCATGTCGGCGAACCCAACAAAAATGAAGTCTTTATTGCCCGCCCTTGGACCGACACTATCGAAAACTGCGAGTATATAGAAAGCAATATACTACGCGCCATCGCCAAAGCCGGCTTGAGTGCCACTGACACCAATTACGACAAATCCGACGCCCGCTTCATGCACTCCCTGATAGGGCAGATTCGGAAGGCCGCAGTTGTCGTTGGGGTATGCAGTCCTACGCAAAACAGTAGCGAACCCAACTCAAACGTGATGTATGAGATCGGCTTAGCACAGAGCATCGGCAAGCCGACAGTAATCATATCAAGCCGTAATTATGTCGAAAACGGCATTCAGATCGCCGACCTACAGGGACAAGACATTTTTACCTACGACTCAGACAGCAGAGAGCCGTTTGATGAAATACTCGCGCGATACTTGAGAAGCGCCGTCGATCGATCAGACTCATCGGGACTGATTGACAAGAATAGCTACGAGGGGATTATTGCTGTTCCTGCAATAACGGAACACACCCAGAGCGCCTTGGCCATAGCATTTCCAATAATCAGATTTACGACAGAGATTCTGCAGGTTTTTTTACAGGAGAACCGCCAGCTGGATCTGATAGACCGTCACACGCAAATCCTATCTCAGCTTTCAATAGAAACCGAAAGAGAACGTTTGCACCAGGCATTGCAGGAAATTAAAAGAGAATTGCTGGATTTCGTTGCACTGGAGGAGGCCAGCGTTTCAAAACGAATTCGAAAACTGATCAAAGAAGAAGACGAAATCAATAAAGCCATTAAAGAATTGAAAAAGCTTCCGGTTGATCCAAAATGCAGGGAAATGTTAGATGAGTTGAGCGAAGACATACACAACATAATCGATCACATGCATATGTATCAGAGCAATTTAAGTCAGCTCAAACAGAAAATAAATAAAATACGCGAGGAACTTTTGATGCTTGACAAAAAGGATTACATTGCAAAGGAACTAAATCTCGGATGTTCGAAATTGATCGAGGAAGTCTACAGTTTGACAAGCCTTGCCGGATACGCCATTCCGCGAACTTACGAAATACTCGACAAACTGGGAGGTGCTCGTGGCTAGGTCAACCATAAGCGAGCTTCACGGGAGGCACGACGCGTACTACGAACAAGCACTTCAGTTCCTCTCAAAAGGCAAGATCAAAAAAAGCATACTGAACGAGTTCAAAGAACAGGTCGACGCTTTTTTGAATGACATTGTTGTCATGTCAAAATACTCGGTGATTATTAGCGACTACCGGTGGCTGAGCGAAACACTGAACAAATGGATAAATATATACAAGCAGCTATTCAATAAAACAAAGCGCATTCAGCTGCACGTTCCGAGTGACAAGATGATTCTGCCCACCGCACCTTCCGGCAGATGTTTAACCGAAGAAGAGATAGAGGAAAGACTCTCGAATCTTGCAGAACAAAGGGCGATTTATAGAATTCGCGAACTACATAGAGATAGCGAATTCTCCGAGCGTGTTGAAGATTGGCACATTGCTGAAGTGATGTTCGCCAAAGAAGTTATCGAAGGGTCCCTGAAATTTGACGAGAATATACCCTCCAGCTCCTACCCAAGGCTACAAAAGATTTGGCTGAACGATGTAAAAAAGCTCATTGCCTACTTTATCTGGGTTACACGGGGATGCCCCCTAACTCCGTCCTACCACAATCAAGATTATGAGCAAGCGTGCAACAAGGTTCGCTCCATGCTGACCGATCACAGCAGAAAGGCCGACTTGAGCAAATTTCTCGAGGTAAAGGCATTTATTGAGAACAGGTACCTCACAAATGGGCTGCTGGACAAGAACAAGCCGGATGTCAAGGCCGCCACACAAAGAAAGGCATCAAGAATAGAGAGTTTGATATTGGCGATGGGAGAGCAAACTCACGAGCTTGAAAATTGGTACGATGCGACAGCCTACATGAAACTGTACTTCGAAAATATAATCCCTGCAGTTATCGAAAAGAATGAAGAGTCCGTCCTGTCTGTTTTGAAGGGCTTTCAGTTTACCAAGACCGCATCCAAAAAACTGCATGTCGTGGATGCCTTCGAAGTTGCGGTAGCAATATCCTTTTTGGATGAGAATGTAGTCAATAAGATATGGAAACAGCATCACAACGATCACGAACCCTATTCGGCAATAAGCAGTTATATCGACTGCGCACATAAACCGAAGTGGCTGATGACATTGACCAATGAGGAAATCGACGCTTACTACGAGAACAAGAGGGTTTGGCTGCGAGGGATCATTACCGAGAAACAGTTTGAAACATGCTCAAAAGATTTGAAGTCCGAAGAAGACAGGCTGGTTTTCGACACATTGTACAAAGAGAGTCGCATAGTCAAAGAGTTCGCGACCTTATAAAAGCAGAGTCAAACATCGGCGCAGATACACGACTGCCAGGGTGACACAGTAATCGGCGCGCGCAGGGCGCGGCAATCTCACGCTCTACGATCATCGAACATACCTGCCCTCTCTTCGTGTTATTGATCCCTCAACGCGCAACGGGCCATAGGGGAACAAGCCGCCGCACAGGACACGACGAGCGAGGCACCGATCGGACGGAGCACCACATGCGCCCGCGCCAGTCGACGCCGACATCTGACGGCAGGTTCGGCGCATACGATTATTCCGCAACCGCCGGGCGCTTCATTGGGCCGCGCTTTCCAGTGACTCGCCAAAGCGAATGACGAATCGCTGCCTGATTTTTTTCAGCTCCTGCAGGAATCTTTTGCTGGTCCAGCGCGCCATGCCCGCGTAACTTCTCTTGGAATCCAGAAATCCAAGCAGAACGGATTCATTGTGCAGCAAACCCTGTGCAATGGCGCGCTTGTGCACAGCGTCAAGCAAGTCGATCATCTGCGCGAACTGTTCGATATTGGTCCAGGCATTGACCATATCGAGGTATCGCTGCTTGCGCTCCTTGACCAGGGGCATACGCCACAGCACATAGGCATCGATCGAGGCGACCGCCTTGGGGCTGGATTTGCCGCCGTGCGTACGCGCAAAGATATGCCCCTCCTTGTCGTACCTGAGATGCTTTTCCGGTTGATCGAGACAGGGGTTGAGCAAGAGCCGGCCCGGTTCCTCCATGGACAGATCGTCCGTGTGACTCCTCGCCCGCGGCGTATGCGGCGCCAGCGGGAACAGATCGAGTTTGCCGTGCGCGTCCGCGCCAAACCCGATAGTTCCGTTCTCAAACTCTTCCAGCTGCCGTTGGCGGCGGTTGCAGCCCGGACAGGAGAGCAGCAGGTTATCCCAGTCCGCCGCCAGCCAGTAGTAGCCGGGCTCTATCTGTTCCTCACCCGTCCCCGGGTCGATCCGGGCCTTGGGCCGATAGTGCTCGATATCCCGCGCCGCGGGCGCATTGACCTTGGTTTCGCAGTAGGCGCACTTGCCCTCGAACAGATCGATCAGCGCCAGCTTGACCTCATCTTCGGAGTACACACTGAACTTGGGTTTGGGATTTGCGTCCGGATCTTCGACGTAGTCAATCGCCTTCTGCCGCTCCTTCGCTGCCGGACTCTGCGGATTCTGCAGGTCCAGAATTGCTGGCGGTACGGGTGGGCGGTCTCGATGGATCATGGTGCCAGGGCCTGTTAACACAAATCCGATAGGCCCTAAGACTCGATCAGTCCGGCCTTCTTCCACGAATCGAGGACCCGCAGCAGGGTCTCCTCTTTGAGTTGCTGCCGGTCCATCGGCTGCGGACTCTTGAGCTGCTGCGCAAGCAGCTTGTCGATCACCTCGTACATCAGCTCGTCGCGCAACCCGGTACCGAGATGGGTTCTCTCGCGAAGCTCCTGTTTGAGTTCCTCTTTGCGCTGTTTCTGTTGCTCGTCGAGGCTCGTCTGATTCAACAGGCGGTAGTACTCCTCGTAGAGATCCTCCAGATCGGTATCGAGCGTCGAATTGAGGCCGAAGAACTCGGAAGTCAGCAATTCATCGATGCGCAGATCGTTGGGATTGGGCAGATTGGTTATCGGCACCACCTTGTCGTCGAAATCGCGCCGCAACAGAACGGTCTCTCCCTGCAGCAGGCCCCTCAAACACAGGGGCTCATGGGTGGTGCCGATGAACTGCAGACGGGGAAACACGTTGCGGATACAGCCAACGATGCGCTTCTTCCACGCCGGATGCAGATTGGTGCCGATCTCGTCGATCAAGACCACGCCTTCGGCATCCTCCATCGCGGTACCCTCGCGCACCAGCATCGACATCAGGTCCACTGCCAGGGCGACTACGCTGCGATAGCCGTCACTGAGCTTGTTGATTTCAGTGGTCTCGTTCTTCAAGTGGACCAGGATCCGCCGCTGATCCGGGTGCGCCAGATCGGGAACGATCGTCTCCTCGCCTTTCATCAGGAGCAAGTCGCGGAGTCCGCGCACCATCATATCGAAGACCTTGGGGTCCTTTTCGTAAAGGCTGTAGAGCCAGTCACGCGCATCCACCAGTGGCGTCGAAGGCCTGAACAGATTGCGTACCCGCACCATGCCGTCGGATTGGTAGGGGGGCTGATCCGGTTCCGGTTGCAGACGCGTCGGCCCGTATGCCATCAGATAGGCCCGCGGAGCCGGCACGTTGCTATGGAAAATATCATCCTGCGAATTGAAACTGAGCCGCAGCGGCTGTTCCGAGTTGTCGACCCAGATCTCGACGTAACCCTCGTCGGTATGCTTGATGGTATCGCCTTCCCGGTAGTAGCGAAGGAACTCCTGCGGTTTCAGATCCGGCAGCTCGCCGCGCTGCTGATCGCCCATCAGGGTCAGCACGATCGCCTGCAGTATGGTGCTTTTTCCCACGGCGTTCTCGCCCAGGAACACCAGCCAGGGCGAGTGACTGCCGCTGGTGACCGGAACCTCGATGTCGATATCCGCGATGTTCTTGAAGTTGTGCAGCCTGATGCGCTGAATGTGGACACGTCCCAGGTCGAGATATTGAATCGGAGCGGTTACGCCTTCACTCCCGGCAGCGGCCCGTTCAAGCTCTTCACCGAGCGCCTCGGCCGGCGCCTCTTCAAACTGCTGCGAGCGTTCACGCAACCGTTTCAGGTACTGCAGCTGGATCGCCAGGTAGGGCGGCGGCGCCTCGCCTTGCACGCTCATCTCGACACGATCCTGGAGCAACCGCTCGACCACGCCCCCCACCAGCGCCGCCTCTTCACGCGCACGCATCTGGAGTTCATTGATCAGATTCTCGAGGACACCGCGTCTCGCATGCACGAGCGTTTCGCGATTGAGATTCAGCAGCGAAACCGTCGCCTTGCCCTTGTCGCTGAGCGGCACCACCCGTCCGTCCTCTTCGAAGCGCAGATGATCGTCGGGATCGATTTCGCCGCAGGGGTCGAGAAGCAGCGGCTCCTCGTTCTGCAGCACGCTCAGCGCCTCCTCCGGCGAGGACGGTATGCGCGCCCGCATCGACTCGTCGACCAGCGGAAACCAGTTCGCCTTGCCGCGATTGCATTCAGGACAGATCAGCAGCAGATTGGTCCACTCCAGCGCCAGCCACCAGTAGTGGGTGTCATAGTAGTATGACCCCTCACTCACCTTGACCGCCTGTTCGGAGAAACCACGCGCCCCGCGCTTGGGACGAAAGTGTTCCAACTCGGGATAGGTGCTGGTATCGAGCGGGGTTTCGCAAAAGGCACACTTGCCATGGAACCTTCTGACCAGCTCGTCCATGATCTCCTTACGCAGATACTGCACCATCTCGAAGCTGAAGCTCGTCTGGCGCTTTTCCGTATTGTAGTCGGCGAAGTGCTCCCACAGTTCATCCCGGAAATGCCGGTAGCGCTCGGTATCGAAGAATTCCGGCGCAGGCCCGCGGTTGATCTTGATCATGGGAGACCCCCGGTTAGAAACCTGTCATCCGTCTGCCGAGGTGTCGGTCAGCGGAGGCTCGAAGTTGAAATCCCGCTTGATTGCGTCGACCGACCGACCGCCAAGGCTTGGCGGCCGGTAGTCCCTCGCCTGCACTCTTTCCAATACGCTTTGGTGCAGGGTGGCGCCTGGCTCAATCACCCGATGGGGCAGTGGAAAGCGAATCGCTTCGCGTCCCTCATCGGCAAGCCAGACACTCTTCGGCATCCATTGCACCCACTTCCACGCACCTCGCAACGATTCGTGCCGGTCCGCCGAACTGTCGGGCTCGACATACTGTTTGCCGCCTTTGCCGAGCACATAGCGGTCGAACTTGTCAGCGTCGATGCGAATGCCGAACCGTTCCTCGTCCGCAACCTGGTCCGGGCAGGGATTCATCGCCTCCTCGATCATCCAGCGCAGCGGTATCTTCGACAGCGCAGAAGTCGCTTCACTGTAGCCGCCACCCACATCGGAATGCACTCCGCTGAACCACACCTCCTTGATGTCCTGCTTGTCGGCATATTTCTTTCCCCAGCGCATATCCTTGAAGAACGAGCGCCGCTCGTCGATGGCGAGGGCATGGCGGACGACCTGCACGCTTTCGTTGTTCGTCGTATAGGGAAGAAAGACCGGATTGTAGACCCAGCCGGTGGTGCTCACGGAATCCCACAGCCCGAGAAAATCAATTTTGACCTTTCTGCCAAAAGTGGACCTGAAGCGGTTGAGTATCGGGAAATCGACCTTTTTGTAGAGCTTCATCGCATAGGGGATCAGATTCTGGCAGCCCGCTTCCAGCAGGCCGCAGCTATGAATGAAACCGGACAACACCCTCGCCGTATAGGCGCCGCGACTGAAGCCGAAGATAAACAGGCGGTCACCCTCTTCGTAATGGTCCATCAGGAACGCATAGGCCTGCTCGACGTTTCGCGTCACGCCCCGGCCGAAGGCGAGTCCGAGCAGCATGTTGATCTTTTTCGCCAGCGGCGTCTTGTAATCCGGATCGGCCAGCGTACCCACGCCTGGGTCGTAGTAGGCGACCTGCGTCGGGTCCCTGACCACCACGCGGAACAGCTTGACCACATTCGAGTTGTCCTCTTTGAACTGGTTTCCCGTACCATCGAGGCAGACAATGACGTTCTTTCCCATAGGATCGATTCCCTTCCGAAGATAATGGCAGGCGCTGGCTCAGCCGTACACGCACAAGGCAAGTATAGAAAATATTCCCTCAGGTCAGGCGGCATTCCCCAACGGCTCTCTCTGGGAGCGCATCCCCTGAATACCGAAACAGGATCTGACCGTGAGCAACAGGAAGCGTGAGTGGCCCTCGGGAGAGAGACCTTCCAAAAGCGTTGGCAATCGGGGATGCTGCCGGCCCGACCGCTGAAGTCGCACAGCTAGCTCAAGCGCGACACCCCTTGCTGCGGTTTGTGATAGTCCGCCGGATGCTGCCTGCGCGTCAGCAGATTCCGGATCCACCAGTGTTCGCTCTGGGGAATGGCCTCGTCGATCTCGATCTCCCCGCCTTGATGGGTTGCGATCGGCTTGCCGTCCCGATAGAGAATGCGGTGGCCCGGCTGAGCGGGCACCCGTTTGCCGGGGGTGACAATACCGGTAAGGTTGAGCGGATCGGCGCTGCTGATCGCCAGCAACTGGTCGGCCGCTCCCCGCTTGCGCGTCTCGCGCAGCAAGCTGACGGCCTCGGGCAGGGCGAACTGCTCGCCGGAAAAGCCCTGCACGAAGCGTCCGCCTCTGATTTCACCCCGCGCCTCGAGCCGCCGCAATCGGTAGAGCAGATCCCGCCAGGGGGGCAGGCCGCTCTCCCTTTCCAGCAGCTTTCTGAAGACCAGACCGTAACGGAGCAGCAGCGTACGTACGATCTGATCGATCCGCTCAGCCTCGTCCTCGTGACGTTTCGGCGACCTGATCAGAGACCAGCGACCGCCCACCGCCAAGGGCGCTACGGATTGCCGGCGCCGGCTGCGCGAGCGGCTCTTCTGGGGCGATATCATGGCCCGCAGGCCCTGGTACTGATCCGAATTGACCAAGCCCCAGGCAACCAGTTCGCCGAGCGCACTCTCCAGCTGCGTCTTCAGCAGGCCGGTCTGGTGCTGCAGATCGTCAAAGAAGCTTGCGCCCCACTGGCGCAACTCATCGAACACCTTGCGGGCAGAGGAGCTCAGTCCCTCCGGCACCGCCGTCTGCGGCTGGCACCAGAGCGATAGATGGGGCCTGAAGATGAAGGCCAGGGGCGTGCTCCTGATCGCCGGGTTGCGGCGCCGGTCCTCTCTGCCCCCCGCCGGCTGAAGGCGCAGCCAGGCCAGCTTGCCCGCGCTGCAGAGCTTGTCCAGGTCGGATGCGTAGTAGGGCTGCAGCCGGGCCGGCAGAATCTCCTCCTCCCAGCTCGCGGCGGGCAGGCTGATACCCTCGAGTTGGCTCAGGACGCGCTCGAGCGCCGCCTCCCCCTCCGCCGGGTCGTCCAGCCCCTGCCAGCTGAACAGGTAGCTCATGAAGCAGGCCGGACTCACCGGTTCGATTTCGCTGCGCAGCTGTTTCAGGGTATAGCGGTGGATGCGGGCCAGCAGCCCCCGTTCGCACCACTCCGTTTCCGACTGCCGGGGGTCGAAGTGCCCCTGGATGACGAAGCCCTCCTGTTCCAGCGCGAGCAGGGCCTGCTCGATCTCAGCGGCCGCACGGCCGAGCGGCAGGGCCAGCTGTTCGGCCGTCACCGGTCCCAGGCTCTCCAGCCGGCTACGCATGATCTCCCTGAGGGCCGATTCAACGGAAGCGGCCTCTGCGCTGGGCACGGGGTCGATTCCGGGGGAGAGCCGATGTCCGGCACAGAGCCGTTGCAGGGCCTGCAGCCGCTCGGCGGCGACCCAGAACACCCGGTCGCCGAACAGCAGGCGGGTGGCGCGACGCTGGCGTGTCAGTTCGTCCAGATAGCTGCGCCAGGGTTCGTGCTCGCCGGGCCCTATCTCGCTCTCCAGAATGAAGCCGGTGATGAGCAGGGCGTCGTGCAGCTCGTCGGCGCTGCGCGGTTGCGGCCAGGCCTCCTGTTTCACCCGCTCGATCGCCTCCGGGTTGAGGCGGCCGATCTCGGCCGCGGTTTGCGGATCCAGGTGGCGACGCTGCTGGACCGCCAGCGCGCGCCGCTCTTCGGCGGGGGTGTCGTCGAGGAAGGCGTAGGGCCGGGCGTTGATGATCTCCAGCGCCATCGGCGAGGGGGTCGGCAGCTCCTTGGCAATGATCTCGATCTGGCCCCGCTCGATCCCCTCCAGCACCCGCTTCAGGCCGTCGATGTCCATCAGTTCGTGCAGACAGTCGCTGAGCACCTGGTTCACCAACGGATGGTCCGGCACCTCCCGCTCGCCCTGGATGTTCTCGAAACAGGCGAGCTGGTCGGGAAAGACCAGGGCCACCAGGTCCTCCGCATCGTTGCGCTGGAAGGGGGCGGGCACCCGCTTGCCCCCGCGCATGCGGGGCACCGCCAGGGAGATGTTGGCTACCCAGCGCCAGCGGGCCGGAAACATGGGGGCGGCCAGCAGGGCCTGGATCAGCACCTGTTCGACCGTGGCCGCTTTCAGATAACCGGCCGGCTCCTCCAGGGGGAAGCTGTGGGTCGGCCCGAGGGAGAGGATCAGGCTGTCCTCGTTGGCGGCCGCCTGCAGCTCGAAGTTGAAGCGGCGGCAGAAGCGCTTGCGCAGGGCCAGGCCCCAGGCCTTGTTGATGCGGGAACCGAAGGGGGCGTGGACCACGAAGTGCATGTCGCCGGTCTCGTCGAAGAAGCGCTCGAAGACGACCTGCCTTTGGCTCGGCACCACGCCGAACAGGGCCTTGCTGGCCGCCAGATAGTCGACCAGCTGGGAGGCGGCGACGGGATCGAGTCGTTGGTTCTGTTCCAGTTCGTCCAGCGCCGCCTGCGGTCCCTCATCCAACAGCCGGTCGATGGTTTCGCGCAGGCGGGAGACCGCCAGCGAGAGCTCGTCGCTCCGCCCCGGCGCCTCGCCGAACCAGAAGGGGATGGAGGGCGGCAGCCCGTGGGCGTCCTCGACGAACACCCGTCCCTGCTCGATCTTCAGCATGCGATAGGAGAGATTGCCGAGCTGAAAGATATCCCCCGGCATGCTCTCGAAGGCGAAGTCCTCGTTGACACTGCCGACGAAGAGCCCCTCCGGCTGCAGGATCACGTCATAGTCGAACTGGTCGGGGATGGCTCCACCGTTGGTGATGGCGGTGAGACGGGCGCTCTTCCTCGGTCGCAAGATGCCGTTGACCGCATCCCGGTGCAGATAGTCGCCGCGCCGGCCCCGGCGGGTGTTGAAGCCGTTGGCGAGCATCCTCACCACCTCGAGGAAGACCTCCTCATCGAGTTCGCGATAGGGGTAGGCGCCCTTGAACAGCCGGTAGAGCGCCCGCTCCTCCCACTCGCGCATGGCGACCTCGGCGACGATCTGCTGCGCCAGCACGTCGAGCGGATGGTCGGGAATCGGGATGCGGTCGAGTTCGTCCCGGCCAACCGCATCGAGCAGGGCCACCGACTCGACCAGGTCGTCGCGGCTGAGCGGGAAGAGCCGGGCCTTGGGGGTGCCGCTCAGCTGATGGCCGGAACGGCCCGCCCGCTGCAGAAAGGTGGCGATGCGATGCGGCGAGCCCATCTGGCAGACCAGGTCCACCTCGCCGATGTCGATGCCGAGTTCCAGGGAGGCGGTGGCCACCAGGGCGCGCAGACTGCCCGCCTTGAGGCGCTGCTCCGCGTCGAGCCGGTGCTGCTTGGCCAGACTGCCGTGGTGGGCGGTCACCGCCGCCTCGCCCAGCCGCTGCGCCAGGGCCGCCGCCGCCCGCTCGGCCAGACGCCGGGTGTTGACGAAGATGAGGGTGGTTCGGTGCGCCTGGATCAGCTGTTCGAGCCGGCGGTAGATCTCGTCCCAGGCCTCGTTCGCCATCACCGCCTCCAGCGGCGAGCCGGTCATCTCGATGGCCAGGTCACGCTCCCGCACATGGCCGGTATCGACGATGGCGCAGGACTGCTGTGCCGGGTCGCGGTGGGCGCCGGTGAGGTAGCGCGCCATGATCTCGATCGGCTTCTGGGTTGCCGAGATGCCGATGCGCACCGGCGGACTCTGGCACAGCTGGTTGAGCCGCTCCAGGCTCAGGGTCAGGTGGGCGCCGCGCTTGTTGCCGGCCAGGGCGTGGATCTCGTCGACGATCACAGTGCGCACGTCTTTTAGGATCTCCCGCCCAGACTCAGAGGTCAGCAGGATGTAGAGCGACTCCGGCGTGGTCACCAGAATATGGGGCGGCGAGCGCTTCATCTGCACACGCTCCGACTGGCTGGTGTCACCGGTGCGGACCATGGCGCGGATCGGCACATCCGGGAAGCCGTTTTCCAGCAGCGCATCACGGATGCCTTTGAGCGGCAGCTCCAGATTCTTGTGAATATCGTTCGACAGCGCCTTCAGCGGCGAAACGTAGAGCACACGGGTCTCGTCGGCCAGCGGGGCCTGCAGCCCTTCGCGCACCAGCGTGTCGATGGCCGCGAGAAAGGCGGCCAGGGTCTTGCCGGCGCCGGTCGGCGCCGAGATCAGGGTGTTGCGCCCGGCCTGGATCGCCGGCCAGGCCTGGGCCTGCACCGGGGAGGGCGCCTCGAACTGGCGCCGGAACCAGGCCATGACGGCGGGATGAAACTCGAACTCGGACATAGGCCAATGATAGTCCCATTCCCTGCGCCTATACTCATCCAGTATTTCCTCTTATAGACGCTCCCAGCGACTCACCGGATGAGGAGTCTCCGTATGACCACAGCACTCATCGTTGTTGCCGTCATCATCGCCCTGCCCCTGCTCTACCTGGCAAGCCTCGACGGGCGTTTCACGGTCAGACGCTCCCTGGCCATCGCCGCCGAGCGAAAAGCGGTGTTCGACAAGCTGCGGGATTTCCGCAGCTGGTCCGATTGGAGCCCCTGGCTGATGCACGAACCCGACACCCGACTGACCTATTCCGAATATCCGGATCAGGAGGGCGGCTGGTACGGCTGGGACGGAAAGATCGTCGGCGCCGGCCGGCTCACCCATGAGCATTTCACGGGGGAGGAACGGATCGACCAGCGCATCGAATTCCAGCGCCCGTTCAAGTCCGTCAGCCGGGTCTGGTGGGAGCTGGAGACCCAACAGGACGGCGCCACCCTGGTGCACTGGAACATGTCCGGCAGCACGCCGTTCCTGTTCCGCTTCATGGCGAAAAAGATGCCGGCCTATATCGGCAAGGACTACGCCACCGGCCTCTACAAGCTGCGCGCCCAACTGGAGCCCGATGCCGAGGTTCCCCGCATCAGTTTTGAAGGACCGCTGGAGATACCGGAACAGACCGCCCTGACCCTCCATTTCGAAGGCGAGATCGAGGCGATGAAACAGGCCATGATGGAGGGCTTCCCAAAACTGGGCGATTATGTAAAGGCGCAACGACTGTCGCCCACGGGTCCGCCCCTGTCCGTCTATCACAAGGTCGATCCGCGCACCATGCGCTTCACCTGCGACATGGCGATCCCCGTGCAAGCAGGCACCAGATCCAGCGAGTTCGAAGTCAAAACCTATCCCGGCGGCCGCTACTACAAGACCACCCTGAAAGGGAGTTATGAATTCCTCGAACTGGCCTGGTATCAGGCCTACAGCCATCTGCAGATGCTGAAGCTGAAACCCCAGCATCAGCGTGCCTCGCTGGAGATTTACAAGAACGATCCCACCACGGTGGAGCACAGCAACGAGATCGTCACTTCGATACTCATACCGATCAGGTGACGGGATCGTCAGGAAAGCAAAACGGGACTCACCTCAGCATCGACAGCGCCACGAAAGGCACGGGGCAGAGCACCTTTACACGGTCGGATAGCTAACGCTTCGAGGAGACCCGGAAAGCCCTCAGCAAGGCCACCGTCCAATAAACCGTATAAGCGAGAAAAATGACCACCGCTATCAAGAGCGGGCCCTCATCGAGCCGCACCGGATCGGACAGGTTTGCCTTGATAGTGAGCATGCCTGCGACCAGCATGAACAGAAACAGGGCGGTGCCGAACTGCCATATGTGACGACTTATTGTTTCCCTGGCCCGAGCGCGGCGCTCCGGCGTAAGCCAGAAATCGCGGTTCGGCATAGAGATCCACTTGGCGGGCATCCTGTCAAGCAGCCGCGGAAAGAAGTAGAGAGAACAGAATATGAGCGTGTGCATAGCCAGCATGCCGAGCGTGCTCGTAAGGTTCGTTGCCCAGCCATCGGGCGACCCTCCCAGGCCGAAATGGATCGCAACCCGCTCGGGGAGAATGACCGATGAGAGTATCGCGAGAATCACATTCGCAAGAAAGCTCACAACAAAGACGGTACGCATTGTTTACCCTTCTCAGCAAAAAACGACCGTTCAGCCGGATAGAGTACCATTTCCCTATAATTGCTTCTGATAGGCTCCGCCTTGATAGAATACCCCTTATCGCTTGCACCGGCGACACAGACGACGCTTCGATATTCAGAAGGCAGAGGCCAGTTCCCTTTCGCCTCCGTCAATACCTTATGCAGAAGGAATCAGCCGATGAAAAACTGCAGAGAGTGTGGTCATCAAGTCAGCGAACAGGCAGTGGCCTGCCCTCAGTGCGGGGCCCCTTATCCGGCACGCGACAAGTGGGATGGCTGGGGTTTTGAATTCAAATCCAAGGCGGAATTCCTGGGACTGCCGCTGTTACATATCGCCTTTAAATATCGGCCCAATCACCGCCCCGTCGTCGCCAGGGGGATCATAGCCATCGGACAGTTCGGCATTGGCGTCATCAATATTTCCCAGTTCGGCATCGGCGTGTTCAGCCTGAGCCAGTTCACCCTGGCCGGATTCGCCATCGCCCAGTTCGGAATCGCATGGTCATTGATCGCGCAATTCGGACTCTACATCGAGAGCGGCCGTGGACAGCTCGTGTACAACCTCTTTGATCTGATGTCACGCCTGTTTTAGGGACAGATTATTTGTGCGCCAACTCTGGCAAATCGCGTGGCTTTAACCAGTAAACGCCAACATTCGTTTCGATCCTCGCGTTCAAAAACTCGACATTAAAAAACCGTGCGCAGCCAATGACCGGATTCTTCCAACGCACGCGGAGAACTCGGGGCAGGGTTGAGACATCAGCCCACTCAATCAACCGATTTTCGATCTATTCCCTCACATGCGGCGTTGAAGCCAAGGCGCGACAGCGCAGACTCAAGCGCACTTCGGGCACCCAAGCACAGATACAGCTGGGTCAAGGATCTTTGATGGAGATGGTGACCAGGGACAGAATCGAACTGCCGACACGGGGATTTTCAGGTCCTGTCCTTACCACCTCACCAAGCCACAATATCCAAGTTAATTAACATATATCAAAAAGATATCACCCCATCACACACCATGAGGCACTTATTTCACTTACCTGCGCTCAAATTGTAGCCATCTCGATTGATCGCTGAACCCAGCATCTTGCCAATATGTAGCTTATAAGCAACAGTAACGGATGAACGAGATCGTCCATTATCTGACACCTGAAGGTAAGGACCTGTATCAGGAATGGCTTGACAGTCTGCGGGATAGGATAGCAAAAGCTCGCATTACCACACGCGTGAACCGGGTCTCCGCCGGAGCCTTCGGTGACTGCAAGCCAGTCGGTGACGGAGTTAGGGAACTCCGTATCGACCAAGGGCCAGGATACCGCGTCTATTACGCTCAGGCCGATCAGCAAGTAGTTCTTTTGTTGCTTTGGTGGAGATAAGCGAAAGCAACAATCGGACATAGATAAAGCCATTGAATGACTGGCATGACTACCAGCAGAGGAAACCATGAAAAGATCACGCAGTCATGACGAAGCAGTCATTGAAATGATTCGCAACGATCCAGAGTTTGCGGAAGCCTATATTCATACTGCTTTTGAGGAGCTTGACGAAGAAGGTGGAGAGAGCGGGTTCTTGATCGCACTGCGTCACATCGTAGACACCAGAGGTGGCATGGCATTGGTATCAGAGAAAACCGGCCTTTCTCGTGAAAGCCTATACCGCGCTTTATCCCCGAAGGGAAATCCCACCTTGAAAACCATGAAGAAAGTCATTCATGCTGCGGGGTTGTCTTTTGCTGAGATAGCATAAAATGAATCCGATTCGGTTAGGCGAATGTGCCTATCATAGGATTTGTAGATCCTTGTTAACGAGGAAGGTTTTCTATGCGCTTTTCCATAGAAACCACCAAGGAACAGCACAAACACTTCAAGGCAGCCGCTGCCCTGGAAGGCAAATTGATCAAGGATTATGTCCTTGAACGTCCTCTCCCCGATCTTGAGGAGCAGACAGCGCTGCAGTAACTGGAGCCCATTCTGAAACCCCGCATCGAAACAGTGAACCGTGGTCAGTTTTCCACCAAATTCGATGACAGTATCTTTGACAGGGCCGAGCAGAAAGAGAACCGGAAATAATACACTCCTATACACATACTGAGGACGCAGAACTCAAGGCTTTGGAAAGGTATCCATTCCACCATGGACCCGTGTGACTCGGGCGCACGTCAGAAGAGCGAGGGTCCCGACGCCAGATACTGTTCCATGCATCCGAACGGTGAGGTGGTCAGCAGATGCGCCGTGCCGGTCAGCCGCAGTCCGGCATCCAGGGCAAACTGCAGGGCGGCATGGTTGACGCCGGGCACCGACAAGCGGATGCCCGGCGCCTGACGGGCGGCCTCCCGCAGCGCCGGCGAGAGCACCGCGGTGGCATGTCCCGGTTCGGTCCAGGCTGCCGGACCGACGATGCCACCGGCGGCATAGCCGTAGCCCACCACTTGGCCGTCGCACTCGATCTGCCAGGCAGTCGAACCCTCCCGACGCGCCCACATCCGATGATCGACCTCCCGTCCGGAACCGCGTATCCGCCGGTCAATCGCCTCCGCTACGCCCGGTTCGAGCTCCGCGACGGTATAACCCGCAGGCACCGGCGGAATAGCGAGGGGTGCGCCTTCGAGGATCAGGATGGGATATCCCGGCCGCAGTCCCAGCTTCAGGTAGGCCGCCATCGCCGTGAGATCCACCGATGACCAGGTGAAGCCGATGGTGGCTCCGCGCTGCCAGCCCGCCTCCCAGACCTGTCGCAGCAGCGGCATGCCCACATGGCTGTTCTGATATTCCGGCAATACCCAGAAGGCCGAGAGATACCACAGCGCGTCGCGCACCACCGCGCCGGCGATGCCGACGATCCGGCTATCCCGCTCGGCCACCCGGAAGATGCCGCTGGCGAGCACATGTTCGTAGGCATCGATCACAGCCGGCTTTGGGGGTATGGCGAGACCCACGCTGTTGCGCGCGAACATGTCGCTGACGGCCGCGAGAAAGAGATCCGCCATGGCCGGCACGTCCTCCGCCAGGGCATCACGATAGGCGGCAGAGGCTGTTGGGTCAGATAACCGGTCGATGGAGTGCATGATCTCACCTGTTGTCGATTGAGAAGTCGTGGGAATGGTCATCCCTAGCCCTCGGCGGTTTCCCGATCCACGCCAGAAACCCGCAAATAAGCGATAACGAAGAGTATCCCGAAAAGCAGGTCGAGAAGGAAAGGCAGCGCGACATTCGCCGCGATGCGCCCCACCGCGAACAGCCAGAGGACGGCTCCCGCGCTCAGCAGCTTCTCCGCCGTGGCCGGCAGCATCAGCGGCCGATAGCGCAGCGGGTCCCGCGCAATCAGCAGAAAGGCGAACTGCCAGGCCAGGGCCACCCCGAGGAAGGCATAGTACTGTTCGGGATGGTTGGTCGCCGGCGGAAACGCCCGGCCAACCCCCTGCTCCAGAACATAGAACGGGGTCAGGAGCAGAATCCCGTAGACGCCGGAGCAGAAAAAGAGCCGCCGCGCAAACCTCGACTTCGACTCCCTACTCATGGCATCAGACGCAGCGTCACGCGCCGGTTCCGCGCGCGGCCCTGCGCGCTCTGATTGTTCGCCACCGGCTGAGACTCGCCGAGTCCGAGCGCCTCGAAACGCACCGCCTGCGCCCCCATGCGCGACAGCGCCTCGACCACCGCCATGGCACGTCGCCGGGACAGCCCGAGATTGTAGTCAGCACCCCCCAGGTTGTCGGTATGGCCCTCGATCACCAGCATCCGCTGTGGATTGGCCAGGTGATAGGCGAGGATCTCCTCCAGCACCGCTCGGCTCTCCGGCCGCAGCTCGGCGCTGTTGAAATCGAAATAGATTCCGTAGAGATCGATCTTGCCCTGGGCCTCGAGCGCCGCGGCGAGATCGGCTGGCCGCGAACCGTCGTCGTAGGCGGCGGTGGCGTTCAGCTCAGTCCAGGTCGGATGGCCCCAGTTGCTGGTGATGACAAACTTGATCCAGCGCGCCTGCAGCGGCGCGATCTGCGCCGACTGTCCGCTCTTGTTGCGCTCGAGCCGAAACGACGCAACCTTGCGCAAAGCCTCGGGACCCTCGTTGCCGGCCCAGATCTCCAGATCTCGGGCGGAGATGCCCGGGTAGGCCGCCTCCTCCTTGAGGGCGTTGTTGAAGATGAGGGTGGTGAGCCATTGGGGCTCAGCCAGCTCAAACAGAATCCAGTGGGGGAAGGGGGCATCGTCGGCGGTGCACCAGACGAAGTCCTCGAGGGTGACGCCGGGTTCGGCCAGACGCGCCAGCGAGGGCAGCATGTTGGCCGCATCCCAGCCGCCGAATTCGGAACTGAAACCGACGACCTTCACCCCCCGCTCCGCCACCAGCAGGTTGGCGTCACCCGGGGTTGCCGTTGCCGCGGAGGCCGTGCCGACGGCGAACCGCAGCAGCAGAAGCAACCAGCCGGATATCACCCACCGCTCAGCGCGTCGCATCGCTCGCCTCCACAGTCTGCTGCAGCAGCCGCTCCACGCTCTCGCTGTCGTCCGCCATCAGATAGAAGGCCATCGCCAGCCCCGGGTTGCCTTCGTCACGCGCCCGGTCGCCCTGCTGCCTGACCTGGGACTTCATCGCTTCGACACGCGCGGGCGCCTGGGCCAGGTTGTAGTAGACCTCGGCCTGCATGAACATGGCCGGAGCCCGGGCATGGCGGCTGACGATCTGATCGCCCCGCTCCAGCACCCGCCGGCGGATCCGCGCCGCCAGCGCCTGGCGCTGTTGCGGATCGGCCACCTGGTCGCACCAGCCCTGGGCCAGTTGCAGCAGGGTTTGGGAATCGTCCAGCCGGTCTTCGCGGAAGCGGGGCGGAGCGCGCCGGTTCAGTTCGTCGAGGAGCGGCTGTACCGGCTTATTCAGTTCGCGCTGCAGGGCGATCCCGGCGAACGCCTCGAGGTAGTCGTCATCGAGCCACTGCGACTCGCGCGCGAGCAGCGTCTCCACGCCCCGGGGCGGCAGGGCCGCGAGCCGTTCCAGCGGCTCGCGGCTCGCCGTGTATGGACCTGCCGCCTGCAGTTTCAGGCGGTTCGCCGCCGCGAAGCCGGGATCCAGGCGCTGCTGGAAATGCTCCCGCGCCTGGCTCTGAAAGCCGACGCCGCTCTCCACATCGCTGGCCAGCTGCATCAGCGCCCGGTCCGCCTCGGCAAACAGGCCGCCGCTGTCGTAGATGGAGTAGGCCATCAGCAGATTCCCTTCGGCCTCCTGCTCCCGCCCCAGCTGACGGGCCAGCGGCACCACACGCCGCGCAGCGGCCTCGCCGATGCCGTTGCGGTCCTCGCAGTCGTAGTCCCGGGCCAGCAGATAGGTCATCAGCGCGGAGGGCGCCTCGCCGGCCAACTCATAGCGCCTGCCGTTCTCGAACTCGTTGCGGGCCGCCGCCGCACGGTCGGCGTCGGCCGGGCAGTCGTCCCCGGCAGCCGCGGAGGCGGTGCCGACGGCGAACCCAAGCAGCAGCAACCCCCCGAATATCACCCGCCGCTCAGTGTGTCGCATCGCTCGCCTCCAGGGTCTGCAGCAGCCGCTCCAGGGGCTCGCGGCTCACCACATAGGGACCTGCCGCCTGCAGTTTCAGGCGGTTCGCCACCGTGAATCCGGGGGCCAGACGCTGCTGGAGATGGGTCCGCGCCAGGGACTGGAGTCCGGTTGCGACATCCGCATCGCTGGCCAGCCGCGTGAGTGTCCGGTCCGCGTCGGCGAACAGGCCGCCGCCTTCGTAGATGGCGTAGGCGGTCAGCAGATCCCCTGCGGCCTCCTTCTCCTCTCCCAGCTGCCGTGCCAGCGGCACCGCGCGTCGCGAGGCGGTAGCGCCGACACCGTTTCGGTCCTCGCAATCGTAGTCCAGCGCCAGCAGATAGGCTTGCAGGGCGGCGTTTCTGTTACCCGCCTCCTCCAGGCGTCTGCCCATCTCCAGCCTGTCGCCGGCCGCCGCCCGATGGCCGGTGTCGGCCGGGCAGCCATCATGGGCAGCCGCAGAGAGCGGCAGCGCCAGACAGAGCAGCGTGATCATCGCTTTGTACGTAGACATGGTCATTGGTCCAGCAGGGCGCGGTAGGGCGCCAGGTCGATGGCGTCGAACCAGGCGCTGGCCTGATCGCTCTGCGGATCGCGATCCCCGTTGTCGAAGGGACCGCCGGCGGAAACGCCGATACGCAAAACCACGCTGCGCACCGACTGGCTGCTGCGCGCGCCCTGCCAGAGGGCGGGATTGACCCGCACCAGCCGCTGGGCGCCGGCGCCGGGTGCCGTGGCATAGCCGAACGGCTCCCGCTCCATCGCCTCGTTGGTGAGATAGACCGGCGCCCGGCGCTGGGCCATCGAGAGGCTGTCGCGCCGCTGGCGCAGCCGCTGCAGCTGTTCCGTGACCAGGGACTTGCCCTGCCCCAGGGTGACCGCGCCTTCGCTCAGAGTCTGGCGCAGCTCGGCCGCCTGCTGGGGGTCGCTCTGCTCCAGCTGCGCGATGTAGGCCAGCCACTCCCCATCCGGCTGGGCGTCGGCGGTCATCTGTTCGGCGTCGGCCGTCAGCCTGCGCTCCCAGAAGTCGAGATATTCGACCACGCTGACCGGCGTCAGCGGCTCGATGCCGGGCGGCGTGATCACCAGCACGCGATGGGCATAGACCGGATAGCCGTCGCGCCGGCCGGTGAGCGGCGGTTCGAGGAAGGCCCCCAGATCCTCCTCGGTGAAGCTGTCGCCGCCGAGACTGGCCAGCTCGCCGAGGCTGTTGAGGGTCAGATTCAAAGAGGCGAAGCTGATCTCGTCGGCGTACTCCCGCAGGGCGCACCCAGCTGCCCAGGAGCGGGGCTTGTGCAGATAGACATCCACATGGGCCGACAGCGGCGCGCCGGGATGCAGCGGCTGGTACTCGACGAAACGGTGGGCCTGGTAGCGCACCCGGTCGACAGCGTTGATGCCGCGATCGGCGCGCAGCGCCCGCTCGGCCTGCAGCACCTTGGCCCGCAGCCCGGCATTCATCGGGCTATCGATCTCGCTGCCGTCATCGACGGTGTCGACCCAGCAGTCGCCGGCACAAGAGAGACCGGGCAGCGCCAGCGTCAGTGACAGCAGCGCGACACGGCGGAGAAAACAGAGAGTGAACATACTGGCTCGCCTCTAGTCGTTGCGCTCGGGATCGGAACAAGCGCCGACGCGCCGGCTCTCCACATGCAGCAGGAAGCGTCCGTCCGGCGTCTCCATATCGAGATCGGTGTCGACCCGGTCCGCGTCCAGCCGGTGAACGGTGGAGGTGCCCCGACGCCCGTCCTCGCAACGGATGACCCAGGTGAAACCGTCGTCGAGACGCCGGAAGTCGTCGCTGCGGCAGCCGCCCTCGGTCTTTGGTTCAAAAGCGTTGTCGTCGAGCCAGTGCAGCGGATGGCAGTCGCGCTGGCTACCCAGCTCCATGCGTCCCGTCGGGCCCTGCATGGTGCTGGTGTTCTCCCACAACTCCCCCTGGGTGGCGGCCTGGGTCAGTGCGGGCGATGCAATCATCAGCAGCGCCGCCCACCAGCGGCGGCTCGAAGGGTTTTTACCTGGGATAGTCACTCGGCTCATGAAAATCTCTCCACTTTGATCGTTAATGAAACCGGCAGCACCTGCCGGAAGGATTGGGCTGAGTATGCGTAAACCACCGAGATCCGACATCGCCCGAAAGAGCCATCTGCGCCGGCAAATCGGCATCATGGAATCGGGGCGCCCGTCCTGTCAGGCGGGGTTGTCAGACCACCGGGTAGCCCGGATGCAATGAAGTGGAACCGGGACAGGTGCAACCGGGAGGTTTCCCGGATTCCGCATTGCTCCATCCGGGCTGCAAGCGCTACCCGGCCATCACGGTGGGGCAGGGCCCCACCCTGATCGGAAGGAGGGGCCCTGCGCCGGTCTCTTCCGCTTACTCGAAGCGGCTGCCCTGGATGTTGTTCAGCGCCCCGACCGACTGATACCAGACCGCCATGGCGCTGCCGTCGCCGCCGAAGGCGATATCGGCCCCATAGACCTGGTTGCTGCCGTCGGAGAGCAGCATCGGCGTGCCCCAGCCGCCCGCCAGGGCGTAGTGGTTGACCCAGAGCTGGTCGTCGCTGTCCTGCTCCCAGACCACCATCGCATTGCCGGCGCCGTCTCCGGCCAGTCGCTGCGAATAGGCGTACCCTGTGGTATGGGATTCGATCTGCTGCGCGGTCCCCCAGCCGCCCGCGCTGTGGTAGCCGTTTGACCAGATGTTCGAGCCGGCGGCGGTGTCCAGGGTCCAGGTGACCAGGGCATGACCCCGGCCGTCGGCGACGAGTTGCGGATCGTAGGCGACGCCCTGGTCGTTCAGCTCCACGGGCTCAGGTCCGCTCCAGCCCGCCGCCGCGGTGTAGCGGTTGGCCAGGATGCTGCCGCCCTGCTGCCAGACGGCCACAAAACTGCCGTCGTCGAGCGCGGCAATCTTGGGATCGATGGCATGGCTGGAATCGTCGTTCTCGATCAACACCGGTGTCTCCCAGCCGCCGTTGGGTGTGTAGCGGCTGCTCCAGGCGCTGTAGATCGCGCCCTCGGACTGGATCCACACGGCCATGGCGCTGCCGTCGGCCAGGAAGGCCAGCTCAGGGTACATGGCGTCGCCGGTGGCGTGGGTCTCGACCAGGGAGGCCCCCTCCCACCCGCCGTTGGGGGTGTAGCGGTTGTACCAGATGTGGTAGCGCGGGCTGCTATCGGGCTGCTGCCAGAGCACCAGGACGTTGCCGTCGGCGTCGATGGCGATGCTCTGCGCCACCGCTTGGCCGCTGTCGCTGGTCTCGATGAGCTGCTCCGTACCCCAGCCGGCGCCCAGGGTATAGCGGTTGGCCATCAGGTCGTACTGGCCGCCGGTGGAGCGGAGCCAGACCGCCACCGCGTTGCCGGCGCTGTCCATGGCGACCTCCGGATAGGCGGTGTTGCGGACGTCGTCATGTTCGATCAGTTCGGGATCGCTCCAGCCGCTGCCGCTGACATAGCGGCGCGCCCAGATGCTGTTGAGCCCGCCGCCGGTCTGATGCCAGACGACCATGGCGTTGCCGGCGGCGTCGAGGGACACCCGCGGGTAGAAGGCATTGCCCGTATCGTCGTTCTCCAGCAGCTGTGGCGCCGCCCAGCTGCCGCAGCCGACGCCGACATCGGAGACGTTGGCGCCGTTGACCAGGCCGCTGGCGTTGACCACGGCGCAGTACTGGCCGACGGGATCGCTCTTGATGGTCACCGCGTAGGACTCCCCGTCGGCCACCGGGGTGGGGAACTCAAAGCCGGTACCTGCCACCGCCAGGTCGTCCCCGCCGTTGTTCTGCAGCACCAGGCCGCTGCCCGCCAGGCCGCTGACGGTGCCGCTGATGGTGTAAGGGCCGTTGCCACCGCCACCGCCACCGCCACCGCCACTGCCACCGCCGCCGTTGCCGCTACCGCTGTCGCTGCCCCCGCCGCCGTGGTGACACCCCGCCAGCGGAGACAAACCGCTGCAGACAATCAAAACAAACCCCAGCCGGCAGTGCAGCCGGCGCCAGTTAACTGTGATCATGTGAATACTCCCAATCGAAAGTTGCCCTGGCGATGGCCGGGTTGGTACCGCTTGCCTAACGCCGGTTGATGTTTGTCGGAGGTGAACTCCCCTGTTTGCCGCACCCTGCCGCTACTCCAGTGATCCGCCGCACTCGCCGATCCGACGACTCTCGGCGTGCAGCAGGAACGCCCCCTGCGGGCTCTCCATG
>JBNLGI010000082.1:0-2953 GCA_050305975.1 Sedimenticolaceae bacterium | reverse complement strand
TTGATCACCAAGGTGGCGATGTTGTTCTCCTTCGCCAGCTGGCGCACCGCATTGAGCTGACTCTGGCCGTGGTAGGGGCCGCTGCGCACCCGGTGGAAGGTGTCGCGGTTGTTGATGCTGACCTTCTGGATCTCCGCCTCGATACCGATCAGTGCCAGCTTGGCCTTCATGCGGTCGGCGTCCTCGTATTTGCGGAAGGAGCCCATCTGCAGAATATAGGCGGCATCCGAGGTGAGGGCCGGTTCGGGCCGCTCTACGCGGGCGCTGCTGCTGGTCGCTTCGGGGGGCTCGGGCGCCATCAACTCCTCGTCCGGAATCACCACCTCCATTTCGGGCAGAATGGTGTAGAACTCGAAGGTCGGCTTGGGGGTGTCGCGTTTACTTTCGCTGGCGCTCGGTTTGGACTGCGATACGCCGGGGACCGGGGCGTTGCCCAGGTTGGCGCCCAGCTTCAGCCACAACAGTCCGACCACGAAAGCGCCGACGATGGCGCCGCCGAAGAACCAGACGCTGCAGCTGGTGTTGCCCTTGCTCTTCTTTTTCGAGCCGGCCCGGTGTTTGTAGTCCGCCATGTCTTACATCTTCTCCGGCGCGCTCACGCCCAGCAGATTGAGACCGTTGCGCAGCACCTGGCGGGTGGCCAGGATCAGCTGCAGGCGCGCATCCCGCAGTCCGGCGTCATCGATCAGGAACTTGTGGGCGTTGTAGTAGGTGTGGAAGTCGTTGGCCAGCTCCCGCAGGTAGTGGGTCAGCAGGTGGGGTTCCTCGTTCAGGGCCGCCGCCTCGATCACCTCGGGGTAGCGCGACAGGCTGGTCAGCAGGCCCTGCTCGTGGCTCTCCGTCAGCTTTGCGTAGTCGACTGCGGTCGGCTCGGTCTCGAAGGCGATGCCCTGCTCTGAGGCCTGCTCGAAGACGCTGCAGATACGGGCGTGGGCATACTGCACGTAGTAGACCGGATTGTCGCTCGACTGGGATTTGGCCAGGTCGAGGTCGAAATCCATGTGCTGCTCGCACTTGCGCATGACGTAGAAGAAACGGGCGGCGTCGCTGCCCACCTCCTTGCGCAGTTCGCGCAGGGTGACGAACTGGCCGGAACGGGTCGACATCTGCACCTTCTCGCCACCCCGGTAGAGGATGGCGAACTGCACCAGCAGCACGTCGAGGCGCGAAGGGTCGTCGCCCAACGCCTGCAGGGCCGCCTTGACCCGCGGCACGTAGCCGTGGTGGTCGGCGCCCCAGACGTCGATGACCCGCTCGAAGCCGCGCTCCAGCTTGTCCATGTGGTAGGCGATGTCGGAGGCGAAGTAGGTGGTCTGCCCGTTGTCGCGCACCACCACCCGGTCTTTCTCGTCGCCGTAGTCGGTGGAGCGGAACCAGAGCGCCCCCTCCTTCTCGTAGAGCTGGCCGCCGGCGCGCAGGCGCTCGATGGCGCGGTTGACCGCGCCGCTCTCGGTCAGGCTGCGCTCCGAGTACCACTGGTCATAGGTGACGCCGAACAGGGCGAGGTCGTCGCGGATGTCGTCGAGGATGGTGTTGAGCCCAAGCTCGAAGACGAAGCGGTAGCGGTTGTCCCCCAGCAGCAATTTGGCCCGCTCGATCAGCGCATCGATATAGAGCTCCTTGTCGCCGCCGGCCGGTTCGTCGGCGGGCAGGTCGGCGAAGACCTCCTCGGCGCTGTGTTTGTAGGCCTCTCCGTGGTCACGATGCAGGCTGGCGGCGATGTCCCAGACGTAATCGCCCTTGTAGCCGTTGGCGGGGAAGGTCAGGGTCTCGTCGCACAGCTCCAGGTAGCGCAGCCAGACCGAGGCGGCGAGGATGTCCATCTGGCGTCCGGCGTCGTTGACGTAGTACTCCCGGTGCACGTCGAAACCTACGGCGGCCAGCAGGTCGGCCACCACCGAGCCGTAGGCGGCGCCGCGACCATGGCCCACGTGCAGGGGACCGGTGGGATTGGCGGAGACGAACTCCACCTGCACCTTTTTGCCCGCGCCGAGGCGGCTGCGCCCGTATTCGGGGCCCTGGGCCAGGATCTGCGGCACCAGCCGCTGATAGGCGGCGGGCGCGAGATAGAAGTTGAGAAAGCCGGGGCCGGCGATCTCGCAACGCTCCACCAGCTCTGAGCTCGGCAGCGCCTCGAGCAGGGCCTGGGCCAGTTCGCGCGGATTCCGGCCGGCCGGTTTGGCCAGCACCATGGCCACATTGGTGGCGAAGTCACCGTGCCGGGTGTCGCGGGCGCGCTCGATTTTCGGGGTCGTCAGGATGTCCTGCGGCAGTTGGCCGTCGTCGGCGAGCTGCTGCAGGGCGGCGGTTACCAGTTGCTCGATCTGCGTCTTCATTTCGGCGGGGTGTTGGGGCTGATACAAGGCCGGCAAGGATAACAGGAAACGGGGGTGGCGGGGGAGTGCGGGTGTCAGAAAGGATTCATCCGCCTGTCACCGGTTTGTCACTGCGGTTGCCTAGACTTTGGGCCCTATGAACCTGACAGGAAGAGAGAAAATGGCCGTAGAGAGACGCTACAGCAAACGCTATCCAATGGATGGGGATGTCTATATCCGCTACCGCAAACAGCGGGCCTTCCCGGCCCGAGCCGTCAACTGCTCCATGCAGGGGATGTTTCTCAAGACAGAAAGCCTGACCCTGCTCACCGGCGCCCTGGTGGAGCTGGAGATCTTTCGCGACGGTCGGCTGTGGGAGGTGATGGGCATAGTCTCCCACACCCAGGCCGACGGCATCGGCGTCATGTTCTGGCAGCCGCAGCCCGAGCTCTACGACTCGGTGCTCGCAGGTCAGCCCCGCGTGGCCCGCAACGCGCTGCCGCAGCAGACCGACAGCCTCGAAAATCACCCCTGAGGCGAATAGCGCTGAATTGAGCGAAGTGGTGCGGGTTTTTCAATGCGTTGTGGTGCGGCAAGCCGCACCCTACGGCTTAATCACGGGTAGGGTGCGGCTTGCC
>JBNLGI010000081.1:0-11009 GCA_050305975.1 Sedimenticolaceae bacterium | reverse complement strand
TTTTCCAAAAAAATCTATAGTACAAATGCAAGAAATTACGCTAACATTATGATCATACTGGAATCTGGGGACAATTTCCGGCCTTGATCTCTAGCCTTGCCGACGTCACAAGCCAGCTTCGTATCCAAGGGAATCGTTATGTCATATCTTAACAACAAACTCATCGGATTCATCCTCGGGGTGCTGCTCAGCTTCAGCGCCCTCGCCGCCGGGCCCGTGGCGCTCAATCCGGCTCACCCGGACCGCTACACGGTGGTCAAAGGCGATACCCTGTGGGATATTTCCGCTCTCTTCCTGCGTGATCCCTGGCTCTGGCCCGAAGTCTGGTACGTCAACCCCCAGATCGAAAACCCGCACCTGATCTATCCCGGCGACGAGATCGTGCTGACCTACCGCGACGGTCGGCCGATCCTGACCCTCAGCCGCAAAAACAAGCTCTCCCCCGAGGTCCGCGCCACACCGATAGACGAGGCGATTCCGACCATCCCCATCGACGCCATCGCCCAGTTCCTGACCCGTCCCTTCGTTATGGAGGAGAACGAGCTGGATCAGGCGCCTTATATCGTTCACTTCCTGGATGACCACGTCCTCGGCGGCGCCGGCATCTCCTTCTATGCCCGCAGCATCATGCAGGAAGACACGCTCCGCTACACCATCGTCAGACCGGGCAAGCCCTACAAAGATCCCGACAGCGAGGAGATTCTCGGCTATGAAGCCGCCTTCATCGGCGATGCCGACCTGAAACGCACCGGCGATCCGGCCAAGCTCTACATCGCCTCCTCCGAACTGGAAGCCATCATCGGCGACCGCCTGATCAAAGCCGAAGACGATGAGCCGCTGGTCAACTTCCAGCCCCGCGCTCCGGAGAGTGACATCGAGGGCCGCATAATCTCGGTACTCAACGGCGTCTCCCAGATCGGCCAGTACAACGTGGTGGTGCTCAACAAGGGCACGCGCGACGGCCTGGAACCTGGTCATGTGATGCAGATACTACAGGGCGGCGATGATGTCCGAGACATTATCAAGGGACGCGGCGAGACCTTCACCCTGCCGCTCGAGGAGGCCGGCATCCTGATGGTCTTCCGCACCTTCGAAAAGGTCAGCTTCGCCCTGGTGATGCGCGCTACCAAACCGCTGCATGTATTAGACTGGGTACGTCCACCCAGAAGCTGATCACTCTACAATTTAACGTTCATGGATGAACAGAACCTGCAACTCGACCCCGAACGGGTGGCCTGGCTGCGACTGAGCCAGGCCCCGGGTATCGGCAGCCGATATTTCCACCGCCTGCTCGAGCGCTTCGGTCTGGCGGTAAAGGCGCTGCAGGCAAGCCGTGACCAATTGACCACGCTCGGTATTCCACAACGCACCATCGAAGCCCTGAGACAGCTGCGGGAGGACGTCGTTGCCCCGACCCTCGAGTGGCTGGCCCAGCCGGGCCATCGGATACTCACCCTGGCCGACAGCGACTACCCCAGGCTACTGCGGCAGATCGACGATCCGCCCCCGGTTCTCTATCTGATCGGCGACAAAACGCTGCTGCACCAGCCCCAGCTGGCCATCGTCGGCAGCCGCAATCCAACCCCCAGTGGCGTCAGCAACGCTCGTGAGTTCGCCCGCACCCTGGCCTCTTCAGGCCTCTGCATCACCAGCGGACTGGCCACCGGCATCGACGGCGCAGCCCATGAGGGCGCCCTCTCCGGTGGCGCCACCATCGCCGTGCTGGGCACGGGCCCTGACCGCATCTACCCCGCCACCCATCACGAGCTGGCCCACCGCATCGCCGACAGCAGCCTCCTGGTCACCGAGTTCCCTCCAGGGACACCGGCCCGGGCAGAAAACTTCCC
Organism: Sedimenticolaceae bacterium; assembly: GCA_050305975.1. Lineage (GTDB taxonomy): Bacteria > Pseudomonadota > Gammaproteobacteria > Chromatiales > Chromatiaceae > Thiodiazotropha. The sequence goes on along the minus strand of JBNLGI010000081.1, from coordinate 9,162 downwards.
GCGCCGTAACCGCCTCATCAGCGGCCTCTCGCTCGGCACCCTGGTGGTCGAGGCGGCACCCCAAAGCGGATCGCTCATCACCGCCCGCCTGGCGATCGAGCAGGGGCGGGAGGTCTTCGCCATACCCGGCTCGATCCACAATCCCCAGGCGCGCGGCTGCCACGCCCTGATCCGGCAGGGGGCCAAGCTGGTGGAGTCGGCGCAGGACATCATCGAGGAGCTGGGGCCCCTCCTCGGCACTCTGGAAGCCGCTGCCGCACCGCCGCAGACACCGACCCAGCCAGTGAGCGATCGGTTGCATGACCCCGATTACCTAAACCTGTTTGATGCCTTGGGTTACGACCCGGTCTCAATTGACGAATTAATCGCCCGAACCGGTTTGACCGCCGAGGCGGTTTCGTCCATGCTGCTTTTGCTTGAGCTGGAAGGTCATGTATCATCAGCACCGGGCGGCCGGTACAGCCGCACAGACACCCCAGCATCCCGCCCCAGCGGGAGAGAGAACACATGAACGAAAACGTGGTCGATATCCTGATCTACCTCTATGAGAACTACATGGATGGTGAACAGGCCCCACCCTCTGATCAAAACGATCTCCGCAGCGAACTGACCCAGGCCGGCTTCTCCAGCATCGAGATCGACAAGGCCTTCGACTGGCTCGACGAGCTGGCCGATAACGCCCTGTCGCCCCAGGGGGACGCCCATCAGCCCCACTCCCTGCGCATCTTCACCGAGGAGGAGACGGCCCGGCTCGATGTGGACTCCCGCGGTCTGCTGCTGTTTCTTGAGCAGAATGAAATCCTCACCCAGACCGCCCGCGAACTGGTCATCGAGCGCTCACTGGCCCTCGACACCCCGATCATCACGGAAGAGGAACTGAAGTGGATCATCCTCCTGGTGCTGATGAATCAGCCCGGTCAGGAGGCCGCCTTTGCACGCATGGAAGACATGGTCTACAACGAAGCCCCTCAATACCTGCACTAATTCACGGCGAATTAACACTAAAACTTGATTTCTCTGGCGCGGGAGGTTTCACTGTCCCGCGCTTTTATCTATTGAACCCGACTGACTCTGCATGAATCTGGTAATCGTCGAATCACCGGCCAAGGCCAAGACCATCAAGAAATATCTTGGCGGCGGCTTCGAAGTGCTCGCCTCCTACGGCCACGTGCGCGACCTGGTGCCGAAAGAGGGCGCGGTCGATCCGAACAACGGATTCGCCATGAAGTACCAGGTGATCGAGCGTAACGACCGCCATGTGCAGGCCATCGCCAAGGCGCTCAAGAAGTCCGATGCCCTCTACCTCGCGACCGATCCGGACCGCGAAGGCGAAGCCATCTCCTGGCACCTCTCCGAGCTGCTGAAGGAGAAGGGCAAGCTGAAGGACAAACCGGTCTATCGGGTGGTCTTCAACGAGATCACCAAGAAGGCGGTCAACGACGCCATCGCCAACCCCAGGGAGCTCTCCCATCCCCTGATCGATGCCCAGCAAGCGCGCCGCGCGCTGGACTATCTGGTCGGCTTCAACCTCTCACCCCTGTTGTGGAAGAAGGTGCGCCGGGGTCTCTCGGCCGGCCGCGTCCAGAGCCCGGCCCTGCGTATGATCGTGGAGCGGGAGCTGGAGATCGAAGCCTTCAATCCGGAGGAGTTCTGGACCATCGAGGCCGACTCCGAGAAAGCGAACCAGGCCTTCTCCGCCAAGCTGACCCACTACCGTGGCGAAAAGCTGGACAAATTCAGCATCAACAACGAGAGCGACGCCCTGGCGGCCGAGAAGACCCTGAGTGAAGCCGGCGCCGACGGCCTGCAGGTTGTCAAGGTCGAGAAGAAGCAGCGCAAGCGCAACCCGGCGCCACCCTTCACCACCTCCACCCTGCAGCAGGAAGCGGCGCGCAAGCTAGGCTTCACCGCCCAGCGCACCATGCATACCGCACAACAGCTCTACGAGGGTGTCGACGTGGGCCAGGGCACCGTGGGTCTGATCACCTATATGCGTACCGACTCGGTCAACCTGGCCGACGAGGCGATCGCCGAGATCCGCGGTTTTATCGCCGACAAATACGGCCAGGACCAGCTGCCGTCCGAACCGCGCCGCTACAAGACCAAGTCGAAGAACGCCCAGGAGGCCCATGAGGCGATCCGCCCGACCTCGGTCCTGAGAGCGCCCGACGAGATCAAGGACCATCTGACCAAGGACCAGGCCCGGCTCTACGAACTGGTGTGGAAGCGGGCCGTGGCCTGCCAGATGATCCACGCCACCATCCACACCGTGGCCGCCGACCTGCAGTGCGGCGAGGGCAACCTGTTCCGCGCCAACGGCTCGGTCATCGCCAAGCCCGGCTTCATCGCGGTCTACCAGGAGGGCCTGGACGACGCCGCCAAGGGCGACAACGACGAAAAGATCCTGCCGCCCCTGAGCGAGGGCGAGACCCTGCCGCTGAAGGCGATCCGGCCGGAGCAGCACTTTACCGAGCCACCGCCTCGCTACAGCGAGGCGACCCTGGTCAAGGCGCTGGAGGAGTACGGCATCGGCCGCCCCTCCACCTACGCCTCGATCATCTCCACCCTGCAGGACCGGGAATACGTACTGCTCGACAAGAAGCGCTTCAAACCCACCGACGTGGGCCGGGTGGTGAACAAGTTCCTCACCGAGTACTTCACACGCTATGTGGACTACGACTTCACCGCCAACCTGGAGGACGAGCTCGACGCCGTCTCCCGCGGCGAAGAGGCATGGGTGCCGCTGCTGAGCAAATTCTGGGGTCCGTTCAAAGACCAGATCGACCACACCCAGGAGAACGTCAAGCGCAGCGATGTCACCCACGAGGCGCTGGACGAGACCTGCCCCAAGTGTGGCAGTCAGCTCTCCATCCGTCTCGGCCGCCATGGCCGCTTCGTCGGCTGCACCAACTATCCCGAGTGCGACTACACCCGCGACCTCAACGCCGACAGCGCCGAGAAGGAGGAGCCGGAAGTGGTGGAGGGGCGCAAATGCCCCGAATGCGGCTCCGACCTGGTCATCAAGCGGGGCCGCTACGGCAAGTTCATCGGCTGCTCGGGCTATCCCAAGTGCCGCTACATCGAGCCGCTGGAGAAACCGGAAGACACCGGCGTCGCCTGCCCCAAGTGCCACAAAGGTACGCTCTACAAGCGTAAATCGCGGCGCGGCAAGGTTTTCTACTCCTGCTCCACCTACCCCGACTGCGACTACGCGGTATGGAACGAGCCGGTCGCCGAACCCTGCCCCAGCTGCGGCTGGCCGATCCTCACCATCAAGACCACCAAACGCAAGGGCACCGAGAAGGTCTGCCCGCAGAAGGAGTGCTCCTTCAGCGAGCCTGTCGAGGAGTAGCTGCTTACCCCCCGATAACACGTAGGGTGCGGCTTGCCGCACCGTCACCCGTGATCCATCAACGCTGAAATCGGATCAGCGGGCAGGATGGGACCCTGCCCCACCGAAATCTCTCCATTGGACACAAATGGTGGGGCTGGACCCCCACCCTACACTTTGAATAACGCTGGGCGCGCATCGAGCGATCGTGACGGTGCGGCAAGCCGCACCCTACACATCTTTTGAGGTCTTCTGTTTTTCCAACGCCCGGTGAATCCCACCGATGATCGCCACAGCCTCCTGCATATGGTCGAAGCCGTGGCTGCCCCCCTCGAAGAGATGGATGTCGGCGATGTCCTGGTAGGCGGCCACCGCCTGCCGGTAGTCGATCAGTTCGTCGCCCTTGTCGTGCAGCAGGGTCACCGGCAGGCCGATCGCCGCCGGCTCGATGGCGAAGGCCTGCGTCGCCGCCACCATCTCTGCCGAAAGATAGTAGCGTTCGTCTTTCGCTGCGTTGTATTGCCACCCCACGACCTGTTGCAGCAGCTCCCAGGGGCGCAGCGCAGGATTGATCATCACCAGATGATCGAAGCCCAGACGATGGGCCAGCCAGGCGCCGTAGAAGCCGCCCATGGAGCTGCCAACCAGCAGGCGCGGCGTGCCTGTTCCCCTCTCCTGCAACAGGTCTGTCAGTTGCCCATGCAGCGACGCCACCGCCTGCGCCGCCGACTGGGCCGGATAGGTGGGACAGATCACCTCGACAGGCGTCAGCCGCTCCCGCAGCACGGCCGCTTTATAGGAGCTACCTGCACTGTTGAGGCCATGTAGATAAACGATCATCTTGTGATGCCCTGAAGCTCCGAACTTACGGATGTGGAAAACCATAGGGTGGGGCCATGCCCCACCGAAATCTCTCTATCGGACGCAAATGGTGGGGCATGGCCCCAGCCTACGCGTTGAACACGGCTCGGCGTTGCGGCGAACCGCACCTCACCGACACAATGGGCATGATCCTTTTGGTCAGCCCGGATTCGTCACGTGCACATTTGTGCCGCTCCATTATGTCGGCTCTGTCCCATCAGCCCAACCCGCTGACGGTCGCGTCACGTCATACTCAAGTATGACAAGCGATCCACCCCGCCTTGACCCCTCTGTCCCGAACCGGTAGCGTTGCGGCCTGCTGAAGGTGCCCGGCTGTGGCCGGGTCAAACGGGAAGCAGGTGAGAAGCCTGCACTGCCCCCGCAACGGTAAACAGCATCTATGCCGCAACAGGCCACTGTGGCCACGGGTCGAACCCCGCCATGGGAAGGCGTCGGCATCGAACGGTCTCCCGCCATGGGATGGCCGTCCAGGCTGTGAGTCCGGATACCGGCCTCGGCAAACGCTGTGTTGCGGTGGGCGGCATGGCAGCGTCCGCGGCCCGCCGCCACGCTCACGCCCTCCCCCCGACACCCTGACCATCCAACGACGCGGGTGTGCGTCATCGGGAGAGCTTCATGAAGTTGCACCAGAAACCCCTGTGGCTGGCCATCGGTCTGTCACTCGCCCTCACTCCGCCCCTATGGGCATCCACCAGCATGCCGACCATCGTCGTCAGCGCCTCGCGGGTCGAACAGACCAGCATCGAAACCCCGGCCAGCATCACGCTGATCAACCGCCAGGAGATCGAAGCCAGCGGCGCCCACGACCTGACCCAACTGCTGCAGGCCCGTGGCGGCGTGCAGATCGACAGCCTCTACGGACATGCCCACAACGCCAGCGTCGACATGCGCGGTTTCGGCCCCAGTGCCGGCTCCAACACCTTGATCCTGGTTGACGGCCGACGTCTCAACAACAGCGGCGACAGCGCCGCTCCCGATCTCAGCGCCATCGACCTGAGCCGGGTCGAGCGTATCGAGCTCGTCCAGGGCAGCGCCGGCACCCTCTATGGCAACCAGGCGGTGGGCGGCGTGATCAACATCATCACCCGCATACCGAAGGCCTTCGAGGCCAATGTCGATGCCGGCGCCGGCAGCTATGGCGGACGCGCGTTGCGGGCCGACCTCGGCCAGCGCCTGGACAATGGCTTCTCCTATCGGCTCAGCGCCAAGCGTGAGACCGCCGACAACTACCGGGACAACAACCACACCGAGCAGCAGGATCTCAATCTGCGACTCGACTATGAGCACGACCATGGCCTGCTCTTCATCGAGCAACAGGCGATCGACGACGAGCAGGAGCTGCCCGGCTCCCTCTTCGCCGACGAGATGGCGTCCGACCGTCGTCAGTCCGCCGCCGCCTATGCCGGTGACTACAGCGACACCCGCACCGACACCACCCGCATCGGGCTGGAGCAGGACCTCTCACTTAACTGGCGTTTCGCCGGCGAGGCCAGCTACAGACACAACGACCGGGAGTTCCAGACCAGTTTCCGCAGCTTCCCCGGCACCCTCTCGACCCAGGACCGCAAGGTAAAGGGCTTCAACCCCCGCCTGATCGGCCTGCTGCCCCTGCCCCATGGCGAGGCCACCCTCACCGCCGGCGCCGACCTGGAGCGTACCGACTACCTCCTGGAGACCATCTTCGGGCCCCAGGAACTGGAACAGTCTGTAGATGCCTTCTACTTTCAGATCACCGCGCCGCTGTCGCAGACACTCTCCACCACCATAGGCTGGCGTCAGGCAGAGGTGGACAACCGCATCAATACCGGCAGCGGCGAGGACCACCTCGACGACCGCCTCAGCGCCGGCTCCATCGGCCTGGTGGCGCGTCCGCTCGAGGGCCTGCGCCTGTTCGTGCGTGTCGATGAGAACTACCGTTTCGCCACCGTCGACGAACACACCAATGTGGTCTTCAGCCAACCGGTGGGCATAGAAAACCAGACCGGCATCTCTCACGAGCTGGGAGCCGAGTGGCGGCAACCGGGGCTCAGCGCCAAGGCGGTCGTCTACCGCCTCGAGCTGGAGAACGAGATCAGCTTCGACACCACCGGCTTCGTCAACACCAACCTGGAGGAGACCCGCAGGCGGGGGCTGATCCTGGAGGCCAACTGGCAGGCGACGCCGAGCCTGGCCCTCTCCGGCAGCTTCACCTACACCGACCCGACCATCACCGCCGGCCCCTTCGAAGGCAACCGCATCCCCCTGGTCTCATCCCGCAGCGCCCGGCTGGGTCTCGACTGGCTGGCAGGTCAACGCTGGCGGCTCTTCGCCGAGAGTATCCTGCGCAGCGGCCGGGTCTTCGGCGGCGACTTCGCCAACGCCTTCGAGACCCTGCCCGGTTACGGCCTGCTCAATATGGGCGGCCACTACGAACAGGGCCCCTGGCGTTTCGGCCTGCGTATCGACAACCTGCTCGACAAGGCCTACGCCGCCTCCGGCTCGGTGGGTTACGATAGTACCTTCACCCCCCGGGAGGCCTATTTCCCGGCTCCGGAGCGCAGTCTGTGGCTGACCGCCCACTATCAGTTTGAATAAGCATGAGCCAAAACCTCGCCCAACAGACCCCACTCACCGGTCGCCTTGTCGCCGTCCTGTTGTTGTGGTGCCTGTCGGGCGTGGCGGCGGCAACGGAGCGGCCCCAGCGGGTCGTCTCGGTCAACCTCTGCAGCGACCAGCTGCTGCTGTTGCTGGCCGATACCGAGCAGGTGGCCTCGGTCAGCAATCTGGCGGTGGAGCCGCTCAGCTCCTTCGTCGCCGGGGAGGCCGGCCGCTTCCCGCTGAACAGCGCCCGGGCGGAGGAGGTGATCGCGCTGCGGCCCGACCTGGTGCTGGCCACCGTCCACGACAATCCGCGCCTGTTGACCACCCTGGAGACCCTCGGCTATCGGGTCGAAAGAGTGCCGCCGGCCGATGACCTGACAGGCATCATAGCCAGCATCCGCCGGGTGGCCGGCCTGCTGGGCCAATCCAAGCGCGGCGAGGCGATGATCCACCGCCTGCGCCAGCGCCTCGACGACGTCGACGCGACGCCGTCCGATTTGCGACCCAGCGCCCTCTTCTACCAACCCCGGGGCTACACCAGCGGCCGCCACACCCTGCAGGACCAGGCCCTGCGCCTGGCCGGCTGGCGCAACCTGGCCGCCGAGCAGGGCATCGAGGGCTACGCCCCGGTCGACATGGAGCACCTGCTGCGCTGGCAGCCACGGCAGATTTTCACCTCCACCTATGACGGCTCCGGCGACTCCCTGGCCGAGCGCCAGCTGCTGCACCCCGCCCTCCGCCGCCTGACCGCGGGCCGGCCGCTGCAGCCGGTGCCCTACCGCTACTGGATCTGTCCCGGTCCCATGCTGGCTGACGCGGTGGACCTGCTGCGCGAGGCCCGCACCCGTTTGCCCGCAACACCGGAGCCCGGGCTGTGAGCTCCTCGCTGACTCAACGCCAACTGAATCTGCTGCTCGGCGCGTTGCTGCTGCTCGCCGCCGGGCTCTCCCTGCTCACCGGCAGCGAGGCCATCCCCCTGCTGCAGGCCCTGCGTGAGAGCCTGGCCGAGCGCCCCGGCGTGGCCGGCCTGATCCTCACCGAACTGCGCCTGCCACGCACCGCCGTGGCCCTGATCGCCGGGGCCTCGCTGGGGCTCTGCGGCACGTTGATGCAATCCCTGCTGCGCAACCCCCTGGCCAGTCCCGGACTCATCGGCAGCGCCAACGGGGCGGCCCTGGGCGCGGTGATCTGTCTCTACTTCGGCCTCGCCGGGGCGGCCGCCTTCATCCTGCCCCTGGGCGGCATGCTCGGCGCCCTGCTGGCCACCTTCACCGTCTATCTGCTGGCGGGCCGGGACAGCGGCAGTCTGACCCTGATCCTGGCCGGGGTGGCGGTCAACGCCTTTACCCTGGCCCTGGTCTCGCTGCTGCTCAACCTGGCCCCCAGCCCCTACGCGGTGCAGGAGATCGCGCTGTGGATGCTCGGCTCCCTGGCCAACCTCAGCCGCAACGAGCTCTGGCTGCTGCTGCCGGGCAGCCTGCTCGGCTGGCTGCTGGCCTGGCGTCAGGGGCGCGCCCTTGATCTGCTGGGACTGGGGGAGGAGACCGCGCTCTCCATGGGGGTAGACCTGACGACTCTGCGCCGCCGCCTGTTCCTGGCGGTGGCCCTGGCAGTCGGCTCCGCCGTCGCCGTCACCGGCGCCATCGGCTTCATCGGCCTGGTGGTGCCGCATCTGCTGCGTCCGCTGGTGGGTCACCAACCAAGCCGGCTGCTGCTGCCCAGCGCCCTCGGCGGCGCCCTGCTGCTGGTCTGCGCCGACATCGCGGTGCGCCTGCTGCCGGCGCAGACCGAGATCAAAGTCGGCGTGCTGACGGCTCTGATCGGCGCCCCCTTCTTCGTCTGGCTGATCGTACAGAACCGCGGGAGGAGCCTCTGATGCTGAGCGCCGAGGGCCTCTGTTTCTTGCGTGGCGACCAGGTCATCCTCGACGAGGTCGACCTGGAGCTGGGACGCGGCGAGATGCTCGGTCTGATCGGCCCCAACGGCGCCGGCAAGAGCACCCTGCTGCGGCTGCTGGCCGGGGTGCTGACCCCCGACGCCGGCACTCTCTCACTCGATGGCCGCCCCATCGAAAGCCTGAGCCGGAGGGAACGGGCCCGCCGCATCGCCTACCTGCCCCAGCTCAACCGGATCGCCTGGCCCCTGAGCGTGGAGCGCCTGGTGGAGCTGGGCCGCCTACCCCACCTGGAGCCCTGGCAGCACCCCGGCCCCAACGACCGCGCCATCATCGAACGGGTGATCGTGCAGACCGACCTGCTGGCCCTGCGCCAGCGCCCCTTCGACACCCTCTCCGGCGGCGAACAGGCCCGCGTGCTGCTGGCCAGGGCCCTGGTCACCGAACCCGACATCCTGCTCGCCGACGAACCGGT
>JBNLGI010000080.1:0-38615 GCA_050305975.1 Sedimenticolaceae bacterium | reverse complement strand
GATTCGTAATCAGTAGGTCGGCGGTTCGATTCCGCCCATCGGCTCCATTCACACCCTCCGCCCAGCTGCCGGTTCTGGCCGTGAAAAGGTCAAATGGGCGCAGAAACCATTGACTATGCGCATATTCAAGATCGTCTTTCTCAATCAGGGAAAAGTGTACGAAATCTACGCCCAGACCGTGCGCCAGGGCGAACTCTACGGTTTTGTCGAAGTCGAGAACCTGATTTTCCAGGAGAACAGCACCCTGCTGGTCGATCCATCCGCCGAACGGCTCAAAGAGGAGTTTTCCGGCGTGCATCGCACCCGTATCCCGATCCATGCCGTCATCCGCATCGACGAGGTGGAGAAGGATGAGCATGGTCCCGGCAAGATCACGGAGATAGACGGCGCCTCCAACATCACCCCCTTCCCCCACCATTTTCCCGGACCGCGAAAAAAGTCAGACTGAATCCATTGCGAAACCGCATTGCCACTGCGGGCTGTAATTTCGAGAATCACAGCATTCTCAACAGCCCGCACCACCCGCAATGCCTTCGCTCCACCGACACATTGTCCTTCTGTTTTGTCTGACGCTGGGCGCCTGCTTCGAGACCGGCGAGTCCGAATCGGAGCTGACACCCCCTCTGATCGATGCGGCGGAAAAGGGCGATATTCCAGCCATTTCCCGACTGCTTGACGACGCGTCCGGGGTTGATGTCCGCGATGCCTGTCTCTGGACACCCTTGATGAAGGCCGCGCTCAACGGTCATGCCGAGGCGGCGGCGCGCCTGATCGAGGCCGGAGCGGATGTCAATCTGACCGATAAGGGGGGCTATTCCGCGCTCATGCTCGCCGCATCCAACAACCACGCCAGGGTGGTCGATCTCCTGCTCGCCGCCGGCGCCGACCCCAATCAGGTGGAGCGGACCGAGGGATTCACCGCCTTGATTTGGGCCGCTCAGCGCGGCCACGCGGAGAGCGTATCGCGCCTGCTTCACTCCCCGGCCGACCCTGCCGCACGTGACATGGACGGCTTGAGTGCAGCCGACTGGGCCGCCCGCAATGGCCACAAATCCGCCCTCGCGCTGCTGCTGGCAGGCGGTCCAGCCACCGAGACAGAGCAGACTGGCGCAGTACATTAGAATCCACTAAATGACTGACCTACGTCATGCGTCTTTTCAGGCGCAACGTCTATGCTTGGCTTGCGACTCTGTTGTGTGAGTGCGTCTTTGTGCACTGCAAATGGCCTGGAGGTGGATCTCATGCCGACTCAAATCACCAACGATCAGCAATTGCGAGAGGCCCTGAACAGCCTCAACCTGCAGCAACAGCGGGAGTTGGGAGGCTTATACGTCTCCAATGTCAGCCACCTGAGCGCCGATCCCCGCATCAGCCGTGCCGTCGAGGCCGCAGCCAAGACGGAAATCTCGCCCCAGGAACTGGAAGACGCCTATAAATCCGTCAAGACCTTCGCCACACAAAGCTATACCGCCTGCGGACGGGATGCGGACTGGGCTGCGCAGGCGGAACACTTCGTCGCCGCCGCTGCCGCCGCCTGCCTTGCCCAGGAAGAGCAGAGCGGATCGAAAAGCAACAGCGCCTGGAGAGCGGCCATGCAGGCGCGCATGGCGAAAAACTGCGAGATGATTCTCAAGGATGAGGGCGAGCTGGCCAACGAGGCGGAAAAGCAGTATCAGATCGCCGAGAAGTACCTGAACGGCTGAGCTTGTATCCGAGGGATGGACGGCCTACTGCTTGCCGTCCATCAGGGTGATACCGTCGAGACCGTCGACCAGCGCGTCCTTGGCCTTGGATGCGCCAAGCTTGATCATCAAGCGGACATCGTTGGCGGAATCGGCATAGGCCAGGGCGTTCTCGTAGCTGATCACGCCCTCCTCGTAGAGCTGGTAGAGATGCTGATCGAAGGTGATCATGCCGTGTTCGGTGGAGCGCTTCATCAGCTCCTTCAACTTATGGATCTCCCCCTTGCGGATCAACTCGGCGGCCAGCGGGGTGTTGAGCATCACCTCGATGGCGGCGCGACGACCGTGGCCATCCGCCTTCGGAATCAACTGCTGGGCGATGATCGCCTTCAGGTTGAGCGAGAGGTCCATGAAGATCTGGTCCCGCGCGTCCTCCGGGAAGAAGTGGATGATACGGTCCAGCGCCTGGTTGGCGTTGTTGGCGTGCAGGGTGGAAAGGCAGAGGTGACCGGTCTCGGCAAACGAGATGGCGTGCTCCATGGTCTCGCGGGTACGTATCTCGCCGATCAGGATCACGTCGGGGGCCTGGCGCAGGGTGTTTTTCAACGCCACCTGGTAGGACTCGGTATCCAGCCCCACCTCCCGTTGGGTGATGATGCATGAGTTGTGATCGTGGATATACTCGATCGGGTCCTCGATACTGATGATGTGACCGTCGCCGCGGGTGTTGCGGTAGCCGATCATGGCGGCCAGCGAGGTTGATTTACCGGTTCCGGTGGCGCCCACGAAGATCACCAGACCACGCTTGGCCAGCGAGAGGTCCTGTATGATCGGCGGCAGATAGAGGGATTCGAGTGTCGGAATGCGCGTCTCGATGCGGCGCAGCACCATGCCGACGGCATCGCGCTGGATGAAGGCGCTGACACGAAAACGCCCGATGCCCTTGGCGCTGATGGCGAAGTTGCACTCTTTGGTCTCGTCGAATTCCCGCTGCTGGGCATCGGTCATGATGCTGTAGGTCAGGGCCTTGGTCTGTTTGGCGGTGAATGGCGTCTTGTTGACCGGATGAATCTTGCCGTCCACCTTCATCGAGGGTTCACGGCCCGCCGTGATAAACAGGTCGGAAGCCTTGTTCTTGACCATCATGGAGAGCAGTGGGGCCAGTTCCATATTCAAATCCTCTTCGTCGCCATTCTTCTTTGTCGATTGATTCACTCAAACACCAGAAGCAGTCAGAGCTGATCCTTGTTCTGCGCCTTGGCCTTGGCGTCGAGGCGACTGACGATACCCTTCTGCACCAGCTCCTTGAGCGCCTGGTCCATGGTCTGCATGCCGTAGGCCTGGCCGGTCTGGATGGCGGAGTACATCTGCGCCACCTTGTCTTCGCGGATCAGGTTGCGGATCGCGGGGGTGCCGACCATGATCTCCCAGGCGGCAATTCGTCCGCCGCCGATCTTCTTCAGCAGGGTCTGGGCGATAACCGACCGCAGCGACTCCGACAGCATGGAGCGCACCATCGATTTCTCGCCGGCCGGAAAGACGTCGATGATACGGTCGATGGTCTTGGCCGCCGAGCTGGTATGCAGGGTACCGAACACCAGATGTCCGGTCTCGGCGGCGGTCAGCGCCAGGCGGATGGTCTCCAGGTCACGCAGCTCGCCGACCAGGATGATGTCCGGGTCCTCACGCAGCGCCGAGCGCAGCGCCTCGGCGAAACCGAGGGTGTCGCGGTGCACCTCGCGCTGGTTGATCAGACACTTCTTGCTGGAGTGAACGAACTCGATCGGGTCCTCGATGGTGAGGATGTGGGAGTAGTCGTTGTCGTTCTTGTAGTCCATCATCGCCGCCAGGGTGGTCGACTTGCCGGAACCGGTGGGACCGGTCACCAGCACCAGACCGCGCGGCACGTCGACGATCTCCTTGAAGGTCTGAGGACAACCCAGATCCTCCAGCGTCAGCACTTTGGAGGGGATGGTACGGAACACGGCGGAAGCGCCGCGGGCCTGGTTGAAGGCGTTGACGCGGAAACGGGCCAGACCGGGAATCTCGAACGAGAAGTCGGTCTCGAGAAACTCCTCGAAATCCTTGCGCTGCTTGTCGTTCATGATGTCGTAGACCAGCGCGTGCACCACCTTGTGCTCCAGCGCCGGCACGTTGATGCGGCGGATATCGCCATCCACACGGATCATCGGCGGCAGTCCGGCCGAGAGATGCAGGTCCGATGCGTTGTGTTTCACACTGAAGGCGAGTAATTCAGCGATATCCATTCATTCCCCCACTAACTGACTGAATTGCGTTTCAAATGCTCCTAGTCATATCGACCCGAAGCCTGATAAGTTTAGGGCACTCCTGTCTGTGGCGGCCTGCACTGCGCGTTCAGGACTTGAACCGCATGCTGCCCGCCCCCACATGGCGTAGGAAGTAATATACTAGCCGCTCGATCAAAAATCTTTCGAAATTCATAGCATTTCCACATACCCGTGCGCGAAGACAACAGCTTGAAACAACGCTATGAAAGCGTACTGGCCCGCATCGGCGCAGCGGAATCGGCAGCCGGCCGACAGCCGGGCTCGACCCGTCTGCTGGCGGTCAGCAAGACCCGCAGCGCCGACGAGATCCGCGCCCTGGCGCAACTCGGACAGCGCCACTTCGGCGAAAACTACCTGCAGGAGGCCGAAGGCAAGATCGACCGGCTGCAGGACCTGACCCTGGAGTGGCACTTCATCGGCCGTATCCAGAGCAACAAGACCCGGTCCATCGCCGAGCGCTTCGACTGGGTCCACAGCCTGGCCAGTCTCAAGCACGCCAGGCGCTTGAGCGAGCAGCGCCCTACCCACCTGGCTCCCCTCAACATCTGCCTGCAGGTCAACACCAGCGGCGAGGCGAGCAAGGACGGGCACACCCCGGAGCAGCTCGAGGCGCTTATCGGCGACTACGCCAGGCTGCCGAATCTGCGCCTGCGCGGCCTGATGACCATCCCCGCGCCGGCCACAGGGGAGGCGCAGCATCAGCCCTTTCGGCTGTTGCGACAGCTGCGCGATCGCCTGGCCACCGCCGAGCTTCCATTGGAGACCCTCTCCATGGGCATGTCGGACGACCTGGAGGCCGCCATCGCGGATGGGGCGACCATCGTCCGCATCGGCACCGCAATTTTCGGCCCCCGGGCGTATAATCGCTGAAACACCGAACAGACAGACCACCACTCACCGAGGCATGAAAAGACTGACCCGCATGACTAGCAGCAAACTCACCTTCATCGGCGGCGGCAACATGGCCAGCAGCCTGATCGGCGGCCTCATCGCAGACGGTTACGACAGCCGGCAGATCACTGTCAGCGACCCCGACAGCGACAAGCTGGCCCAACTGGCGGCACGCTTCGACGTGCATACGGAGACCGACAACAACAAGGCGATCGACCAGGCCAAGGTGGTGGTCCTCGCGGTCAAACCCCAGGCGCTGGAAGCCGTGGCCCGCGACATTGCCGACAGCGTCGCCCGCGCCCGGCCGCTGGTGATCTCCATCGCCGCCGGCATCCGGGAGTCGGCCCTGCGCAACTGGCTGGGCAGCGAGGCGGCACTGGTGCGCACCATGCCCAACACCCCGGCCATGATCCAGTCGGGCGCCACCGGCCTGCATGCCGGCCCCGGCGTCAGCAACGAACAGCGGGACATGGCGGAGAGCATCCTGCGCGCCGTCGGACTCACCCGCTGGGTCGACGACGAGTCGCAGATGGATGCGGTCACCGCCCTCTCCGGCAGCGGCCCCGCCTACTATTTCCTGGTCATGGAGGCGATGGAGGCGGCCGCCTGCGAGATGGGCCTCGATCCGGAGACCGCCCGCCTGCTGACCCTGCAGACCGCGCTGGGCGCCGCCCGCATGGCGATCGAAAGCAGCGACGCTCCGGCCACCCTGAGGCAGAAGGTCACCTCCCCGGGCGGCACCACGGAACGGGCGCTGAAAATCCTCGAGGAGGGTAAGCTGCGGGAACTCTTCGCCGAGGCCCTCAAGGGCGCACAGACCCGTTCCCGGGAACTCTCCGAAATGTTGGGAAACACGGCATCATGAGCGGCAGCTATCTCACCAACCCGATCATCTTCCTGATCCAGACCCTGTTCGGCCTCTACATCCTGGCGGTGCTGCTGCGCTTTCTGCTGCAACTGGTGCGGGCCGATTTCTACAATCCCATCTCCCAGTTCCTGGTCAAGGCGACCAATCCGCCGCTCAAGGTGCTGCGCCGCCTCATCCCCGGGCTGGGCGGCATCGACCTCGCCTCCCTGGTGCTGGCCTGGCTGCTCAAGAGTATCGAGATCCTGCTCATCATCCTGGTCAGCGGCAGCGCGGTGAATCTGCTCGCCCCGCTGCTGTGGGCGATCCCGGAATTGATCGAACTGGTGATCAACATCTTCTTCTTCGGCATCCTCATCCAGGTCATCCTCAGCTGGGTCAGCCCCGGCAGCTACAACCCGGCCAGCGCCCTGCTCTACAGCCTGACCGCGCCGATCATGCGGCCGGCGCAGAGGATCCTGCCACCCATGGGCGGCCTCGACCTCTCGCCCATGCTGGTCCTGATCGGCCTGGTGCTGCTGAAAATGCTGCTGCTGCCGCCGCTGCGCGCCATCACCGCCAGCCCCTTCGCCACCCACGCCCTGCTGTGAGCTGGTACCGCTGGGAGGGAGATGAACTGATCCTGCACCTGCGGGTGCAGCCCAAGGCCTCCAAGGACGCCCTCGTCGCCCCCTATGGCGACGACGAATACAAAGTCACCCTCACAGCCCCCCCGGTGGACGGCAAGGCCAACGCCCACCTGCTGAAATTCATCGCCAAGGCCTTCGGCCTGCCCCGCTCAAGGGTGGTTCTGGAGTCGGGCGCCCACTCCCGCAGCAAGTGCCTGCGGTTAAAGTCCCCTACCCGCCTGCCGCTACCTCTGGGGAGTGGCTGAGCCAGACTTTAAGCGTCATAGTTTGGTATTGCTCAAGACCTGGCGTATTATCTAAAGGCTGCATGTGGTGGGGATAACAGCCTGTTCAGGCTGAAAAATAACGGTAAGGGCGAAATGGAAAAGGTACGATTTCAAGAACAGCTGCAAGCCTACGAACAGTGGAAAAAGGATGTCATCAACACGATCGAGGAGTACGGTCCCTGGCTGGAAGAGAACGGCATGTCCTCCGAGGACGTGCAGCATCGCATTGATCACACCCTTGAGGCCCTGCGCAGCGACAAGCTGACCATCGCCTTCGTCGCCGAGTTCTCCCGCGGCAAGACCGAACTGATCAACGCCATCTTCTTCGCCGACTTCGGCCGGCGGCTGCTGCCGTCGGACGCCGGGCGGACCACCATGTGTCCCACCGAAATCTTCTACGACGAGGTGCGGGACGAGGCCTATGTGCGACTGCTGCCGATCGAGACCCGGCTACAGGACGCCAGCCTGGCCCATCTGCGCAAGGACACCAAGCAGTGGGTCCACTATCCGCTCGAGACCGACTCGGTGGAACAGATGCAGGCAGCCCTCAACGAAGTCATCCAGACCAAGACGGTGACCCTGGAAGAGGCCAAACATCTCGGACTCTACAGCCCTGACCTGCATCCGCATCAGAGCGAACCGCCGGCGATGATCGAGATCCCCAAATGGCGCCACGCCCTCATCAGCTTCCCTCACCTGCTGTTGAAAAAAGGCTTGACCATCCTCGATACCCCCGGACTGAACGCCCTCGGTACCGAACCCGAATTGACCCTCAACATGCTGCCCGCGGCTCAGGCCGTACTCTTCGTGCTGGGCGCCGACACCGGCGTCACCCGCAGCGACATGGAGATCTGGCAGCACCATATCAAAGGTTTTCAGAGCGGCCGTCAGCGCGGCCTGATGGTGGTCCTGAACAAGATCGACACCCTCTGGGACGACCTGCGGGAACACGAAGACGTCAATGACGCCATTCGCAATCAGCAACGCGCGACTGCCGGTCTGCTGGGCCTCGAGCCCCGCGCCGTGTTCCCCGTCTCCGCACAGAAGGGACTGCTGTCCAAGATCAAGAGCGACGAGGGGCTGCTGGAGAAGAGCGGCCTGCTCGACCTGGAGAACTACCTGGGGCAGGACGTGCTCGGCATCAAGCAGCAGATCATTCTGGAGACCGTCGGCTCCGATGTCGGCCAGATGCTGGACAACAGCCGCAGCGTGCTTTCGGGCAAGCTCAATGACACCAAGCGTCAGCTGGAAGAGCTCGAAGAGCTGAGCGACAAGAGCGACGACGTCATCACCAATCTGATGGAGAAGACCCGCACCGAACAGGCCCAGTACCTGCGTGATGTGGAGACCTTTCAGCAGAGCCGCAAACAGCTCAAACAGCAGGCGGAACAGTTGAGCCAGACACTCAACATGGAAGCCCTCGACCAGATCATCGAGCGCTGCCGCAAGGAGATGTCAAACAGCTGGACCACCAGCGGCATGAAGGCGGCGATGAAGAACCTGTTCGAGGATATCCGTCGCACCATGCTCAACGTGGTGACACAGAGCGAGCAGACCCGCAAGATCATCCGCTCCATCTATCGCAAGTTCCAGAACGAACATGGCTTCGCCGTGGTGCAACCGAAGATGTTCTCAATCGTCAAGTATCGGGTGGAACTGGAACTGCTGCACCAGGAGGCGGAGGTATTCCGTAACAGTCCGGTGACCGCCATGATGGAACAGAATTTCGTGGTCAAACGCTTCTTCTCGGCACTGGTTCATCGGGCGCGTGAAATCTTCCGGAACGCCGATGGCGAAATCGATGGCTGGCTGGCGACCACCCTCGAACCCCTGGTCATGCAGATCAAGGATCACAAGGAGATGATGGAGAAACGTCTCAACAATCTGCAGAAGATCGGCCAGTCACGCAATACCCTGCAATACCGGATTCTGGAACTGCAGGAGCAATACACCGAACTCGCCCGTCAACTCACGGCGCTGCGCAACATGGCCAACCGCATCAAGAACAGCCGGCCGCTGCATCAGAGCGAACGACCGAAACCGAAATTGGTCAAGCAGTCAGCTTCCTGAGACTGCGTATCACCAGACAAGCGGCGGCCCATGGGCCGCCGTTTTTTTCTCAGCCATCTCCGCCTCGCTTCAACCTTTTTCGAGCATCGTCTAAACTCGAAGACTTACGATCGGTCAATAAAGACCGACAAAGAGGAGATGACCTATGACGATAACTAAAAAAATCCTGGTGCTGCTCATTGTCTGTTTCAGCGGTGTCAGTGCCTGGGCAGAGAACAGTACCGCCATAGACGGCTACACCATTCATCACAACGCCATTCCCAGCGCATCCCTTGATCCGGCCATCGCCAAGCAATACGGCATCCAGCGCAGCAAATATCGCGGCATGCTCAATGTGAGCGTGATCAAGACCGAACCCGGCACCACCGGCAAATCGACCCCGGCCGTGGTTCTGGCCAAGGCCACCAACATCCGCGGACAATTGATCAGCATACCGATGCGACAGGTCCAGGAGGGCGATGCCATCTACTACATCGGTGAATTTCGCATCGCCGATCAGGAGACGCTCAACTTCGACCTGCAGGTTCAACCCCAGGGCGCAACCCGTTTCTACAAGGCTTCATTGAGTCAGCAGTTTTTCATCGACGACTGACAACCGGGAACACGAGAACGCTCCTGCCGACCCTGTTTACCCAATCCGGATTCGGCCAGGTAAAGCAGCCTGGGTTACGGCAGCGAGCGTGATTCGGACCGGGGCACCCCTGCAGGAGCTGGCCGCCTCTCACCGCCCTATCAGGCTGGCCAACTGCGCCGAACCGTAGGCCTGCACCATGGCATAGACACCGAAGGCGATCACCAGCACGCCCGCAAGGCGGCGGACGCGAATATCCCTCGACCAGTGAGCCAGACTGCCCGCCACCATCCCCATGGCGAACAGGTTAGGCAGGGTGCCCACACCGAAGGCCAACATCAGACCGGCCCCTTTCAGCACACTGCCGGCCGAAACGGTCCATACCAACATGCTGTAGACCAGGCCACAGGGAATCCAGCCCCAAACCAGCCCCAGCATCCAGGCCTGCCCCGGACTGCGCACCGGCAGCAAGCGGCGCGCGAACGGTTCGATGCGCGTCCAGAGCCTGCCGCCCAAACGCTCGATGCGTGCCAAACCCATCCACCATCCGCCGAGGTAGAGACCGAGCAGGATCATGAACAGCGCGGCGATCACCAACAACGCCTGCTGCACCGGGTAGATGGGCACCACCTCGGCCAACAGCATACCCAGACCGCCCATGATCGCCCCGGCACCCACATAACTGGTGATGCGCCCGAGGTTGTAACCGAGCTGGTAGGGCAGTGTACTGGTGAAGTGGTTGCGGATCTTTTCCGGCAACCCAAAGGTCAGGGCGCCGACAATACCCCCACACATACCGGCACAGTGGGCGCCACCGAGAAGACCTACCACGAAGGCGCTTAGATAGGTCGTCAACTCAACCTGCATCGAGCACTCCCCTTTCGCTTCGCATATTCAAATCCTTCTCCAATCCGCGTTTCTGCAACCACCACAGCAAAAGCAGACCCGGGATCGCAATCAAAGCACAGAACAGGAAAAAAGAAACCCAGCCCATGGTGTCCGCCATGAATCCGGTAGGCGAGGCGACAATCACGCGCGGAATACCCATAAAGCTTGACAGCAGCGCATATTGCGTCGCCGTGAACCGCTTATTGGTCAGACTCGCCATGAACGCCACATAGGCGGCCGTACCCATACCGGCGCTCAGGTTCTCGAATGTAATAACAGCCGCCAACGCGGCAAGGTCATCTCCAAGCATGGCCAGCAGGGCAAATCCAGCCGTGGAAAGCCCCTGAAGCACGCCAAAAAAGAGAAGCCCCTTGTAGAGACTGATACGCAGCAGTAACAGACCGCCGATGAAACCACCGGCAATCGTCGCCCAAAAGCCGAACAGTTTTACCAACGTACCAATCTCGGACTTGGAAAAACCCAGCGCGAGATAGAACGGCGTGGACATATGACTCGCCATCGTGTCGCCGATCTTATACAGCAGAATAAACAAGAGAATCAGCACGGCATCCTGTCGTCTGAAATACTCAAAGAAGGGATCGATCACTGCGTCTTGCAGGCATTTCGGGCTGCCTGCGGGATTCTCGGGCTCTGGAGCAAACAGCGTGGACACCACACCGATGAGCATGATGCCGGCCATCAATTGGTAAACGTGCCGGAAGCTGATGAAATCGGCCAGAATCAAGCCACCGCCGGATGCCAATAACATACCGACACGGTAACCGTTGACATAGAGGGTCGCCCCCAAACCCAGCTCCTCATCCTGCAAGGCCTCCCTTCGATAGGCGTCGATCACCACATCCTGGCTGGCGGAAAAAAAGGCCAGCAGCATCGCCGCAATACCGATACCGACCACACTGGTCGCCGGATTGGAGTAAGAGAGCGAAAAGATGGAGAGTATCAGGCAGATTTGTGAGATCAACATCCAGCCGCGACGCCTTCCCAGCAGCGATGGCGTATACCGATCCAGCAGGGGCGCCCACAAAAATTTCAACGTATAGGGAAGCCCAACCACCGAAAACAGGCCGATGGTGGTCAGATCCACGCCTTCATCGGTCATCCACGCCTGCAGCACGGATCCTGTCAGAAGCAGTGGCAAGCCGCTGACAAAACCCATCACCAACGTAATCAGCATCCGTTTGCTGAAGAGCACGGCAAGGAGGGAGATGTTGGATCGAATCAGGGCCATCAGACGCTCATGGGAAATCAGACGAAAGGATACGCCATGACGCCGGCTGGTGCGAAACAATATCACCCGAAAATCCGGAAACACGGTTACCTAAACATATCGCGTTAAGCTGCCTCCGACTCATTCCCGAGCCAGCGTGTGGCGAGAAGAAAGACCTCGGATCAAGGCCAGAAGCGCACCTATCAGCCCGCGACCGCGAAGCATTTCAACACGGAGCAGCAATCGGTCAGCCGGCACCTGCCGATCCATGAATCGACCAGGGGTTGCGTAATAGTAAGCTCGGCGAAAAAACCGGGGTACAATGGGCAGGCTTCTTCCAGCAGGATATTGAATATGCAAGACTATCAGCGCGATTTTCTCGACTTTGCCCTCGACGTGGGCGTGCTCCGCTTTGGCGAATTCACCCTCAAGTCGGGTCGAATCAGCCCCTACTTTTTCAACGCCGGGCTGTTCAATACCGGTGCCAGCCTGGCCCGGCTGGGACGCTACTATGCCCAGGCCATTGTCGACTCCGGCCTCGAATTTGACGTCCTCTACGGTCCGGCCTACAAGGGCATCCCTCTGGCGGCGGTCACCGCCGCCGCACTCTACGACCAGCATGCCATCGACATACCCTACGCCTTCAATCGCAAGGAGGCGAAGGATCACGGCGAAGGCGGCACCATTGTCGGTCATCCCCTTGAGGGTCGCGTCCTCATCATCGACGACGTGATCTCCGCCGGCACCTCGGTGCGGGAATCGGTCGAGATCATCCGGGCCGAACAGGCCATACCGGCGGGCGTGGTGATTGCTCTCGACAGACAGGAGCGGGGCAAGGGCGAACGCTCGGCGATCCAGGAAGTCGAGGGTGACTACGGCATGCCGGTCAGCGCCATCGTGCGTCTTGAGCAGCTGATCGAGTACCTGAGGGAGAATAACGATCAGGCGGCCTTGGAGCAGATCGAGGCATACCGGGACACCTATGGCGTCTGAATAGGGGGCGTCAATCCTCGTATGAACGCCCGCACGATTCGTGCAATCGCGTAGGGTGCGGCTTGCCGCACCGATCAAAAGACCGACCGTCCATCGTTCGAACTGGACCTCCGGTTGCCCCCGTGCCCAATGAACACAACCGTTTCGAGCCGGGGTTGGCCAGTTGCCGCGCTGAACTGAATTTTGGAGCGATTTCCCATCAGGCACGGTGCGGCAAGTCGCACCCTACAGGTTCATCGGCACAGGTTCAGTGTCAATCGCCTTTATTTAAGGATTTCCCTTCCCATTGAGGGTAACTAACCCCACACCAGCTTGCTGCCCACCAATAGGGTTACCAGCTCGAATCCCCGCTTGATCCAGCGATTGCCCTTGACGATGGAGAGATGCGCCCCCAGATAGCCGCCGAGAAGGGAGCCCGCCACCAGCACCGGCAGCCAGCTCCAACGCACCTCGCCCAGCAGACCGAGGGTGAGGGCGCCGCTGCCGTTCCAGAAGACCCCGACCATGACCAGGGTGTGAGCCACCGCTCTCCGATAATCGAGTCCAAACCAGCGCACCAGCCAAAGCGTTACGAACAGGCCTGTCCCGGAGGTCAGCGAGCCGTTCAGCAGACCAATCAGAAACAGCCCCACCCCGCCAATCGCCAGTCCCCGGCGATCGCGATGGATCGGTTGATAGGTCTGGCCCAGCGAGGGACTGAGAATGGAGTAGACACCCAACCCCAGTGTCAGCAGACCGAGCGCAATCTCCGCCACGCGATCAGGCACTTGCAGAATCAGACTGGCGCCAATGACCACTCCGGGCACGCCGGCCAGCAACATGAAGATCACGAACTGTCGCTCCAGCCCCCCCTCTCTCAGGTGGCGCACGGTGGCGCCCACGCCGAGGGCGACGGAGGCGATCTTGTGGGTGGCCAGGGCCACACCGAAGGGGAGGCCGAGAAAGATCAGCGCCGGCAGCTGGACCAGACCCGCCCCGCCGCCGGAGAAAGCGGAAAAGAGGTTGGCCAGTAAAGAGATGACAAAAAGGGTGAACTGTTCCACAAAGTGGCTATCTTATCTCAAGAAGCACGCAGTATAATCGATCTACAGTGCTTGAGATAAAAACGGACTGATACGCTGTCTATGTCATTGAAAATCCTGATCGCCACCCTCTTCATCGTCAGCACTCTGGCGACCACTGTCGAAGCCGCCAAACTCTACAAATGGGTGGATGAGGAGGGGCATACCCACTACTCGGACAAGCTCCCCCCCACTGAAGTCAAACGCGAGCGTTCCCAACTCGACGAACATGGGGTGACGATAGATCACGTCGACGCAGCCAAAACCCCCGAGCAGCTGCGCCAGGAAGCAGAAGAGGAGCGTCTGCGCCGGGAACAGGAAAAGCTGGCCGAGAAGCAGCGACAGGAGGATCGCGTACTACTGCGCACTTTCCGTAGCGAGGATGACATCATCATGGCGCGTGACGGCCAGATCCAGGCCGTGGATACCTACATTCGCGTCACCGAGTCGAACATCAAACGTCTCAAGCACACCTTGACCGAGATGCAGAAGAACGCCGCTGAACTCGAACTCAGCGGCCAGGCCATCTCACCCAGCTACCGCAAGGATATCGAGTCCAAGCGACAGGCGCTGAAGGACTCCTACCAGTCCATCGTCCAGCACGAAGAAGAGAAGAACCGGATTCGCCAAAGCTTCGCCAAAGACCTGAAGCGTTTCCGCGAACTCAAGCAGCTGGTTCAGACCGACGATCCCATGCAGGAAGCCAATCAGTCGTACACGGAAGCGCTGAAGAACGTCTACAACTGCGCGAACAACAAGGATTGCGAACAGCCGTGGCAGCGTGCCAGGGCTTATGTAAGAAAACACAGCACCACGCCGGTGAAGATGGATGGCGAAAACATCCTCATGACCGGAGCCCCGGTGGAGAACGACGATATCAGCATCACCATTTCACGCATCCGCGACCGCAAGACCAATCAGACCCTGATCTTCATGGACCTCCAGTGCAAGGAGACCTCCCAAGGCATCGCACTCTGTAAACGGGGCGAGAAAGTCATGCGCATCAAGGAGGGGTTCCAGGCGGCACTCGAAGGTGAATCCGGACTCGACGGAAACTCGGCCGAGGTCGATCTCGCCACCCCTAATCGGTAAACAGGCTGACTTCCAATCGCAGCCACTGAGCCTCCCATTGGGCCAGCGGCGAGATCGTAAAACGGCTGCGCAGGTACTGGTGCATCAGACCCTCCACAAGCGCCAGCATGAGGTTGGCCGATGCGTTGACATCGTCCCCCGCCAATGCCTCTCCACGCATTCCTCCTTCCCTCAGGACCTGCTTCAACTGGGTCTCCAGGCGGGTAAAAAACTGCCCGACACGCACCAACAGACGTTCGGTCTCACCGATCAGGGCCTCGCCCAGCAGTACCCGGGTGATGCCGGGATTGCGGTCAGCAAAGGCCAGCAGCAAATAGAGCACTTGTCGGCAGCGTTCCCGTGCGGCGGGTTGTTCCTTGAGGATCTGGTTGATGCGGGTGAAGATGTTCTCTTCGGCGAAGTCGATGAGTCCCTCGAACATCTTTGCCTTGCTGGCAAAGTGACGGTAGAGGGCCGCTTCGGAAACCCCCACGGCACGACTCAATGAAGCGGTGGTGATGCGCTCGCCCGGATTCGCTTCCAGCTCGCGCGCGAGCGCCTCGAGAATCAGTTGTCGCCGTGATGGCTTGGCGGCACTCATCAGCGTCGCCGGATCAATGTGCCGACACCTTCGTCCGTGAAGAGCTCTAGCAGGACCGCGTGGGGCACGCGGCCGTCAATGATATGTGAAGTCCCCACCCCCGCCTTGACCGCTTCCAGTGCGGTGGCGATTTTCGGCAGCATGCCGCCGTGGATGGTCCCGTCGGCCACCAGCTCGTCGACCCGTTCGGCGGAGAGCCCCGTCAGGAGACCGCCATCCTTGTCGAGCAGACCCCGGGTATTGGTCAGCAGGATCAATTTCTCCGCCTGCAGCACCTCGGCCACCTTGCCCGCCACCAGGTCGGCATTGATGTTGTACGAATGACCGTCCATTCCCACGCCAATCGGGGCGATGACAGGAATGAAGTCGCCGTTGACCAGCATATTGACCACGCTGACGTCGATACTCTCCACCTCGCCCACATGGCCGATATCGATGATCTCGGACTCCTCCAGTTCCGGACCCTTGCGTTCGATCATCATCTTGCGGGCGTGGATCAGATCCCCGTCCTTGCCGGTGAGGCCCACCGCGGAGCCGCCGGCACGGTTGATCAAACTGACGATATCCTTGTTCACCAGCCCGCCCAGCACCATCTCCACCACGTCCATGGTCTCGCTGTCGGTGACCCGCATGCCCTGCACGAATTCGGAATCCTTGCCCAGGCGCTGCAGCAGCTGGGCGATCTGTGGACCGCCGCCGTGCACGACCACGGGATTGATCCCCACCAGCTTCATCAACACCACATCCATGGCGAAGCTGCTCTTGAGATCCTCGTCGACCATGGCGTTGCCGCCGTATTTGATGACGATTGTCTTGCCGCTGAAGCGCTGAATATAGGGAAGGGCGGATGTCAGTACGTGGGCGACATTCTGCGCCTGTTCGGGAGAGAGGCTCATGTTGGCAACACTTTCAAAAGTTTTGAGTTATGAGTTTTTAGTTTTGAGTTTATTGAGTGCGGTTTCACCGTAGCGCTTGTTCGGCACCCTCTGCCTCAGGGAGTGAAGTCATAAACAGTCGTGAGCGAAGCGAACACCATCAACTCAAAACTAAAAACTCATAACTCAAAACTGAAAAAAACCGCTCGCACAATACTACCACCCTCAGACAGCAAATCAGATAGCCGTGTACTACCTAAAACGGCGGCGTCAGTCCGGGCGCCACCTTGGCCAGCAGATCACGAAAGATCGACTGCACCTGCTCCAAACCCTCCTGAGTGTCGGCTTCGAAGCGGAACAGCAATGCCGGCGTGGTGTTGGAGGCACGCACCAGACCCCAGCCCTGTTCGAATTCGGCCCTCAGACCGTCGATCTTGACCATCCGCGCGCCCGGCAGATCGGGCAACTGCTCGATGGCGTTCATCACCTTCTGCGGCTGACCCTCTTCCAGTCGCAGAGGAATCTCCGGTGTCGACAGGGCATCCGGAAGCTCGGCAAAGACCTCGGCGCTGGTACGGTAGTCGAGCGAGAGGATCTCGAGCAGGCGGGCACCGGCATAGAGCCCGTCGTCGAAGCCGTACCAACGCTCGGAGAACATGATATGACCACTGAACTCACCCGCCAGCAGGGCATGTGTCTCACGCAGTTTGCCTTTCAGGTTGGAGTGGCCGGTCTTCCACATCAGAGGACGACCACCGTTGGAAAGGACCACATTGGCGAGGTGGCGGCTGCACTTGACGTCATAGATGATGTCGCCGCCGGGTTCTCGGGTCAGTACATCCATCGCCAGGTACATCAATAACCGGTCGGGCCAGATCAGCTTACCGGAAGAGTCGACCACACCGAGCCGATCACCGTCGCCGTCGAAAGCCAGACCCAGCGCCGCCTGATGCTCGACCACCGCCCGCTGCAGGGCCTGCATGTTTTTCGGGTCACCCGGATCCGGATGGTGATTGGGGAAGTTGCCATCGACCGTGCAGTAGAGTTCCACCACTTCGCAACCCAGCTGACGGTAGAGTTCCGGCGCCACCACCGAGGCCGCCGCGTTGCCGCAGTCGATGACCACTTTGAGCGGTTGGCCCAGGCGGATATCGGAAACGATGCGCTCGATGTAGTCCCCGATGATATCCCGGGAATCGAACGAACCCTCCCCTTGCAACAGCTGCCTGGCGTCGATGCGACGTCGCAGCTCCTGAATCGCCTCGGTGGTCGGGCTTTCGCCGCCTACGATCAGCTTGAGACCGTTGTACTGGGGCGGATTGTGGCTGCCGGTTACGATGACACCGCAATCGATATTGAGCTCGTGAACCGCGAAATAGAGCAATGGCGTGGGCACCAGCCCGATATCGACGACATCCCTGCCGCTCGCCATCAGCCCCTGTATCAGGGCACTCTGCAAGCTGTCGCTGGAAATTCTGGCGTCTCTCGCCACCAAGACCGATTGAAATCCCCGTTCGAAGATCTCGCTGCCGATGCCCTGTCCGACTGTCGCGACAGCCTCTTCCGTAAAGGTCTTGCCGACAACCCCGCGTATATCGTAAGCGCGGTAGATGGAAGGATCGACATCGACCGCTTCGCTCAAGCCCATGCTCGCCTTCTGGGCGGGCATAGGCGCCTCTTCCGCGACCGTGATGCCGGTGCCTTCGCTCTCGGTGATGGTCGTGGTCGTGCGCAGCTTGGCCCGCTCCGCCAGAACGGCTCGGTACTCCTTGATCTGATGTTCCAGCACATCGAGGGTGGGCTGGAGATCCGCCAGTTGTGCCGGTACCGCCTTGGGGGGCCTGCCGCTGGTGACCGCCTCGAACAGGGTCAGAATGGTATGCTGATCCTTTTTCAGGGCCTTGGCCATGCCTTGCGCCAACAGGAAGAGAATGACGGCCGCGAGCAGGAAGATCACCAGATAGGGGCCAACCAGCATGACCGTATCGATCGCGCTCAGGCCTGAGCCAATCCCGGCCCAATAGGCCAGCTGCCAGATGGCGCCGTCAATCGGAATCACCCGGTCGGGGGCCCCGGAGGTCTCCGGCCCCTTGCTTACCAGGGTGAAGGGAGGTTTGTCCGTCGCCAGTTGCTGCAGCTCGACCCGCCCGGCATAGTCGTCCACGGAGTCGATCAGTTGCTGCAGACTGCTGGCTGGAAAAGCCGCGTGAATGACGCCTAGCGCCTGACCGCCCGTGTCCGAAAATACCCCGGCGGCAATGGCGATATGCTGATGTGCGGTGCCGAATTGGTGTACCTCCGAGGGTAGTACGCGGTCGCTATTTTCGGCCTGCCTCAACATCTGCAGCGAAGCGTAACCCATGTTGGGGACCCGTGTGATATCGGGTTCGCTGGTGCCGACCGGCAGCAGCCTGATCTGTTCCACACCGGGTACCAGTTCGGTCAGATGCGCCGACTCGGCCTTCAGGGCGGCCCGATCACCCGTTTCGAAAAGGGCGATGATGTGCGGCTCCCTGGCCAATCCCTCGATCAGATCTCTGCGTTGCCAGTTGAGTGATTCGGCCGCGGCCGCGACCGCCTGGGCCGCCGCACGGGTCTGGCGACCGGCCTGACTCTTGGCCGTCAGCTGGGAGAGAATAAAACTGGCCGCCGCTGCAACCAGAACCAGGACAAGCAGCGCGATCAAACTGATCAGCCAATAGCCGCGTATACCCCGCCCCCCGGATACCGGCTTGCCAGCGTTCTTCTCTCCTGAACCTTTCATCAATCCCATAGCGTCTTCCCCAGTGGCTCGAGACGGCCCTGACCGGCCGCCCCCCTTTTTCTGCTATCTCTCTCAGGCGATCCCCGCTCCGCAAACTTGATCCGGCTTCTGCGGTACTGCCCGGTTCCATTCCTTTATTGATCGCCCGGATAGGCGGCACGCGGCGACCTTCTCGCCCCCTCATTGGAAGCCGCTGGGGCATCAGCATAACGCGAACTCGGCAAGTTGCGTAATCCTCGGCCTTCGATCCGTCTCATCGACGCTGGGTCTCGACCACCGAGTCTGTACCTCGCTGCGCATGATACTGCGCGGCAATGCGTTCGGCGAGACGTCGCGCCAGCGCCATCTTGTCCATCAACGGCAGGCTCTCTCTCCCCCCCTGCCAGCGCAGAATCAGCGCGTTCTCGTCATCCTCGAATCCGCCCGTCTCCCCGCCGACCTCGTTGGCGGCAATGAGATCGACCCCTTTGGCCAGTCTTTTCGCCTCGGCGAAATCCTCGACCTGCTCGGTTTCGGCGGCAAATCCGACAGTGAATGGCGGACTCGCCAGCGCCGCCACGTCGGCAAGTATATCCGGATTTCTCACCAGCTCGAGTTGGAGGGACTCCGCCTGTTTCTTGATCTTCTGCCCGACAGCCGACTTCGGCCGATAGTCGGCCACGGCGGCGACCCCGATGAACAGATCACACTCCGCAACCCGCTCCATGACGGCCGCATGCATCTGCCGCGCCGTCTCCACGGAAATCCTGTCCACACCCGCCGGAGTCGGCAATGCTGCCGGGCCGCTCACCAGCGTCACCCTGGCACCCAGATCCCGCATCGCCTCGGCGAGCGAATAACCCATCTTGCCGGAACTCCGATTACCGACGAACCGTACCGGATCGATCGGCTCCCGGGTGCCTCCGGCAGTCATCAGAACGCACACACCGTGCAGGGGCCCCGGGGTGAAGAGCGCCATGGCGCGCTCACACAACGCCTCCGGCTCCAACATGCGGCCGGGGCCGGTCTCACCACAGGCCTGTTCGCCCAGGTCCGGCCCCCAGAGCCGAATCCCACGGGTCAACAGGGTCTCCACGTTGGCTTGCGTTGCCGCGTTAAGCCACATCGCCTGGTTCATCGCCGGCGCCAGTACGATCGGCGCCGTGGTGGCCAGGCAGAGGGTGGAGAGGAGATCGTCGGCCAGGCCATGGGCCAGCCGGGCAAGCAGATTGGCCGTGGCTGGCGCCACCAGCACCAGATCGGCCCAGCGGGCGAGGCTGATATGGTCCATCGCCGCCTCCTGGGCGGGATCGAGCAATTCGGTATAGACCTGATGCCCGCTAAGGGCCTGAAAGGTCAGCGGCGCGACGAAGGCCTGAGCGGCCCTTGTCATCACCACGCGCACCTCGGCCCCCTGCTGCTGCAGGGCCCTGAGCAAGACGGCGCTTTTGTAGGCGGCGATACCACCTGTAACGCCCAGCAGGACCTTTTTCCGATCGAGTAAGGACATAAAGCCTGGATTGATACTGGATAGAGAGGCGCCAGAGTAACCCATGCAGCTGATAACGTTCAATTAATCTTGTCGAGTGCCATCTGCTGCCGATTGCCGCGATCGGCCTGTTGGAGCAGAATGTGCGTTTTCAGGAAGCCGCCGCGAGACAAGGAGGTCTCAGATGCCCATCACCGACTGGCCCCACCCGGAGCGGCCTCGGGAAAAGTTACTCTTGCGCGGTGCCGCGGCCCTCTCGGATGCGGAACTGCTCGCCATCTTCCTGCGCACCGGGGTTCCCGGTCAGACCGCCGTCGATCTGGCGCGCAACCTGCTGCGGGAGTTCGGCGGACTGCGCCAGCTGTTGGGCGCCGACCGCCTGAGTTTCTGCCGTGGCAAGGGGCTGGGACTGGCCAAATACGCCCAGCTGCAGGCGGTACTGGAGATGTCGCGCCGCTACCTCCGGCAGCAGCTTCAGGAGGGTGATGCGCTGACCAGTCCCGCCGCCACCCGACGTTACCTCCAGGCCAGACTGAGACATCTGCCCCACGAGGTCTTCTCCTGTCTGTTTCTGGACAACCGACACCGGGTGATCGGCTTCGAAGAGCTGTTTCGCGGAACCATCGACGGAGCCAGCGTTCACCCCAGGGAAGTCGTCAAGCGCGCCCTGGCCTATAACGCGGCCGCGCTGATCATGGCCCACAACCACCCTTCCGGGGTGGCCGAACCCAGCGAGGCCGACCGGCACATCACCGCCCACCTGAAGCAAGCACTGTCGCTGGTGGATATCCGGGTGCTCGACCATATCATTGTCGGCGAGGGGGAACCGGTATCGCTGGCTGAGCGGGGCTGGTTGTAAGGCATGTCGGGGTTTTCGGGAGGGATTTCGCCGTTGTCAGGGACGCGAGGGGGCGGTATCTCCCCGACAGCCAAGCCCCATACGACTTGCCTCCTATTGCCCACTCTGATATAAATACGCGCCTTTCGCCCCAGGCATAAAAATTTTCGAGGTTTTGACCATGTCAAAAGTCTGCCAGGTAACCGGCAAGCGCCCGGTCACGGGAAACAACGTTTCCCATGCGCACAACAAGACCAAACGCCGTTTCCTCCCCAACCTGCACACTCACAGGTTCTGGGTCGAGAGCGAGAATCGTTGGGTGCGTCTGCGTCTCTCTTCCAAAGGCATGCGCATCATCGACAAGAAGGGCATCGACGCGGTCCTGGCCGACCTGCGCGCCCGTGGTGAAAAAGTCTGAATCAGAGGAGCACTGAGCCATGCGTGACAAAATCAAACTCGTCTCCAGTGCCGGCACTGGACACTTCTACACCACCACCAAGAACAAACGGAACCAGCCGGGCAAGATGGAGATCAAGAAATTCGATCCCAAGATCCGCAAACATGTGATGTACAAGGAAGCGAAGATCAAATAAGGTCCCGCGACCCATCCCTGGAAACCCGCCGCATGGCGGGTTTTTTATTCCCTCCACTCACGGCATACAATCTCTTGACCTTGATCCGGCGCCACTCCGATGGCTCCGTCAACAAAGCGCGAATCCATGAAGGATATCTACCTCGGCAGACAGGCCATCTACGACCGCCACGGCGCACTCTACGCCTATGAGCTGCTCTATCGCTCCACCGATGCGGACAACGACGGCCTCAAGACCCTGCTCGACGCCGACAGTGCCACCTCGGAGGTGTTGCTCAACACCTTCATGGAGATCGGGCTGGAGCGCATCGCCGGCGACTCCCGCATCTTCATCAATCTGACCCGCAACCTCATCGACTGCGATCATCCGCTGGTGCAGCAGAGAGACCGGGTGGTGATGGAACTGCTGGAGGACATCCCGGTCGACGAGCCGTTGATCGAAGAGGTGATCTGCCTCTCGAAGCTGGGGGTCACGCTGGCCCTCGACGACTATGTCTTCGATCCGATCTGGGATCCGCTGCTGCCCTGGGTGCAGATCGTCAAGCTGGAAGTCCCCGCCCTCTCCCTGCAGCAGATTCGGGAGGGACTGCCGAAGCTGCGCCGGCACAACCTCAGACTGCTGGCCGAGAAGATCGAGACCCGCGAGGAGTACGAGGCCCTGCGCGAAATGGGCTTCGACCTGTTCCAGGGCTTCTTCTTCTCCCGTCCGGAGCTGATCGGGGGCCAACGGCTGGAGGAGAATCAGACGGTGGTGCTGCAACTGCTGTCGACCCTCAACCAAGCCGACACCGGCATCGACGAGATCGAAGCCCTGATCAGCCAGGACGCGGCACTCAGCTACAAGACCCTGCGCTATATCAACTCGGCGGCGATCGGCATCCCGCGCAAGATCGATTCCATCGGGCAGGCCGTGGTCTACATGGGATTGCGGCGAATCCGCTCCTGGGTCAACCTGATCGTGCTGGCCGGCCTCAAGGACCGTCCGGAGGACCACTACCTGATGGCTTTGGTGCGCGCCCACCTCTGCGAAGAACTGCTGCTGCGCGCCGAGCCCCATAACGGCAGCGGCTTTCTGATCGGCCTCTTCTCGATCCTCGACCTGATGTTGAACCGTCCTCTGGCCGAGATCCTGGACGATCTCTCGCTCTCCGAAGAGATCACCGACGCCCTCCTGGCGGGCCAGGGCATGGCCGGCCAGGCGCTGCACTGCACTCTGAGGGTGGAGGCCGGCGAATGGCATCGGGTGGAATTCCCCGGACTCAGCCGGGAGCAGATTCACGCCCTCTACCTCGACGCCAGCGAACAGGCCTTTCTGGAGAAGCGGGCGCTGCAAAATCTCGAATAATAATTCAGGTGCGCTTCGGTGAGGCTTGGCGCACCGCAATGGCTGGCTTCATAACGTAAAGAGCGCTATGAAGCGCTAAGCACGCCAAGGTTCTTTTGGCTTTGCGCGCCTTGCGTTTCTTGGCGTCCTCCGCGTTATTGCTTCCCGGATGGACCGGCTCAAGGCATAGGGTGCGGCTTGCTGCACCGTTTTTGACGGAATTGCGTCAGTCCCAACGCCACATCAGTCACCAACGCGCTCAAGTAACAGGTTACCCGAGACGTCGAGGGTCGCCAGCCACCCCGGAGCCAACCAGGTGGTCGACGCCATCTCAGTGATCAGCGCCGGCCCGGTCAGGCGTTGACCGACGGCCAGATCCCCGCGTTCGAAGCGTTCGACCGGCATATCGATACCACTGAGCCGTAATCTCTCGATAGCCGCGGCGGGTTGTCTCTGAGGCGCCTGGGCGAGCGCGAGCCCGGATTCGGGCCCGCACAATGCGGCACGTAGATTGACCAGCTCCACCGGAGTCTGCATGCGATGGCCGTAGCGCGCCTCGTGCAACCGATGAAACTCCGCCAGCGCCTGCTCGATGCCCAGCCAGGGGACATTCAGGGTATAGGACTGCCCCAGATAGCGCAGGTCGAGACTGTAGTCCCGGACGATGTCATCGGCCTGCAGCCCTTCCGCCTGCAGATCCTTCACCCCGCCCTGCGCCAGGGTCTCCAGTGCCTGCCGCAGCCCTTCCTCATCCATCTCCCGCAGCAGACCCGGGTGGGCATGCACCAGCTGGCGTCCCGGCCGCGCCGCCAGCATACCCAGGGCGGAGAGCACTCCCGCATGCACGGGCACCAGCGCTTCGCGCACCGCCAGGGCCTCGGCCAGGGCGCAGACATGCAGACCACCGGCGCCACCGAAGGAGACCAGGGTGTAGCCTCGGGGGTCGATACCCCGCTGCACGGAGATCACCCGCAGGGCGCGCGCCATGTGTTCGTTGGCGACCCGGATGATACCTTCCGCTGCCGCCTCGACCGACAGGCCCATGGCCTCTGCCAGCTCGCCCACGGCATGCAGCGCCTTATCCCGGTCCAGCCTCATGCGCCCGCCGAGAAAGGCCTCGGGCCGCAGGCGCCCCAGCACCAGGTTGGCGTCGGTCACGGTCGGGTGGATTCCACCCCGGCCGTAGCAGGCGGGGCCGGGATCGGCGCCGGCCGACTCCGGTCCCACCTGCAGCATACCGCCCTCGTCGAGGCGGGCGATGGAGCCCCCGCCGGCGCCGATGGTGTGCATGTCGACCATCGGCACCGCCACCGGCCAGGGCCCGATACGCCCCTCCCGGGTCAGACGCGGCGCGCCGTCGATCAGCGCCACATCGGAGGAGGTCCCCCCCATGTCGAAGCTGAGCAGGCGGCGGCGTCCCGCTGTCCCGGCAGTGAAGCCGGCGCCCACCAGCCCGCCCGCCGGCCCCGAGAGCAGCATGCGCACCGCCTGGTGAGCCGCCTGCTCCGCCGCGATCGCCTCCCCCGCACTCTGCATGATCGAGACGCGCGCCCCCGGCAGCCCGGCCTGCAGGCGTTCAATATAGCCCTCCACCAGCGGGCCCACCCAACTGTTGAGCCAGGTGGCGATACCCCGCTCGTACTCGCCGCCGGCGGGCAGCACCGCGGAGGAGCGCGAGATGAAACTGGCGTCGGGCAGAGCCGCCTCGATGGCCCGTTCGAATCGATCGTCCAGATAGCTATAGAGCAGATTGATCGCCACCGAGCGGGCGCCACTGGCGGCCACCCGCTGCGCCAGCCGCTCCAGTTCCGCCTCTTCCAGCGGCTCGATCACCTGGCCCCGGGGGGTGATGCGACCGCCCGTCTCCAGGCAGTCCCCGGCAGGCACCGGAGGCGCCAGCGGCTGCGGTTGCAGGTTGTAGAGTTCGCGTCTGGCCTGGCGGCCGATGGTGAGCAGATCGGCCAGACCCCGATTGCCGATATAGAGGGTGCGCACTCCCTTGCCCTCGAGGGCGGCGTTGGTGGCCACCGTGGAGCCGTGAATCACGCGCAGACCGGCCGGTTCGAGACCCAGTTCCCGAATCCCCTGCAGGATCGCCGCTTCCGGCGCCGCCGGGGTCGACAGCACCTTGTGGATTCGCATGCCGTCGGGCAGAAAGAGCACGAAGTCGGTGAAGGTGCCGCCGGTATCGATACCGATCAGAGGTGCGCTGTTCTCCGCCATTGTCCCGCCGCCGCTGCTGTCGCCGTCTTGAGAGTGATCCGATAGCGAAGCCTGATACGTTTGTGCGCCGGAATCAACCCGGACGGCCACCCCTATCCCGACCCGGCAGCGGGCCACGGGAGATGTGCGCAAGGTCTTTTTCAACAGAACCGGAATCCTGTATCTTGCTGCCGATGTCGACCCTTCTCAACGCAGTCCAACTCCAGCGCAGCTTCCACGGCAGACAGGTGGTCGCGCCGCTCGACCTGCAGCTGCGGGCCGGAGACATCCTGGGACTGCTGGGCCCCAATGGCGCCGGCAAATCGACCATCATGCGCATGCTCTGCGGCGACCTGGCCCCCAGCGGCGGCAGGGTGGAGATCTGCGGCGAGGATCTGTTGCGCAGCCCGATTCAGGCCAAGCGGCATCTGGGCTTCCTGCCCGAGCGTCCTCCCCTGTTGCGGGATCAGACCGTAGACGAATACCTGGCGGACTGCGCCCGCTTGCGCGGTCTCCGACGCCAGCAGCGCCAGCAGGCGTTGCAGCGGAGCAAACAGCTGTGCGCACTCGATGCGGTGGGGCCCCGTCTGATCCGAAAACTCTCCAAAGGCTTTCAGCAGCGGGTCGGTCTGGCCCAGGCGATCATCCACGAGCCGCAGGTGGTGATCCTCGACGAGCCGACCGACGGACTCGATCCGGCGCAGATCCGCCAGGTTCGCGAGCTGATCCTGTCACTCTCGGAACAGTGCGGCCTGATTCTCTCGAGCCATATCCTGTCCGAGATCCAGGCCACCTGTAACCGGGTGGCGATCCTGCGCGAAGGGCGTATCGTCTATCAGGGCGACCTGGCGCCCTCCGCGGAGATCAGCTATCGGCTCGGTCTGGAGCAGAATCCCGAGCCGGCCGAGATCGTCGCCCTGGGCCCGGTCGCCGAGGTGACACGGCTGCACACCGACTACTTTCGCGTCGCCCTGCACCCCGGCGCCCGGGTCAGCGAGCTCTCCCGCCTGATCCAGGAGCGGGGCTGGGGGCTGGTCGAACTGACCCCGGAACAGGTGAGTCTGGAACAGCGCTACCTCGAAGCCACCACCGGAGGTGACGCGTGATTCTGCGTCTCGCCTGGATGGAGTGGCGACGCCTGATGCGCACCCCCCTGGCCTGGGTCATGCTCGCGCTGACCCTGGGCCTGCTCAGCTGGCAGTTTCTCGGCACCCTGGAGGCCTTTGTCGGCATGCCCACGGAATCGCGCACCCTGGGCCTGAGCCACCACCTGGGGCTCCAGCTGTTCGGTCTCGCCGCCGTGCTGCTGTTGATCGTCACCCCCATCCTGACCATGCGCAGTTTCAGCGAACTCTTCCGCAGCGGCGCCTACAGCCTCTATAGCAGCGCGCCGATCGGCGTCAGCGCCCTCCTGCTGGGCAAGTATCTCGGCCTGCTGCTGTTCCTGCTGCTGTTCGTCGCGCTGCCCGGCAGCCTCAGCCTGTTGCTGTTGGCCGGAAGCCCGATCGACCTGGGGCTGATCGCCGCCGCCAGTCTGGGGCTGCTGCTGCTCGCGGCCCTGTTCCTTGCGATCGGTCTCTACACCTCCGTATTGAGCGAAAATCCGGGGGTCGCCGCCGCCGGCGCCTATGGCCTGCTGCTGCTCGTTTCACTGCTGGATCAGCACACCGCAAACACCAGCTTCCTGCACTGGCTGGCCTGGCCCAGCCACTACCTGAATCTGCAGATCGGACTGGTACGGACCCATGACCTGGCCTATTTCCTGATCCTCTCCGCATTGTTCCTGGGCCTGACACTCTACCGCCTCGACCGGCGCAGGAGCGGATGAATGTCGGCGCGTCTCCAGGAACTGACTTTCCACCTGCTGATGCTGACCCTGACCGTCCTGCTGGCCTGGCTGAGCGGGCGTTACGCGCTGCAGTGGGACTGGACCCGACAAGGCAGCAACAGCCTCAGCCCGGTCAGCATCGGCGTCCTGGAACGGCTTCCGGGTCCTTTGACCGTGGTCGCCTACACTCCGGAAAACAGCAGCCTGCGCGACCGCATTCGCCGCTTCGTGGCCCGCTATCAGCAGCACAAACCGGAGATCGTCCTGAAATTCGTCGACCCCTTGCGCAATCCCGACCTGACCCGGCGACAGGGCATCAGCCTCTCCGGCGAGATCCAGCTGCGCTACGGCGAGCGCGAAGAGCGTCTGCAGCAGCTGGACGAGGAGCGCTTCTCCAACGCCATCCTGCGGCTGGCGAGCGGCGGCGAGCACTGGGTCGCCAGTCTCAGCGGCCACGGCGAACGGGATCTGCTCGGCACGGCGAACTTCGATCTGGGCGATTTCGGCGTCGCCCTGAGCCAGAAGGGCTATCAGGTGGTGGGACTCGATCTGGCCACCTCGCCCTCCCCACCCGACAATACGGCCCTGCTGGTCATCGCCTCGCCGGAGCGCCCCTTCCTGGAGGGGGAACTGGAGCGCCTGGAGGCCTATCTCGAGCGGGGAGGCAACCTGCTGCTGCTGAGCGATCCGGAAAACCAGGTCGCGGCCTCACTGATGACCCGCCTGACCGGTCTCGATCAACTGCCCGGCACCATCGTCGACGCCAACGTCAGTGAACTCGGCATCGACAATCCGGCGGTGGCGCTGGTGCCGAACTACCCGGATCACCCCGCCACCCGTGACTTCAAGCTCATGACGCTCTTCCCCCAGGCGGCGGCGCTCTCCGCCCCGGACAGCTCGCCGTGGCGGATCACCCCCCTGCTGCAGACCCTGGCCCGCAGCTGGAACGAAACCGGGCCGCTCAGCGGGGAGATCGCGCGCGATCCCCTGGCCGCCGAGGAGGCGGGTCCGCTCACCCTCGCCTATGCCCTCAGCCGGCAGCGGGAGACGGGTGAGCAGCGACTGCTGGTGGTCGGTGACGGAGACTTCCTGGCCAACAGCTACCTCGCCAACGCCGGCAACCTGGACCTGGGACTGGCCCTGGTGCGCTGGCTCAGCGGCGACGACCGTATGCTCGGCATCCCCACCCCGGCCGCCGATGACCGGGAGCTGCAGCTGTCGAAAACGGCCATCGCCGTCATCGGTCTCGGCTCGCTGATCCTGGCCCCACTGCTGCTGCTGGGCGGCGGCCTGGCGCTGGCCTGGCGCCGTAACCGGGCCTGAACATGCAGCGGCAACTGCGGCTCAATCTGATCCTGCTGGCCGTGGCCGGGACGCTGGGCCTGATCATCTGGCTGTCGCGTCCCTCGGGCCTGCCGCCCCTGACCCCGCTCGATCCGGCACGGATCGAGCGGATCGAGATCAGCGACCTTTCCGGCAGGCTGGTCCAGCTGAGAAAAACGGCGTCAGGCTGGCGCAGCGCTCAGGCCAGCGCCGATCGCCAACGCATCGAACAGCTGCTCGGAATCTGCACCACCCCGAGTCTGGAGCGGTTTCCGGCGCCTGAGGATCTGACGCCCTTCGGTCTCGATCCGGCAACGCTGCGCTTGCAACTGGACGCCCTCACCCTCGATTTCGGCACCACCGATCCGCTCAACGGCTGGCGCTATGTGCTCATCGGCAAAGAGATCCACCTCATCGCCGACGGCTTCTACCACCACCTGACCGCAGCGCCCGAAGCCTGGCTGGAGCGACGCTGATGCCGGAGCTGCCCGAAGTCGAAACCACGCGCCGGGGTATCGAACCGCACCTGCTCGGGCGGCGGGTCGTCGGCGTGGTCGTGCGCCAACCCCGCCTGCGCTGGCCGGTCCCCCCCGAACTCCCCGAGCTGCTGAAGGGACGCAAGGTGCTCGAAACCGGGCGTCGGGGCAAGTATCTGCTGCTGCGCTTCAGCCACGGCCATTTGTTGATCCACCTGGGGATGTCCGGCAGTCTGCGTATTCTCGACACGGACACCCCGCCCCGAAAACACGACCATTTCGACCTCTGCCTCAGTGGCGGCCTCAGCCTGCGCCTGCGCGATCCCCGGCGCTTCGGCGCCGTGCTCTGGAGCGAGCGGGCGCCGGCCGAACACCCCTTGCTGGCCGGCCTGGGACCGGAGCCCCTGAGCGACGCGTTCGACGCCGCCCATCTGCACCGGCTCGGTTCGGCGCGCCAGAGCGCGGTGAAAAACCTGATCATGGACAGCCATGTGGTGGTCGGCGTCGGCAACATCTACGCCAGCGAAGCGCTGTTTCGCGCCGGCATCCACCCCGCGAGGGCCAGCAACCGGATTTCGCTGACGCGCTACCGGGCGCTGGTTGACGCCATCCGGGCGGTGCTCACCGAGGCCATCGCCCAAGGCGGCACCACCCTGCGCGATTTCCAGCAGGAAGACGGCCGCCCCGGCTATTTCGCCCAGCAGCTGCAGGTCTACGGCCGTGCGCAAGCGCCCTGTCCCGTTTGCGGTGAGCCCATCCGGAGTCGTGTCATCGGCCAGCGTTCCAGCTATTTCTGTCGACACTGCCAGCGCTAGCTCCTTGACACCCCACTCCCCCCCTCCTAGCATGCGGGGGTTTTTGACAGGCATAGCGCCCCATGGATATCACAACGATTCGCCAACTCATCGCCAACGACATGGATTCGGTCGACCGACTGATCATCGAATCCCTCAAGTCGGACGTGGTGCTGATCAATCAGATCGGCGCCTATATCGTCCATAGCGGGGGCAAGCGCCTGCGTCCGATGATCGTGCTGATGGCCGCCCAGGCCTGTAGCTACAGCGGAGACAAGCATATCGATCTGGCCGCCATCATCGAATTCATCCATACCGCCACCCTGCTGCACGACGACGTGGTCGACGGCTCGGAGCTGCGCCGCAACCGGGAAACGGCGAATGCGGTCTGGGGCAACGAGGCCAGCGTGCTGGTGGGCGACTTTCTCTACTCCCGCTCCTTCGAAATGATGGTCGGGGTGGGCGAAATGCGGGTCATGGACATTCTCTCCCACGCCACCAACCGCATCGCCGAGGGCGAAGTACTGCAGCTGCTCAATGTGCACAATCCGGAGACCAGCGAAACCGAGTACATGGAGGTGATCAAGCGCAAGACCGCGACCCTGTTCGAGGCCGGGGCCCGCCTGGGCGCCGTCATCGCCAGCGTCCCCGGGGAGCAGGAGCTGGCCCTCGCCGCCTACGGTCTGCATCTGGGCATCGCCTTTCAACTGGTGGACGACGCGCTCGATTACGACGCCAGCAAGTCGGATATCGGCAAGAACATCGGCGACGACCTGGCGGAGGGCAAGCCGACCCTGCCCCTGATTCAGGCCATGAAGCAGGCGGACGACGCCACCCGGCAGCGCCTGAGCGAAATCATCGAACAGGGTGGGCTGGATCAGATCGACTTCGTGATGCAGTCGATCGCGGCCAGCGACGCCATCGCCTACACCCAGCAGCTGGCGCGCGAGGAGGCGGAACTGGCGAAACAGGCCCTCGAACCCCTGCCGGAGAGCCCCTACCGCCAGGCCCTGGCAGACCTGGCCGATTTTTCGGTGGCCAGAACCAATTGAATCGCCCCAGCGTTTCCATTACTATGTGCCGCTCGCTGCGGCCACGTCAGTCGGCCACAGCGCATTCGGGGTGTAGCTCAGCCTGGTAGAGCACTGTCTTCGGGAGGCAGGGGCCGGAGGTTCGAATCCTCTCACCCCGACCAATTATCGCGCAGCAAAGTCATATGCAGATTCCGGTACGGAATTCGCTCGGCGAACCAGCTCCGCACCAGCCGATTCAATCTCACCGACCAACCCCAGCGCCTCATCGATCGCCATCGTCATCCACAAAGGCGATTGCTTCCCTCTCCAGAAAGTCGGCTGCGATCCTTTTCAGGGCCTCATTCCGATAGGCATACCAGTCGTCCTGAATACCGCTGCGGCGAATCCCACCCTTGAAGCGATGAAAGGCGCCACGGCCCCGGATGGCATCCAGCAAGACTTCGCGCTGGCCATCGCTCTCGATGGATAGACAAAAGCGCTCCATGATCGAGTACTCGTGAATCTCGAATTTGTCCGGCAGCGGCACAAAGTCGTCGGAGGCCAATACCACCCTGGCTTTGGGCAGCAAATCCTTCTGCCAGCCGGGGATTACATCCTCTGCTTCGTCTCCTGCTTCGATGATCCTCGCCAATTCATCACTGACACTGAACAGCTCGCCTGTCTTTCTATTGATATAGGCGGTCGTTTCATCGCCCTGCAGATCCATTTCGTCGACAACGGCCTGCAATGATGCCGGTTTCATAAGACCAGCCGTTTCCTGTCAGAACTTCTCCAAAAGCCGCATGAAGTTTCGCTTCCGCTTGTACGCTATGCGTAAAGCGTCGAGATACTGTTTGAATGCGGCCCGCTCTCCCAGTCGATGCATCAGCTTTTTGATTTTACCCACCAGCTCCGCCGCCTCGGCATAGACGTGATTGTTGGTCTGCTCGACGAGCGGTCCGATGCGTTCCTTGTAAACGGCGATCGCGTCACGAGGATGCCGCTTTTCCCGCAGACCGGCCAGCCGGAGCCAGAGTCCACTACTGCACCCACCTGCCTGCGCCTCCCGCCAGGCGGCTTCGGGGTCCTTCTCCCAGAGAAAGATCTCGACCAAATCGGAGTGTCCTCTCCGTTGGGCATACTTCCAGGGGGTGTGCTTTTCTCGCTCCCGGTCTGCATCGAGAACCGCGCGCAGATGCGCCAGCGCCCGCTCGCGCCATTCAGGCCAGCGCTTGCTGCGATCCGCATGAGTTTTCAGCTTCTGATAGGTCGCAAGCCCCGGATGTTGCTCAAACTGGGACCAGATCAGGGCCATGGCCTCATCGTGGCGCTTGCGCCGGTGATAGAGCTCCGCCAACAGATCCTGCAGTCGGCTGTCCGACGCCTTGCCAAAGGTCCGCAGCCCTTGCTCCGCCCACGCCAGGGCCTTGTCGGGTTGGCGCGCCTTGCGGTAGATCTCCGCAATCTCCAGATAGCCGAAACTC
The DNA here is from genome assembly GCA_050305975.1 of Sedimenticolaceae bacterium. Classification (GTDB taxonomy): domain Bacteria; phylum Pseudomonadota; class Gammaproteobacteria; order Chromatiales; family Chromatiaceae; genus Thiodiazotropha. The sequence goes on along the minus strand of JBNLGI010000080.1, from coordinate 6,509 downwards.
GATGAAAGATCCCTTTGTTTGATTTCAACCAGGGCCTCGATATCGCCGGCCTGCTCTGCCAGACGCTCCATGATGTGCGTGATGCGAAAGCGCTTGCCGTAGCGGTCAGGATCCTTCTCTCCCGCCTTCAATGGCTTGACCTTGGCCCATTCGTCCTCCGCCAGTTCCCGGTAACGCCGCATCCCACTTTTGCCCAGCACCTTCGAGTAGGTCTCTGCTGCGCCGTGAAAAGTGTCCCACTCCCCCATCAGCTCCCACTTGAACAGCCGTTCCGCCAGTGTCACCGGATCCGGCTTCGCCTTGTTGCAGGCGGCCAGGTGCAGCTGTTGCAGGCGATCGAGCAGCAGGCTCATGTAGCCGTCGGAATCGTCCACCCGTTCGATCGCCCTTTCCACCCGGGATAGGGCGTATTCGCTGAGCTCGATGACGGCATCGGCATGCCCCTGGTCGAGCAATTCAGCGATGGCATCGATGGCCGAGTCGACGCCCTGCCAGTAGTCATGCATGCGGTAGTAATCGATGAAGCCGCCACCGCCTAGCGCCTGGTCGATGACCCTTCTATAGGTCGGAAGGTCAACGCCTTTCGCCCCGGCCGCCTTCAGCATCAGCCGATTGTGCAGCTGCCCTTCTTCTGCAGCCGCCTCCAATAGCATATCCACCAAGTCGGTTTTCTTCTGCAGCATCAGCCAGGCGTGCACCTCTTTCAGGGTCAACCCGGCTTTGGTCGCTTTCGGTTTCCTGCGTTTACCGGTATCGGCCGGATCGGTGGGAGCCTGCCGCTCCAGCCATGCCAGCGCGGTAGCCACGGCGTGCTTGCAAAATTCACCACGCAGGCCGACCGGACAATCACAAACATACTCAAGGGTAGCGTCCGCCTCCCACAGTTCGACACGATACTGATGGGTCCCCTTTACGCTTGCGCTGATCCTGCCGTTGCGCGATTGCAACGCACTGACAAGACCCTCCTCGAAATAGGCCTGGCCACGCTCGAAAGAACGTATACCGGCCCATTGGCGTATTCGTTTCGCTGTCAAGTAATCCGGGATTGTCATAATACCCCGCGCAAGCGATTGGCCTGTCACATCGGAAGTTGCGCGTACACAGACCGCGCCTTCATGAAGGTGCCGGCCCAGCACAGCAAGTAACCTATCATAATTGCAAATTTATCACGCTTCAGCGGGGGGATGCGCCGGCTTTTGCGAAGACCCCCGGCGCATTTCCGACCATCTGACCTTGCCTTGCCATCGAGGAGATTTTATAGTCTGGCCACTCAGGGAAGACCAGCCAGAGACAGGCGCCGCCAGGGTAAGGCAAACACAGGGATTGTGGTGAAGGAGCACATCCACTCAACGATCGTATTCTCCCCCTCCCCGCAGACTCTGCCGCACAAGCGAAGACCGCCCTTCTCTGCGTGTTTCTGCCAATGGACAGCAATGGAGGAGACGGCTATGCCCCATCAGGACGATGGCTCACCCACAGATCTACCCAATACCCCTTTCGTGGCGATTGTCATGGATGCCCGCAAGGGCGAGGCCCTTACGCTCAGCGACGTGCCCGGTTGCCCGGAACCGGTCACCGTGGCCGGACACGGCGCCAACGCCCCCTGGCTGGAAGAGGGAGATGGCGTGCTGGTCATGCCGACACCGCAGGGGGCCGTTGTCATCGACCGCATCAGACGGGTAGGCGAACCGCCTCGAACCGGCTTTGATCTGATCGGTCGGGCCGCCTACTTGCGCGCCGAGGGGATCCGGCTTGAGTCCGGCAACGGCCGGTTAGAAATCACCGCCGACGGCGAAGTGCTGCTCAACTGATCGAGCACGGGAAACAAACAAAGGAGTGTAAACCATGCTAAAAAAAACCAATTCAACGCGCAAAACAGCTGGAACCAACCGAAAGGGGGTCGCCCTGGTGGCGGAGGCGGCCCAGGGCAGGGCACGGAAACTGGTCAATGCCGAAAACAACCCCATAGCACTGCGCGGACACAACAGCCTCGCCCCCTGGCTGGAGACAGGCGATGAGGTCACCATCGACGAGACACCGGAGGGTGCCATCATCACCGGCCGGCTGATGCGTGACGGCGAACACCCACCGGCGACCTTCCAGGTCCATCCGGATATGTTAGAGCTGGCCAGCGACCGCCCCCTTCGCCTGCGCAGTGGTGAAAGCAGCATCACCCTGCTGCCCAACGGCGAGATCATCCTGGAAGGCAAAACCATCACCCAGTCGGCGGCGGAGAACCTGCGCCTGCGCGCCCCCGTGATCGAGGCCAACTGATGCCGTCGCACAGCTTCCCCCTGGCGCAGCGCCACGGCAAGCAAGCCCAGGAACTCTACCCGCTGCGCTCCCGGCTGCTGAGCCGGCGCATGAGTGGCAGCCGCAGCCTGCTCGAACTGGAACGGCGCCTGTCGGTGCACCTGGACATCCTCTCCCGCATGAACACCGAAGCCGGCGCGCCGGACGGTGACGACACCCAGCGTTTCCTCCACTTCGCCACCGCCCTACAGACAGAAGACGAAGCGGCACTGTTTGACACCTGCCGCCTGGCGCTCAAGCAGTTGTGCGACGAAAGCCTGAACGACACCCCGCTGCACGACGCCTTCGCCCTCTACCCGCCACCGCTCGAATTGATGCGCCGGCTCTATGAACAGATGCCCGAAGCGGGCCACGCCTTCTTCTCCCTGTGGCGCCGTCAGCGCGTCGAGATCCCGCCCGGCCTGCTGAATCAGGCCGAGTTGCAGCGGGAGAACCCCCGACTGCAGCACGAGGCCCTAGCCTATGCGACCAACCATCCCGCCTGCGGACTGGATCTGTTCCGCGCCTACTACACCCCGCTGCTGCAAAGCGCCGCCCCGCCGCCGCACGAAACCCTCCTCGAGCCCATCCTCTGGGGCGGCCTGGTCCGGGGTGACCCTGAGGCAGCGCCCGCCCTGCAACGGGCCGTCGAGCGGGCCGAATCGGCCGAGGTCAGGACCGGACTGCTGCGGCTGATGGCGCTCAACGGCGCGCCGGAGCACCTACCCATCCTGCTGGAAGCGGCCCGACAATCGAATGCTGTCGATACCCGCACCCTGGCCCTAAGCGGCCGAGCCGAAGTGGCGGAACTGCTGCTCGAACGACTCGGCCAACCCCGATACGCCAAAGCGGCCCATGACGACTGGCTCTTCCTCACCGGCCACCCCCTGCCGGAGCGCCCCCTGCTGATGCTGGTCGATTCAAAGGGAGAGACCGCCGAGACGCCGTCCGAGGCCGAACAGGAGTCAGGCTCGGTACCCGACAGCCAGGCCGCCCGCCTCTGGTGGGAGCACCATTGTGCGGCCTGGGGCGAGCAGCGTTGGGTCATGGGCCAACCCGGCGACACCGCACGCCTGATCACCCTCTGCCGCCACTTCGCGGGCGAGACCGCCACCGACCTGACAGACCTGCTCGCCCTGCGGCTCAAGCGCCCCCTGGGCATGAGCCCACGATGGGGCTGGCAGAATCTGCGCCTCGACTATCTGAAGACGCAGGCAGAACCGACCCACCCACAGACCACTGCGGGCAAGGGGGGCTGAAGCGTGCTGCAACTCGACAACCAGAGCCTCTGGCAGGCGGCCCTCTACCCAGGCTGGAGCGCCGCTCGCCGACGCCAGACCACCCTGGTGATCAAGACCGCCTACCGGTTCGAGCGCCAGGGGCGCATCAGCGCCATGAACAAGATACCCGCCATCGAGGAGGCGGATCGCCATCACAACGATCCAGAGACCAGCAGCCTGGCCGCTGCCTGCGAGAACGCCCCCTTCAAGCAGGGCGGCGAGTTGCTCTGCTTCGGCACCGCCAGGCCACCGGAGGAAGGCGCCACCGCAATGGTGGTCAAACTGGGCTTGCGGCGCGACGACAGCGACTTCTGGCACAAGACCCTGCGGGTGACGGGGCCGCGAAGCTGGCAGCGTGGCCTGCTTTCGACCGCCCCCGGCGAGCCCGGCCCGCTACAACCCCTGCCCCTGCGCTACGAGTCGGCCTACGGCGGCAGTGACCCGCGCAGACCGGAAGAGATCTACGCGGCCAACCCGGTCGGCCTGGGCTACAGTCACACCTCCCGCCACCATCCGGCCCTGCAGGTACCCCAGATAGAACAGGGTCCCGACTGGCTGCATAGCCTCAGCCAACGCCCGACGCCGGCCGGTTTCGGCCCGCTGGCGCCGGGATGGTCACCCAGATCGGCACTGACACCCGAGATCGATGAGGCGGCCGTGACGGTGGGGCTCTGTCCCTTCGCCGAAGACCTGGCCCCCGACCTCTACAACGCCGCCCCCGAAGACCAGCGCTTCGACACCCCTTTCCAGGGCGATGAGACCCTCTTCCTGCAGGGCCTGGTGGCGGATGCCGACCCCAGGGGCATCCTCATCCCGCTGCCCGGCGAGCAGCCCAAAGCCTGGCTGGCCCACTCGGAAACCCATCAGCGGGAACTCCCCCTGACCTGCGACACCCTCAGCATCGACGCCGACGAGCAGGCCGTCTATCTGCTCTGGCGCTGCGCCATTGAAACGACAGCAACACCTGCAGGCTGGGTAGTCATCAAAGACCGCACGTCAGGGCAAGCGCAGAACAACGATCCCAGCGACGGAGACCGCGCCGCATGACCACACCCCCCGAATCCAACCTGCCGCCACTGGCGATCCTGGCCACCCAAGTGACTAGCTTCGCTGGCGACTCCGCCGAACCCCTGCATGCCGCGGTCTCGACGGCCATGGGCGGCATGCGCTTCCAGCCCGCCAGCGTCTACGCGGTGGGCGACGACTACGCCGCAGCCAGCCCGGTGCTGGCCGCGCCCATGGCGCTCCAGGGCACCACCCGCGCCCAGTGCCTGAGCGAACTCCTGCTCAAGGTGCTGACTCCCCTGTTGAGCCAGTTGCCCCAGGGGGATGCCCCTCCACCTCATGTCTGCATCCTCCTGCCCCTGGATGCCGAACGCCACACCAGGGCCCTGGACATCGACTTCGAGACCATACGCCAGAGCCTGTGCCGGGTACTCCCCGGCTTGGAGGCCGAGCGGGTGGAACTGACGCCCTATCACCAAGGCGCCACCGCCGCCCTCCTGCGCCTGCAGCAGCGACTGGCCGACGAACCGGGGGGCCGGGCCATCCTCTGCGGCGCCGACAGCCTGATCAACGCCCTGACCTATCAGACACTGGCCGAAGCCGGCACCCTGGCCACGGAGAACCACGGCAGCGGCATCGTACCCGGCGAGGGCGCCGCCGCCATCCTGCTGCAACGCCAGGACCAGTGCCAGACGCAAGGCCAACCCTGCCTGGCCAGCATCACCGGCTTGGCCAGCACGAACGAACCTGAAACAGGGAAAGCCGAACACCGTCCTATGAGCGGGCTCGCCCAGGCCCTGCGTCAGGCCACCGCCTCCCAGCCGCCGCTGCTCAACCATGCGGCCAGCCTCCTGCTGGGCCACGCCCTGGGCGAGAGCGACGACCTGGAGTGGCACCAGACCGAGCGCCAGCTCTGGCCGATTCGGCTCGAAGAGTCCCAGCGGGTCGCCATGATGCTCGGCGAAATCGACGCCCCGGAACCCGAAGCGCCGGACAAGCCCCGCCTGTTCAACCTGGCCCAGGCCACCGGCGAGACCGGCGCCGCCGCCCTGCCCCTGCAGCTGGCCGTCGCCTGCGAGCGGTTCCGCTTCGAGACCCTCCTCACCCGCTTCGGCCACCCTTCCCCGCGCCCGGTGCTAGTGGCAGAGACCGGCGACTACCCGCTACGCGGCGCCATCTGCCTGCAGCCGCCCGCAACAAACGACATACAGGGAAACCCCATCAAGGAGAGATAGGATGTACAGCAGTGCCGCCCTCGGCCCCCAGGAGAGCGTGATCTACTTCGGATCCAGCCCCGACATCACCAAATACGCCAAAGGCTCCCGTTCCTGGCGCACCAACAACCCCGGCCTGGTGAGCTTCTGCCTGGAAACTCGCCAGCAGGGCGCCATCGGCCAGGTGCTGGGCGTGGCCGTGTTCCAAGATCCTGAGCAGGGCCGCCGCGCCCTGCAGGTCATGCTGGGCCGAGAAGAGCTGGCCGGACAGACGGTCGCCTCAGTGCTCCAGCACTACATCCCCAACTACACCCCGCCGCCCCGCGAAACCGACCCCACCGGCGAGCCCGGCCCCTGGACCGAGCCGGAAACCGGCGTCGACCTGGAACTCACCATGAGCGGCGTAGGCGGTGGCGACCGTCAGGCCCTGGCCGACCTGATCGAGCGGCGCATCGGCTACCACCCCGGCGTCATCACCCGGGAGCCCTACGACACCGGCACCTTCAACACCGCCAAGCGCAACCCCGGCGCCTCGCCGGGCAACAGGCTGATCAATGGCCGCAGCGCGGTGCACAAGGGCAGCGGCGGCACACTCAGCAGCATCGACGTCTGCGAGACCCCCAGCGGTAAAGGTTGCAAGAGCGTGATGTATACCAACATCGCCAAATCCGCCGACTCGGCCCAGACCGCCACCACCGTCAAGGTCAACGGCCACCCG
>JBNLGI010000079.1:0-6992 GCA_050305975.1 Sedimenticolaceae bacterium | reverse complement strand
GGCGGGAGCTACCGGCAATGCCTCCGCCGAGACCGATCTCAACTTGAGATTTCAAGTGATGGAGGGTGATTCATCGATGGGCCTCTATGCCGCCATGGAAGGTGCCTCGCCTGTATCACTGACCCTTTTTGATGAAACCTCAGGCGTTACCATCATCAGCCTGGCCCCCTACTTCGATCACGAGGGGGACGATGGTGTTACGTTGCTTGACGGGCATATCTACAGCCTCACCGGCTCTCTCTATGCCTTCACACCCGTCAGTGGTGATCCATCCAGTAACTTCGGTTTCAAGTTTTATGATGAGCTGGCGGTTGCCGCCGTACCCGAACCCGAGACGATCTCACTTCTGCTGCTTGGATTGATTGCCCTGGGTTGGAGCATTCGCCGCCCGAGCGGATATTCGACGGAGTAACCGGGAAGGCATGCTGAGCTGCACGGCCACCCGGAGAGGTCGCTCTCCGGGCGGCATTCTCACTCAGGCGATCAGCTTGACAGTTATCTGCTGACCCCGCTTGGCCGAGGTCGCATACTCATCCATCTAGTTGAAGTTGAGATACCTCAAGATCTGCGGCGCCATGGCGTTGATCTTGCCGGCATTGCAGCGATCAAACCGGGGGACCGCTACCATCCCCCGCCGCCGCCACCGCCGCCACCACCGCCAGACGAGCCTCCGCCACCGCCAAAACCGCTGCTTCCCGAACTGGATCCGGGCGCGGTGGAGGAGGCAGAGATGGCGCTGCTCAGAGAACCGCCCATGGAATGGGCGAAACCGCCGATGGCATGCGAGTTGAAGCTACCGCCGTGATACCAGGCGGGTGTATAGGGTCGCCGTTCACGCTCCAGCTGGGCAAAAACGGCGGCGAAGCGTTCGGCCCAGGGCTGCTCCACATCCAGCGCCAGGGCGTAGGGAAACAGAAGCTCGAACAGTTCCGGCGTCCTTTCCGGCGGGTGCTTGAACTGCATCTCGTCCTTTTCCGCCACTTCCAGATAGAGGCGCAGCCCCTCCAGCTTGTCGAGCACCTTGCGACCGGCGAGGGTCGGCGCTTTCAGCAACTGGTAGAAAAGTAGATTGATGCCGAGGAGCAGCAGCAGAACGACCAACATGGAGAAGGAGGTCACCGAGATCAACACGCCAAAACCCACCAGCTCACCGATGAAGAACGGCAGGGCGAACAGGGTGGCGCCGATGGCCGAGCCATAGCCTATGGCACTGTCGGCGCTGCGCCAGGCACTGTAAGCCGTGCGTGCCAGAAACAACACCCCGACTGACCAGCCCGACAGCCACACCAGCATGAAAGCACCCACCGGGGCGTCTTCGCTTGCGCTCATTGAAATACTGGCGATCAGGGTAAGAACGGTAATGAGGATACCCGGTACCAGCCAGATCCTGTTGGTCAGGAAATAGACCTTGTCGTAGTTGATCGCCAGCGCATTCTTGTTCGACTCGATGGCGGAGCGGATACGGGCATGGTGCTTCTGCTTGAAAGGCACGCTCTTCAACCTGCCTTTATCGAACAGGGATTTGAGCAGCCGCCTTTCGCCGGGCCCGAGGTCGTCGCCAGGCAGCTTGTCGCTGCGAATCGCCGTGTATTCGTCGTCGTTCTGTTCCAGCCTGAGATAGCCCTTCACCGCCAGACTCACCAGGGCGGCGGTGAAGGTCTTGTCGTCATGGCCCATGCGCGAGATGTAGCGTGCCGCGGCGGGCGAGAAACCGGCCGGCGGCTCGTATTGCGGAATCACCACCCCGGGCTCAGGATCGCGGCCGACACGAAACCATACCGCCAGATACAAACCGGTCAGCAGCAACAGGCCGACCAGGCCGGCTGCCAGATCCCGGTTGTCTTCGAGCAACCATATAAGGCGTTCCCGGCCTGTCGGCTCATGCACGATCCCCTTCGGCCAGCTGACCACCAGGGTCAGCCCCTCGCGGGCGCCGAGTGGCCGAGTGGTTTCGAAATAGGCGCCCTCCTCCAGAGTCTCGGCCCGGTAGTCCTCCCCCCGGGCGCCGCTGGGGCCGGTGTAGGCCTCGGCCCTGATCCGATCACTTTCTATGGCGTCCGGCAGGTGGACCCTGGCACTGGCACGCTCGATGGGAAAGTCCCAGCCGTTGCCGGTCACGTTCCAATAGAGTTCGTCGTGATCGCTGAAGAAACCGAGCTGGCGGTCAGTGCGGTAGGTAATGGTATAGGTGTAGTCGCCGGGTGTGAGACGCACGTTGGCGTTGCCGATATAGACACGCACGCCGTTGTCCTGGCGTTCGCTGCGGTAGTCCTCCCCGAGACCGTCGCGCTGTACCGCAAGGAGCTCGAAGCCGACACGATAGCGGTTGCCCTGGTCGTCGCGGTAGTCGGTGGGGAAGACGCGGAAGATACCGCGCTTGATCGCCCGACCCTCCGCGCGGACCCTTATCGTCTCGCTGACCTCCATGCTGCCATCCACATCCACCCTGATGTCGCTGTGAAAATCGAGAATACGCTCGTCGGCAGCGGCGACAATGGTATTCAGAAGGAGCAACAGTAGCAGCAGACGTTTCATCTCATTTCTCGAGTGCAAAGTATTCGGCGTAGCGATAGCCGAACGCCTTTGCGATCAGCAGGTCCGGAAAGGAGTCGATTCGGGTGTTGAGGTTGCGCACCGTGCCATTGTAGTAACGGCGGGCGTACTGGATGTGCTTCTCCACCTCGCTGATGTTGTGTTGCAGGTCGAGAAAGTTTTGATTGGCCTTGAGATCCGGATAGGCCTCTGCAATGGCCAGCAGACGCTGGATACCATCGCCCAACTCGGCTTCGAGATCGCCTCGGTCGCCAATGGCTGCAGCGGTGGCGGCACGGCTGCGCAGCTCGACGATCGTCGACAGGGTGGCTTGTTCGTAACCGGCATACTGCTTGACCGCATCGACCAGCTTGGGCAGCAGATCGTGGCGGCGTTTGAGCTGAACCTCGATATCGCTCCACCCAGCCAGCACCCGGTTGCGATCGCGTACCAGGCGGTTGTAGATGAATATGACCCAGACAAGAAGGGCAATGAAGATGATTACGACAATCGTGTCCATACCGCAGTGGCACTTAACCTGGTGCGATAAACGCACACTCATTTGATCCAATTCAGGCGGAATTTGTGTGGCAGCCTCCCCACCCTACACTTCGAATCCCAGGTAGGGTGGGGGCATACCCCACCGATTCGCATCATCATGCCATCGCAATACCGTGATGACAAAGCGTAAATACAAATGCGCTACAGCGCTACAGAAAGAATGTCACATACATGAGCGTGTTATCAATGCGGCAAGCCACACCCTACAGTTCCATTGAAAGTAGGGTGTTGACCTGCCAAGTAACTAGAAAAGAATCACATCGGAATAATGGCTATGGAGATAGAGCGAGAAAAGGAGAAAAGGAGTCGGTGACAAAACGCAATCGTTATCATTTGTCACCGACCCCTTTAGTAGGGACCCCTTTAGTGCCTTTCGTGTGGAATTAGCTGAGTCCCCTTGCAACTCGGACATCTCATAGTGCAATTTACCTCTTGGTCGTTTCAGGAATATCTGAGTTAGAATACGATTGTTACATATATTAGAAAATTCCGCGTTCTGCCCCCGTTTCTACTATTTTTCCTAACAGGATCTATACTGATAGTCGTTCTTGCGACATGTTAAGAAACACCGAGCTCTTAACACAATTCTGCGTAATTTTTCAAAATCCGTGTTCTGACCTTGCTTTATGGACGATCGAGAAAGGATGATCACCTCGTCTCATTCACGCAGCCCTCATGGTCGGCCTCCCCAGGCTTGGATCTGGCTGGCGATGTGTACCCTCCTCCTCGGCCTCGTGCTCGCCCCTTATGCCCTTGCCCAAATGGAATTCATCGAGGGATACCGATTTTTCTACAATTTATCACCCGCCACCGATTTCTCCGAAACCAGTCATAGTGTGCAGACGGGCGGCGGCAAGTTGCTGTCCGAGTTTGACCAGCGGGTTCAGTTTCAGGTAACTCAGGAACCCGATGACGCCGATTCGTCCGTCACTGCCCGAATCCTGTCGTTGAGCAACCAGGGACGGTCCATCGATTACTATGATGGAGTCATCTTTCAAACCCGGTTCTCGGTCACCGGCGAGACCGGCGAATTCGCTTTCTCCGGTGGCATGCCGAAGCATCGCGCCTTGTTGCAGGCTGCCGGACCGGCCAAGGCACAAGACATCTTTTGGATACCCGCCTTCCCCACGACACCGATGAAGGTCGGCGATTCCTTCACCCAGACCCGGTCCACGAACCAGGCAAATGGCCGCACGGAATACGTACTCGAAGAAGTAGAAGGCAATCTGGCCCGTTTTCATCTGCGTTATTCCGGCACTACGGCCGTCGCCGGCGGCTCCGGTAGCGAGTCTGGTGAGGGACTGGCCGTATTCGATATGGACAAGGGAATGTGGAGGTCCCATTCCCTGGACACCCAAGGGACACTAACACTGCCGGGCCTTCCCGCCACAAGCTACAAATCGACCAGCGCGAAGGAGATCTCCAGCAACGCAGGATGCGATCGCGTAACGACCGGCGTGGACAATGCGCAAGAGATGATCAATCAGAGCCGCAGATTGGCTGACGACATGTTGAGCAGCGCCCTGAGCGTCTGGCCCCTTAGAGGCCAGGACCTCTACGCCGTCTACCGGCACTTCCACTGTCCGACCAGCTCGCAAATATCCCGCATTAGGGATAATCTGCGCCACATCAGACAGATTTTGGCCGGGCTCGACTACAGCTGCATCCCAAAAACGGCTGACCCGTGCCAGCAGGGAAATTATGGCATTTTCACCGGTGTCGATTTATCCGCTCCCGTAACGTCAAGGTGTCCGCGGTTACAGCTTTGTCCCGGCTTATTTCATGAAACCCCGCTGAGGTTTGCAGGCGTGATGATTATAAACGGAGCCTTGTGTGCGGATGTAAGCACGCAACAAGAATGCCGGATGAGTGAACCCTGTTACTACAACTTCATGGAATCGGCCGAGGATGTCGTCACCGGCAACAATCAAGCATATGCATATCTCGCGCGGGAACTCTCGGGGTGGAGGCCACCGGTACAACCCCAGCATGTGCCTTGTTTACCGAGCGTGACCGCTGACAGCATCCGCGTGCGCGGTGGTGAGACCGCTACAGATCCGGCTGCAGTGCAGAACGAAGAAGGCGATAACTACGGGATCCTGGAAGACCTGGTCACTGGCGAGCGTTTTATCCGGCACAATCACCTCGAGGGTGCAGACCACTACCTGTACCAGGAGTCGCGCGACGGCATGGACATGCGTTATTACCTGCCGACCAGGGAGTAGCACCGCCTACTGCCAGCGTAGCGACCAGGGTCGATAAATGTCAGAAGCCTATCTGAGGACCGCAGATCGGGGTCGGACCTACTAGGACCGCAGATCGGGGTCGGACCTACTCAACCCGATGATGCTCATACTAAATTATCTAGAAAAATGGCATTCTCAGCGCTTAGAGTGCCCATTTCGACCCCAAAATTGTCGTTGTAACTGTCTGCGCTCTCGCAAAGCCTGTAGCCAGAATCGTCATGCAAGCGCTTTCGGTGTGCAGCAGCACTACCGCTTTGAGATTGAAATTGCTCTACAAACGCCTTGCTCCCCACTGCCACGCTTTCGGTCCACCGACCATCACGGCGTGAGTTCTCGGCACTGATCCCTTCATCAATCCAGGACGCATAGAGGTACTGGAATTGGCTCAGTTCATCAATACCCAGCAGACCCAAAAGTGCCCCAACATCAACGACCCGATACCGAGCGCTTGGATCCAGTAGCTCCTGATAGCCGCACACTTCCCATTCCCCTGGATGTGTCACAATACCCGCACGTACCATATTTAGATCGATATACACCATACAACGTGCCATATAGTCATCGGTGTCTACGGCCGTCGCATGATAACGGTCTTCCCAATACGCACCGCGGCGCTGTTTGCGTTGGTTGTATTCCTGTGCGGTGCGCCCGGCGATCAACTGCATACTCTGGACTATTTCACCTTTGCCTCGGTCGAGTACCAAAAGGTGTATGTGATTCGAGGTTACGATGTAGCTCAGTACACAAAGCCCGTATCGCTTGCGCGCCTGAAACAGCCAGTACTTCCATCGCCGCCTATCTCGAGCAAACTTGAGCAGGAATTCCCGCCGATGGCAGCGGTGGGTGATGTGCCAGACGTGGCCTGGAAGATGAAATCGATTCGCACGAAGCATCCGTTTTCCTCCCTAAGAATCCCATTTTGGGGTCAAAACGGGGGTTCTAAGCCGTATTTTGACGTTGATTTGTGCATATTTTTTCAGATATTCAAAGAGTTGCGTAGGCCTGGCCCCTCACGATGATTCAGCTAAAGTTTAAAGTGGGTTAGGCCAGATGAGGACGCCTGAAGGGAGGAAGAATGGTAAGAGAAAAAGGGTACTGCCCCCTTTTCTTTGACCCCTTTTGTAAACCTCCCTGTTTTAGTGGCACCCTAAATTAGAGTTTTCCAGCTGTTCGTGCTTGTCCCGATACTCCCAGGGAGTGAGGTCATCCAGCGAGTCATGCGGGCGTTCTTCGTTGTATTCACGTACCCACTTCTCAGTGAGTTCTCGTACTTCATTCAATGTTCTGAAAACGTACATGTTCAGAATCTCATCCCGATACGTTCTATTGAAGCGCTCCACGTACGAGTTCTGTGTTGGTTTTCCCGGCTCGATAAATTCCAGTTCGATACCATGCTCTTCAGCCCATTCGGCCAGTGCCGATGAGATAAACTCAGGGCCGTTGTCCATGCGCAGCTTGTTGGGGTACCCGCGCCAGGCCACCACGCGCTCCAGCACTCGGATCATTCTCGGCGCCGGGAGATTCAGGTCGATCTCGATGGCCAGGGCCTCCCGATTGAAGTCATCGACCAGATTGAAGGTCCTGAAACGCCGCCCGCAGAACAGGCTGTCGCTCATAAAGTCCATCGACCAACAGTGGTTGGCCTGCGCCGGT
>JBNLGI010000078.1:0-4109 GCA_050305975.1 Sedimenticolaceae bacterium | reverse complement strand
CCTCTGGTCGAGGCACTCGATTCGGTAGCGGGCGCCACCGGCAACGTGGTCTACGGCGATGCTGTCTTGCGCATGCGTGAAGACGTGGCCACCGGCCAGTCACTGCAACTCTCGATGAGACAGCGCAACCTGTTTCCCAACATGGTCATCCAGATGGTCTCCATCGGCGAGGAGTCGGGCTCCCTGGACGACATGCTGGCCAAGGTCGCGGACTTCTACGAAGAGCAGGTGGACAACGCGGTCGACGCCATGAGCAGTCTCCTCGAGCCGTTGATCATGGTCATTCTGGGAACCCTGGTGGGCGGCCTCGTGGTCGCCATGTACCTGCCCATCTTCAGCATGGGCAAGGCGGTCATGGGCTAACCGCAGAACAGCACACCCTTGTTTGAACTTCTGCAACAGAACAGCTGGATAGTCCCGCTGTTCACACTCCTTCTCGGACTGTCGATCGGCAGCTTTCTCAACGTGGTCATCTATCGGCTGCCGATCATGCTGGAGTCCCAGTGGACCAGGGAGTGCAGGGAGCATCTGGGTGAGACCGTCGAGTCCGACCAGGCCCCCTTCAATCTCAACACGCCGGGCTCCCGCTGCCCCCACTGCAAGCACAAGATCAGGCCCTGGGAAAACATCCCGGTGATCAGCTGGCTGCTGCTCAGGGGAAGGTGCTCGAGCTGCCACCAGCCGATCAGCGTGCGTTACCCGGTCATCGAAGCGGTCACCGGTCTGCTCTCGCTCGCCGTCACTATCCATTTCGGTCTCTCATGGGCCATGCTCGGAGCTCTGCTGCTGACCTGGGTACTGATAGCGCTCAGCATGATCGATTTCGATGTCCAGCTGCTCCCGGACAGTATCACCCTGCCCTTTCTCTGGCTGGGCCTGTTGATCAGCCTGGGCGGGATCTTTACCGACGCCCACTCCGCCCTGATTGGCGCGGCGGCCGGCTACCTCTCCCTCTGGTCCGTCTATCAACTATTCAAGCGACTCACCGGCAAGGAGGGCATGGGCTACGGCGACTTCAAGCTGCTGGCCATGCTGGGCGCCTGGCTGGGCTGGCAGTACCTGCCCCAGATTATTCTCATCTCCGCCCTGGTCGGCGCCCTCGTCGGCATCTCCCTTATCCTGCTGCGCGGGCGCGACCGCAACATTCCCATTCCCTTCGGTCCCTACCTGGCGGCGGCCGGATGGATCAGTCTGATGTGGGGTGAGCAGATCAATCAGGCCTATCTACGCTGGTCCGGTTTGATGTGATGCTGGTGGTCGCCCTTACGGGTGGGATCGGCAGCGGCAAGAGCGCCGTCTCCCGCCATCTCGAATGCCTCGGTGTGCCTGTCATCGACGCCGATCGCGTGGCCCACCGCATGGTGGAGCCCGGTTCACCCGCACTGGCGCAGATCAAGGCCGGCTTCGGTAGCCACCTGGTGGACGCCGAGGGTCGACTGGATCGGGCGGCCCTGCGTGACATCGTGTTCGACAACCCGCAAGCGCGCAGTCGCCTGGAGGCGATCCTGCACCCGCGCATACGCCAGGCGATGGAGGATTGGCTGGCCCGGCAGAGCGCTCCCTATGCGGTACTGGTCATCCCACTGCTGTTCGAGACCGGAATGAATACCCTGGCGGACCGGGTCTTGGTGGTGGATTGCGACCCGGCCCAACAGATCGAGCGCGTCGTCGCCCGTGACGGCCTCAGCGAAACCCGCATCCGGCAGATCCTCGATGCCCAGGTGGATCGTGAAACCCGGCTGCGCGGCGCCGATGACGTGATCGAGAACGACGGCAGCCTCGAGGACCTGATCGCGGCCACCGAGGCGATGCATCAACGCTATCTGGCGCTCGCGGCATCCTCGTAGGGTGCGGCTTGCCGCACCGTCTCCACTGACTTCGACTGGCACGGCAGGGTGGGGCCTGCCCCCACCGCAACCTGTTTTATGGCAAATCGGTGGGGCGGCGCCCCACCCTACGCGTCCATCAGCATCTCGGAGCGGCAAGCCGTACCCTACGGTTTGCAACCACGGACTGAACGACTTCAGGCCGCACTCACACCCTGACGCTTGCTGAAGCCGAGCCCATCGCCCGCCACATCCACCTGGATGGTGTCGCCGGGACCGAAACGTCCGGCCAGTATCTCCTGCGCCAGCGGATTCTCCAGCTGGTGACGAATGGCCCGTTTGAGGGGCCGCGCACCATAGACCGGGTCGAAACCGGCCTGGCCCAGGCGGTCGAGTGCGGCCTCGGCGACTTCGAGGGCCATCTCGTGGTCGGCCAGCCGCTGGTGCAGATAAGCGATCTGAATCGCCGCGATGGCGCGGATCTGCTCGCCCGCCAGCGGGTGGAAGACCACGATCTCGTCGAGTCGGTTGATGAACTCCGGGCGGAAGTTCTGCCGCACCGTCTCCATCACCGCCGCCTTCATCTCGGCGTAGCGCTCCTCCCCCGTCATCTCCTGGATGATCTGGGAGCCCAGGTTGGAGGTCATCACGATCACCGTGTTGCGGAAGTCCACGGTGCGCCCCTGGCCGTCGGTCAGGCGGCCGTCGTCGAGCACCTGCAGCAGCACGTTGAAGACGTCCGGATGGGCCTTCTCCACCTCGTCGAGCAGGATCACCGAGTAGGGCCGGCGGCGCACCGCCTCGGTCAGATAGCCGCCCTCCTCGTAGCCGACGTAGCCGGGGGGGGCGCCGATCAGGCGAGCCACCGAGTGCTTCTCCATGAACTCCGACATGTCGATGCGGATCATCGCCTCCTCGGTGTCGAAGAGGAACTCGGCCAGCGCCTTGCACAGCTCGGTCTTGCCCACGCCGGTGGGGCCGAGGAAGAGGAAGGAGCCGTTGGGCTGATTGGGATCGGAGAGCCCGGCGCGGGAGCGGCGGATGGCGTCGCTCACAGCACGCACGCCTTCGGCCTGGCCGATCACCCGCTTGCCCAGCGCCTCCTCCATGCGCAGCAGTTTGTCCCGTTCGCCCTCGAGCATCTTGGAGACGGGGATGCCGGTCCACTTGGAGACCACGTCGGCGATCTCCTCCTCGGTGACCTTGTTGCGCAGCAGCTTCATCTCCTGCATCTCGGCCTGGGTCGCCATGTCGAGCTGCTTCTCCAGCTCGGGAATGCGGCCGTACTGCAGCTCCGACATGCGGGTCAGGTCGCCGGCGCGGCGCGCGGTCTCCAGCTCCAGTCGCGCCCGCTCCAGGGACTCCTTGATGTGGGTGGTGCCCTGCAGGGCCGCCTTCTCCGACTTCCAGATCTCGTCCAGATCGGAGAACTCCCGCTCCAGCCGCTCGATATGGGACTCCAGGTCGGCCAGGCGCTTCTTGGAAGCCTCGTCGGTCTCCTTGTTCAGCGCCTCGCGCTCGATCTTGAGCTGGATCAGGCGCCGCTCCAGGCGGTCCATCTCCTCCGGCTTGGAGTCGATCTCCATGCGGATCTGGGAGGCCGCCTCATCCACCAGGTCGATCGCCTTGTCGGGCAGCTGGCGGTCGGTGATATAACGGTGGGAGAGGGTAGCCGCGGCGACGATGGCCGGATCGGTCACATCGACGCCGTGGTGCAGCTCATAGCGCTCCTTGAGGCCGCGCAGGATGGCGATGGTGTCCTCCACACTCGGCTCATCCACCAGCACCTTCTGGAAGCGACGCTCCAGGGCGGCGTCCTTCTCGAGATACTTGCGGTATTCGTCCAGGGTGGTGGCGCCGACGCAGTGCAGCTCGCCGCGGGCCAGAGCCGGTTTCAGCATGTTGCCCGCGTCCATGGCGCCTTCCGCCTTGCCGGCGCCGACCATGGTGTGCAGCTCGTCGATGAATAGGATGATCTGCCCCTCCTGCTTGGCCAGGTCGTTGAGCACCGCCTTGAGGCGCTCCTCGAACTCGCCGCGGAACTTGGCGCCGGCGATCAGGGCGCCCATGTCCAGCGACAGCAGCCGCTTGCTTTTCAGCCCCTCCGGCACCTCGCCGTTGATGATGCGCTGGGCCAGCCCCTCGACGATGGCGGTCTTGCCCACGCCGGGCTCGCCGATCAGCACCGGGTTGTTCTTGGTGCGCCGCTGCAGCACCTGGATGGTGCGGCGGATCTCGTCGTCGCGGCCGATCACCGGATCGAGCTTGCCCTGCTCGGCCCGC
>JBNLGI010000077.1:0-5777 GCA_050305975.1 Sedimenticolaceae bacterium | reverse complement strand
GTCGAGCGCCGAGGCGTAGCAGATGACCGGCAGACCGACCGATTCCAACAGCAGTTTGAGGGCGTTGCGCACCTCGGCATCATCGTCCACGACGAAGACGGTGGGCTTGGTCTGATCCATGGTTCAGCTGGCCTCCTCGAGGGGTAGAGTGAAGATGAATTCGGCCCCTTTCCGATAATCCGGATCGACCATGAGTTTACCACCGTGGGCTTCGATGATCCCGTGGCTGATGGAGAGCCCGAGGCCCATGCCCTGGGATTTACTGGTGACGAAGGGATCGAACAGGGTACCGGCCAGCTCCGCATCGATCCCGGGGCCATTGTCGCGCACGATCACCTCGATCAACCGTTCATCGCTACGCCGGGTGCTGATGCAGAGCCTGCGCTCCTCCTGGACATTGTCCAGCATCGCCTCGATGGCGTTGCGCGCCAGATTGAGGATGACCTGCTCGATCTGTATCGGCTGCACCGATATCCTCGGCAGATTCTCCTCCAGATCGAGCTCCAGCATGACGCTGGCACGACGAATCTCCGGCCTGATCAGCACCACCACCGCATTGACCAGGTCGTTGATATCGGCATCCGTGCGCTCCAGCGGCTCCTTGCGCACGAAGCGCCGCAGCTGACGGATGATCTCACCGGCACGGTTGGCCTGATCGGCGATTCGCTCCATCACGTCGACGCACATCTCCACGTTGGAGCTGTCGGACTCCAGCAGGCGGATGCTGGCCTGGGCGTTGGTCGAGATGGCCGTCAACGGCTGGTTCAGCTCGTGGGCGATGCCGGAAGCCATCTCGCCGAGGGTGCTCAGACGGCCAACCCGGGCCAGTTCCACCTGATGCTGGCGTGAATCCTCTTCCATGCGCTTACGCCGGGTGATGTCACGGAACACCACCACGCTGCCGATGGTGCGGCCGTTCTCGTCCCAGATCGGGGTACTGCTGTACTCCACCGGAAATGAAGAGCCATCCTTGCGCCAGAAGACGTCGTCGGAGATATAGCGCGCCTCGTTGTCGCGAAAGGTCTGATAGACCGGACACTCCTCCGCCCAGTGAGGTGACCCGTCGGCATGCGTATGGTGCAGAATCTCGTGCTGATTGAGACCGATCACCTCCGCAGCCTCCCAACCGGTGATACGCTCCGCCGCCTTGTTGAAAAAGGTCGATCGGCCATGCAGATCGACGCCGTAGATACCGTCGGCCACCGAGTCGAGTATCAGCTCGTGCTGCTGCTCCAATCGCACCTTGGCGTTGTGCAGTTCCTGGTTCAGGCGCATCACCCAGAAGGTCATGAAGACCATGAACAACAACACGAAGAGGCCGCCCAGCAGCCAGTAGCGGTAACGGTCGATGGCGTCGGAGAGAGTGAAGCGTCCCAGATTCTGGTAAGGCGGCAGCTTCAACTCGCGAAACAGTTCATGCACCGGCTGGTAGTCGAGCGGAATGGTCCAACCGGCATACTTGCCTGCCAGCGCGGCCGGGTGGTCGTGAGGCATCTGCAGCAGCGCCACCGCCACCTGCTGAGCCAGGCTGTCGGAGGTATGCGCCACTTTACTGAAGGGCCACTCCGGATAGATCCGGGTGCTCAGGGCAAAGGGAAACTCCGGCTCCTGCTGGGGATTGATGATACGGAAATCGTTGAGGTCGATGGTGCCGTCGGCCGCCATGCGCTCCAGGATGTCGGTGCGTACCGTTCCCACGTCCACCTCGCCGTGCAGCACGGACATCACGACCAGATCGTGAATGCCACCGAACTCCAGGGACTTGAGATCCTTGTAGGGATCGATGCCGATGGCCATCATCTCCCGCATGGCCATCTGGAACCCGCCCAGGGAGGTCGGGTAGACCGCCATGAAACTGTGGTCCCGCAGATCCTCCAGGGTCCTGATCTCGGGATGATCCTTGCGCGCGAAGATGACGCCGCCGAAGATCTTGTAGGGCACATTGTTGCGCCGGTTGTAGAGGGTGGCGATGCGCGAGACCCGGTATTTGACCTCCAGGTTGACGTATATGCCCGGATTGACCAGCACAAAATCGACCTCGCCGGCTGACACCGCGGGGTTGACCTCATCGAACTTGAGCGGACGGATGCTGAACCGGTGACCGGGAATGATGCTGGTCAGATAGTCGGCGGTCGGCCCCCACATGGCGCGGGTCACCTTGTCGCCACGGTGGCTGAGGACGCCGATCTTGACCTCGTCGGCAATGGCGTAGACCGGCAGCACGGTGAGAAGCGCGAGTGCCAGCAGCAGCCAGCACGCGCCATTGCGCCAGAATCTCCGATGTCGCCTCATCCCCGAAGGGTATTGGAAAGCCACCACCCGCACAAGCGGGGATAGAGGGGCCTTATCGGAGCCGGGTCTGTGACGGCATGCGAGCGAGCGGGAAAGCGTCCGCCTACCCCTCCCGGCCGCTACCGTCATCTGTCGGCAAAGCAAAGGATTTCAGCTTGCCCAGCAGCGAGTTGCGGCGGGACTCCTCGCGCTCTTCCTGTTCCCGCTCTATCGCCTGCTGCAGCTCCGCCTCCCGCTGGCGTCGATCAGCCTCCAGTTTGCTGCGGATAACGGCCTTGTCGGTGTCCGTGATCTCCAGCTCGTAGAGATTCTTGCGTCGGCGCAGCAGGTAGTTGCCCAGATTGTCCAGCCAGGCATCGTCGATGCGTTCGGGCTGTACCACACTCTTCTCGACTTTGAAGTTGGAGAAATTGGAGATGAACAGGGCAATGGCGCCCTGATCCGGGTCGGCCTTGAAGACAAAATTCACATCCACCTTGACGGCGAGCTGAAAATTGAGCCCGATGATGCCCTGCACCGGATTGCGAATCGGCCATTCGGCATAGCGCATGACCTGGGTTTCGAGAAAATCACGGGTCTCGTCGGCGGACGATTTGGGTCTGACTGCGTACTCCCGCTCCCGCTCATCGGTGCAGTTGAAACGCAGACGGATGGTCTTGGTGTTCTCGGTGCTGTCGGCATTGACCACATAATTGCCCTGGCGCAGGTCAGCGACCGTACCAATGCCCGGCAGGGTGTAGTCCTGACGCACATCGGGATCGACCACCTTCAGCTGCTCGGTCAGCTCGGAGAGATAGTGAAGGATCTTCAGCATCGCCGGGCGGATACGCTCCCGGTATTCGGCCTCTTTGCGTATCGCCTCCTGATCGGCCGAGTCGGCCGCCTGACGCTCCTGCGCCTCCCTTTTCAAATCATCCAGTAATGACATCGTCCTATTCCGAAAAAACTGTCTCCATATGATTGGAGCTCAGTCTATTTCAGCGCCATGATCTGGGCAAGACAGGGTTTACCCGTTCAAGATTGAAAGGCGTAGAGGGCCGAAATCTCCTCCGCCCAAAGGCTCTCGTCGATGGTCTCGAGCACCATGGGGATATCGTCGAAGCGGCTGTCCCGCATGATGTAGCGAAACACCTCCCACCCCAGTTTGCCCTGCCCCAGGCTGTGGTGGCGATCGACCCGGGCGCCCAGGTCGGGTTTGCTGTCGTTGAGATGCATGCCGCGCAGGAAATCGAAGCCGACGATCTGATCGAATTGACCGAAGGTTTCGTCGCAGGCTTGCGGCGTGCGCATATCGTAACCGGCCACGAAGGTGTGGCAGGTGTCGAGACAGACACCGACCCGCGACTTGTCCTCCACCCGATCGATGATCTCCGCCAAGTGCTCGAAGCGGTAGCCTAGGGTGCTGCCCTGACCGGCGGTGTTCTCGATCACCGCGGTCACGCCCCCGGTCCGCTCCAGGACCCAGTTGATCGAATCGGCGACCCGCCGCAGGCTCTCGGTCTCATCGATTTTTCGCAGGGTGGCGCCGGGGTGAAAATTGAGCAGTTCCAGTCCGAGCTGCTCGCAGCGCTGCATCTCTTCGAGAAAGGCCTGACGCGACTTCTCCAGCCCCTCCGCTTCCGGATGTCCGAGGTTGATCAGATAGCTGTCGTGGGGCAGGACATGGCGCGGTTCGATCGCGACCGCCTGCAGATTCTCACGAAACGCCTCGATGGACGACTCGCTCAGCGGTTTGGCGTGCCACTGCCGTTGATTCTTGGTGAAGAGCGCAAAGGCGCGGGCGCCGATTTCGCCGGCGTTGAGCGGAGCGTTCTCGACACCACCCGAGGCGCTGACATGAGCACCGACATATTTCATGGATAAACTTCCTCTCGATTGGGTATTGCAACGCGCCTCCTGCCAGGTCCGGCTCAGACCGATGAGGTCATCAACAGCTTGACCGCCAGCACGATGAAGACGACCGCCGCCGTCCACCGGATCCAGCGTTGCGCCTGGGCATGCCGGCCCAGCCAGGGACGCAGGCTGTCGGCCAGCAGGGCCACTGCGCCGAACACCAGCAGCGTGGCCAGGATGAAGAGCAGGCCGAAGACGATCAGCTGTGCGACCACCGAACCGAGCGCCGGATCGGTGAACTGGGGCAGGAAGGCAAGAAAAAAGAGCGTCACCTTGGGATTGGTGACGTTCATGATAATGCCCCTGCGGTAGAGCATCCAGGGACGCGGGACGACCGCCTTGGCAGCACCCGCCTCCACACCCGTGGCTTGCAGAAATCGCCAGGCCAGATAGAGCAGATAACCCGCCCCGACCAGCTTCAGCAGGGTGAAGGCCAGCTCGGATTGCCGCAGCAGGGCCGCCACCCCCAGCGCCACGCCCAGGGTGTGCACGATCAATCCCGTGCAGAACCCCAGGGTCGCCATGAGCCCGGCCCAGCGCCCGAGCAGCGCCGACTGGGTCAGCACGAACAGGTTGTCCGGTCCCGGCGCCAGCGCCAGCAGCACTGCCGTGAAGAACAGTCCCGTCAGTGTCTCAATGCCGACCAAGGCTCACTCTCGTTCACTCCATCACCCTTTTTGGTGGGGCCGGCCCCCACCCTGCGGCCGCTTGGTGGTGTGGGACCCTGCCCCGCCGTCCCCGATCGAATCTGTTAAGATGCCGCATCTTTGCAGCAAGGATTCCGCCATGGCAAATACGCCAATCGACGGGGCCGGCTATCTGATGCGCGGCCTCAACCTGATCACCAAACCGGGCATCCGGCCCTTCGTGCTGATTCCCCTGGTGATCAACATCCTGGTCTTCAGTCTGTTGATCTGGCTCGGCATCGACCAGTTCGAACTGCTGATGGACCGCTTCCTGCCCGGCGACGAGAGCTGGCTCTCCTGGCTGCGCTGGCTGCTCTGGCCCCTGTTCGCCATCGCCATCCTGCTCATCGTCTTCTACACCTTCACCGTCATCGCCAACCTGATCGCGGCTCCCTTCAACGGCCTACTGGCGGAGAAGGTCGAACGCTACCTGGGGGGCGAGCCACTCCAGCAGACGGGCGGCATGAAGCAGCTGATGAAGGACGTGATCCCCTCCCTGCTCTCGGAGCTGCGCAAGATGGTCTACTTCCTGCTGCGCGCCATTCCCCTGCTGCTGCTGTTCGTGATCCCGCTGGTCAACCTGGCCGCCCCCTTCCTGTGGCTCGCCTTCAGCGCCTGGTTCCTGGCCCTCGAATACGGCGATTATCCGATGGCTAACCACGGTCTCGCCTTCAAGGAGCAGCACCGCCGCTTGAAGCAGACCCGGCTCACCGCCCTGGTCTTCGGCGGCAGTCTGACGCTGATGATGATGGTGCCGCTGCTCAACTTCCTCGCCATGCCGGCGGCGGTGGCGGGCTCGACGGTGTTCTGGCACGAACGGCTTAAGGAGCTGACGCCCCCGGCAAAATAACGGTGCGGCAAGCCGCACCCTAGGCTCCGTTTCCTGTAGGGTGCGGCTTGCCGCAC
>JBNLGI010000076.1:0-19769 GCA_050305975.1 Sedimenticolaceae bacterium | reverse complement strand
CATGCTGTCGGAGGGCATACACTCGCTGGTCGATACCGGCAATCAGGGATTGCTGCTCTACGGCATGGCCCGGGCAAAGCGTCCGGCCGACGATGAGTTTCCCTTTGGCCACGGCAAGGAGATCTATTTCTGGAGTTTCATTGTGGCGATCCTGATCTTCGCCCTGGGAGGAGGTGTCTCCATCTATGAAGGGATCAAGCATATGGAACACCCGGAGCCGATCCAGAACCCGCTGATCAACTACCTGGTGCTCGGTCTGGCGATGTTGTTCGAGGGCGCGGCCTGGCTGTTCGCCTTCCGCGAGTTCACCCGGGCCAAGGGCAAATGGGGCTATGTGGAGGCGATCCAGCGGGCCAAGGATCCCTCCATCTTCGTGGTTCTGTTCGAGGATACCGCCGCCATGCTCGGTCTGATGGTGGCCTTCGCAGGCGTCACCCTGACCCAGCTGACCGGCAATCTCTGGTTCGACGGCGTCGCCTCGATCATCATCGGTTTGATCCTGGTCGGTACCGCGGTCTGGCTCGCCTATGAAACCAAGGGACTGCTGATCGGCGAGAGCGCCAGCCGCAGCGTGGTGGAGGGCATCCGCGGCATGGTCGGGGCGCAGGTGCTGGTGGAGCATGTCAACGAGGTGCTCACCATGCACATGGGGCCCGACTTCATTCTGGTCAACCTGAGTGTCGATTTTGTCGATCGGGCGACAGCCGATCAGATCGAGTCGGCGATCGGCGAGATGGACAAGTCGATCAAGCAGTGCTTTCCCCAGGTGAAAAGGGTCTTTATCGAGGCGGAAAAGCGTTCAGCGCACTCGTCAGCCTGATACCGCGGGAGCAAGCGATTCAATCGCAGCCGTCACTCTCCGTCAGGATCGTGCCGCTGACGGGGTCCTCCTTCGGTGAGCCGTCCTTGCCGGTGATGACGACATCGGTGAACATCATGCTCTGGATGCGGTTGAAATGGTTGTCCATGACCCTGGCGACCTGTCTGTCCGTCAATCCGTCGTAGATCATGATCTGTCCCGCCCGTTCGGCGCGCAGCTCCGCCAGGGTGGGATGCTGCAGGCGTCTGAGCTGCCAGTCGTCGGCGCCTGGATCGCCCAGTGCGGCGTGGACATGGGACATGGAAACAAGGCTGACGAGGCAGCCGAGTAGGCGTTGATAGGGATGTTTCATCTTTCTCCTCCGTGTGAAGCGTCGCTTCACCTTGGGCGTTGAGAACAGACTGCACTCCTAGGGAATAGAGTCTAAGTGCCGGCTGCCCCGAATCATCGTGCATAGTGCCAACCGGGAGGTGACATAATCACGACGGGGAGTCCGTATGGGCGGGAGAGGTGCGATTTGCTCGGCAAAGTCCGGCCAAAGCCATCGACTGTTAGCCGTGTTTATCGACAATATTGATATTTATCAGGAGGTTGGGCTGGTCGGCGCAAGCTGTCCGAGTTGTGGTTTCACATGGCGTTCCCATCCGTGGTCGGGCGATTCGGAGTGATGGGCGCGTGTGGTATGGCTATTGACCCGAATGGAGGCAGTGGGTAGAATTCCGCCTCTTTACCTCGCCGGGACTCCGGCGGGTGGATAACGGTATATTTCGGGGTTAAAGCAATGTATGCGGTAATTCAATCCGGCGGCAAACAGTATCGCGTTTCTGAAGGCGACACCATCAGGGTCGAAATGCTGACCGCGGACGAGGGTGCATCCGTCGAACTGGACAAGGTGCTGATGATCACCAATGGTGACGACGTCAAGATTGGTACCCCCTATGTGGAAGGTGGCAAGGTGACGGCCACCGTGAAGTCCCACGGTCGGGGCAAGAAGGTCAAGATCGTCAAGTTCCGTCGCCGGAAACATCACCTGAAGCATCAGGGCCACCGTCAGTGGTACACCGAGCTGCAGGTCACCGGCATCAGCGGCTGAGGAGAGCACAGAGATGGCACACAAAAAAGCAGGCGGTAGTACTCGAAACGGCCGCGATTCAGAATCCAAACGTTTGGGCGTCAAGATCTTTGGCGGTCAGGTGGTCAAGGCGGGCAACATCATCGTGCGTCAGCGCGGCACCCAGTTCCACAAAGGCGTGAACGTGGGTATAGGCAAGGACCACACCCTGTTCGCCACGGCGGACGGCAAAGTGGTGTTCGAGACCAAAGGCCCGCAAAACCGCAAATTCGTGAGTGTCGTCGCCGAGTAAATTCCACTCGGTCCCGGGACTCGAAAGCCTCGTCAGATGACGGGGCTTTTTACGTTTTGGCGGCTGGTCAGGTTTTTATACAAAGCAAAGATCGCCATGAAACGCCAAGCGCGCAAAGTTTATCAATCTGATCAGTTTGGCGTTCTTTGCGCGTCATTGCGATCTTTGCGTAATATTCCACTCAATACACGCTAAAACCACGCCATGAAATTTGTAGACGAAGCCAGGATCAAGGTCATTGCCGGTGACGGTGGCAACGGCTGTGCCAGCTTCCGGCGTGAAAAGTATATCCCCAAGGGCGGACCGGACGGGGGTGACGGTGGGGATGGCGGCAGTGTCTATCTGGTGGCCGACAGCGGGCTCAACACCCTGGTCGATTTCCGCACCCAGCGCAGCCACAAGGCGGAGCGGGGACAGAACGGCATGGGGCGGGAGCGTACCGGACGTCGCGGCAAGGATCTGCAGGTACGCGTGCCGGTGGGAACCCGTGTCATGGACGAGGTTACAGGTGAGATGATCGGCGAACTACTGGAACCGGGGCAGCAGCTGCTGGTTGCCCGGGGGGGCGAGCACGGCATCGGCAATGTCCACTTCAAAAGCAGTACCAACCGGACTCCCCGCCAGTTTACCTACGGCACCGAAGGCGAGCGCAGAGAGCTGCTGCTGGAGTTGATCCTGCTGGCCGATGTGGGCCTGCTGGGGATGCCGAATGCCGGCAAGTCGAGTCTCATCCGCAAGGTCTCCAGCGCCCGTCCCAAGGTGGCGGACTATCCCTTCACCACCCTCTATCCCAACCTGGGAGTGGTCAGCCTGGGGCGCGATCATAGCTTCGTGGTGGCCGACATCCCGGGTGTCATCGAGGGGGCGGCGGCCGGTGCCGGTCTCGGTCTGCAGTTTCTCAAGCACCTGTCGCGTACGCGGCTGCTGCTGCACCTGGTGGACATCGCCCCCATCGATGCCTCGATAGACCCGGCGGAGCAGGTGCGCCAGATCGAGCGGGAGCTGTTCGACTACTCCCCTGAACTGGCCGGCAAGGAGCGTTGGCTGGTGCTCAACAAGAAGGACCTGCTGAGCGATGAGGCGTTTGAAGAGAGATCTGCCGAGTTGGTAGTGGCACTGCAGTGGCAGGGGCCGGTCTACGGCATCTCCGCCGCCACGGGTGAGGGACTCCGGCAGCTGACGGCTGACCTCATGGTCAGGTTGGAAACAATCTGGCGCGAGGAGGCGGCGAAACGGGAACAGCCGTCTGGCGACGAAGCCTGGGATCCTCTGCAGTAGTCGTTTGTCGATATCGGGTGCAAATGGTGGGGCAGGGCCCCGCCCTACAGGGTATCGGATTGGGTCAATCGGGGCCGAATCTAACCAGTTACGAAAGAAAAGAACCAATGATTAGCCGGGAAAAAATCGCCACCGCACGACGCTGGGTCATCAAGATCGGCAGCGCCCTGTTGACCGCCGACGGCAAGGGGCTGTCGCATGAGGTGCTCTCACACTGGGTGGGGCAGATGGCGGCCCTGGTCAACGCCGGCCATGAAGTGGTGTTGGTCTCTTCGGGCGCGGTGGCGGAAGGGATGAGCCGCATGGGCTGGCGCACCCGGCCACACAATCTCAACGAGCTGCAGGCCGCTGCCGCCATCGGCCAGATGGGCCTGGTGCACGCCTGGGAGGCCTGCTTCCAGCAGTACGGCCTGCATACCGCTCAGATTCTGCTGACCCGGGATGATCTCGCCGACCGTTCGCGCTATCTGAATGCCCGCAGCACCCTGCGCACGCTCTTGGAGCTGGGGGTGGTGCCGGTGGTGAACGAGAACGATACGGTGACCACCGATGAGCTGCGCTTCGGCGACAACGACACCCTGGCCGCGCTGGTGGCCAATCTGATCGAGGCGGAGTTGCTGGTGTTGTTGACCGACCAGGAGGGACTCTTCGACGCCGATCCCCGCTTCAATCCTCAGGCCAGCCTGATCGACGAGACCCGGGTGGACAATCCCAGGCTCGACGCCGTGGCCGGCGGCAGCGCCAGCGGGCTGGGGCTTGGAGGCATGGTGACCAAGGTGCGCGCCGCGCGTCTGGCCGCCCGTTCCGGTGCCGGTACCGTAATCGCTTCCGGCCGGCGCGAGGGGGTGGTGGAGGCGATCAGCCGCGGGGAGTCGGTGGGAACCCTGCTGGTGCCGGTGCAGGAGCCGCAAGCGGCGCGAAAGCGCTGGCTGGCGGGGCAGTTGCAGGTGCGTGGCAGCATCACCCTGGATGAGGGCGCCGTCCGCGTACTGCGTGAACAGGGCAGCAGCCTTCTGGCGGTGGGAGTCTGCGGTGTGAAGGGGAGCTTCTCGCGGGGCGAGGCCGTGGTCTGTCTCGATCCATCGGGCTGTGAAGTTGCGCGAGGCCTGGTCAACTACGATGCTCAGGAGACGGCGCGGATCATGGGTCAGCCGAGTAGCCGCATCGAGTCGATTCTCGGCTATGTGGACGAGGAGGAGCTGATCCACAGAGACAATCTGGTGCTGTTATGACGTATGCGCAGAGCGCACGCCATGACCAGCCGGATCAATGAATACTCTTTGCGACCTTTGCGCTGCTTTGCGGAGATCGCATCATAAACAAAAAAACCGGCCATAGGCCGGTTTTTCGATTTGGCTTGGCGCGCCCTTTACATGGCCTTGATCTGAACGTTCAGACGGCTTTTGTGACGTGCTGCCTTGTTCCGGTGGATCAGGCCTTTGCAGACGGCACTGTCGATCACCGGCACGGCGGCCGTATAGGCGGCGGTGGCACCCTCTTTGTCGCCGGCAGCGATCTGTTTGGCGACCTTCTTGATATAGGTGCGCAGTTCATTGCGCTGCGCCATGTTGCGGGAGCGCCGGTTGGTGGCTTGGCGCGCGCGTTTGCGGGCTTGGGCTGAGTTGGCCAAGGGATTACTCCTGGGTGAAACTGGCTTTATCAAAGGGGGCGAATTTTCCCCAAACTGGGGCGGCTTGTCAACCGTTTTGCCCTGGCGCGTCACAGCTGTTAGAGTCGGGCGGATTTTTGTATTCCATCACTCCGATGCCGATTCAAAAAAGATTATACTCGACAAGGGCATGCGACGGTTCGTCGGTAATTGACTAAGGATAACAACCCTGGCTTCCTTTCTCCGCTCATTCGCCGCAGTCGGCAGCAGTACCATGATTTCCCGGGTTCTGGGGTTCACCCGCGACCTGGTGCTGGCGCGTATGTTCGGCGCGGATGCCATGACCGATGCCTTCTTCGTCGCGTTCAAGATCCCCAATTTCCTGCGCAGGCTGTTTGCCGAGGGCGCCTTCTCGCTGGCCTTCGTGCCGGTTCTGACCGAGTATCGCACCAAGCGCAGCAGCGCCGAACTCAAGGAGTTCGTCAACAAGATGGCGGGCAGTCTGGGCACCGTGCTGCTGATGGCGACGGCCATCGGGGTGCTGGCGGCCCCTTTGCTGGTGCTGATCTTCGCGCCTGGATTCATCCTCGAGGGGGAGGAAAAGTACGACCTCGCGGTGGAGATGCTCTATCTGACCTTTCCCTATCTCTTTTTCATCTCCCTGACCGCCTTCTCCGGAGGCATTCTCAACACCCACAACCGGTTCGGGGCGGCGGCCTTCACGCCGGCGCTGCTC
Organism: Sedimenticolaceae bacterium; assembly: GCA_050305975.1. Taxonomy (GTDB): domain Bacteria; phylum Pseudomonadota; class Gammaproteobacteria; order Chromatiales; family Chromatiaceae; genus Thiodiazotropha. The sequence goes on along the minus strand of JBNLGI010000076.1, from coordinate 13,962 downwards.
AATATCTCGCTGATCGCCTGCGCCCTCTTTCTCTCCCGCTACATGGAGGTGCCGGTGGTCGCTCTGGCCTGGGGCGTGCTGATCGCGGGTGTGGTTCAGTTCACCTTCCAACTGCCCTTCCTGTATCAGTTGAGAATGATTCCGCGGCCGCGGGTGGCGTTCAGGGACAGCGGCGTGGTGAAGGTCATGAAGCTGATGGTGCCGGCGCTGTTCGGCGTCTCCGTGAGCCAGCTCAATCTGCTGCTGGATACCCTGATCGCCTCCTTCCTCGTCAGCGGCAGCATCAGCTGGCTCTACTACTCCGATCGTCTGATGGAGTTTCCGGTGGGCATACTTGCGGTGGGGCTGGGTACGGTGATCCTGCCCAACCTCTCGCGCAAACATTCGGAGAAATCGTCTCAGGCCTTTTCCGATACCCTCGATTGGGCTCTGCGCGTGACTATGTTGCTGGGCATACCCTGCGCCATCGGCCTGTTGCTGCTGGCGGGCCCCATGCTGGCGACACTCTTCTATTCCGAGGCCTTCAACGAGCATGATGTGGCGATGGCGACACGCAGTCTGATGGCCTATTCGCCGGGCCTGCTCGCTATCATGTTGATCAAGATCCTCGCCCCCGGCTTTTATGCCCGCCAGGATACCCGTACCCCGGTACGCATCGGCATTATCGCCATGGTCTCCAACATGATCTTCAATATCATCCTGGTGTTTCCCCTGGCGCATGCCGGGCTGGCCCTGGCCACCACGCTCTCCTCCTCGCTCAATGCCTACCTGCTCTATCGGGGATTGCGCAACGATCAGGTGCTGATGCCGCAAACGGGCTGGATCAGTCTGTTGCTGAAGGCCGTCATTGCCGGTGTCGTCATGGGCGTCTTTCTGGTCTGGGTGGTGGGTGATCTCGAGTCATGGCTGGTGATCGGTTTCTGGCAGCGCATCGAGTATCTGGTGTTCTGGATCAGCTGTGCAGCCGCGATCTACTTCCTTATGCTGTGGCTTATGGGGGTCCGGCCGAGACACTTCCGTTCCGAGGCCCACTGATTCACTCGCCAGGGTAAGATCCGGGGTGGCCAAGCCTATCGCTTCCCCTATAATTGGCCGTTCCTGATACGGCAACACTCTATGCAACTCGTTCGCGGACTTCACAATCTCAGACCGGAACACCGGGGCTGCGTGGCGACCATCGGCAACTTCGATGGCGTGCATCTGGGCCACCAGTCGGTGTTCCGCCATCTGTTGGAGAAAGGTGCCGAGCTGCGTCTGCCGACCACCGTGGTCACTTTCGAACCTCAACCGCGGGAGTACTTCCAGGCCGCTTCCGCGCCGGCCCGCCTGACCCGTCTGCGCGAGAAGCTGCAGGCGATCGGGGAAGTGGGTGTCGAGCGGGTGGTGGTGCTCGAGTTCAACAGGCGCCTGGCCGCCATGCCGGCGGAGCTGTTCGTAGAGGAGTTGCTGGTCGAGGGTCTGGGCACCCGCTTTCTTTCTGTCGGCGACGATTTCCGATTCGGCAGTGGCCGGCAGGGGGATTTCGCACTGCTGCAGCGCATGGGCAGGATGCACGGCTTCGAGGTGGAGAACATGAACACCTACAAGCTGGATGCCGACCGGGTCAGCAGCACCCGCATCCGTGAACTGCTGACCCAGGGCGATTTCGCGACCGCCCATCAGTACCTCGGTCGTCCCTACCGCATTTGCGGACGTATCGGCCATGGCGACAAGCGTGGCCGCGGCATCGGCTTTCCGACCCTCAACCTCAATCTGCACCGTCGGGTCAGTCCGCTGCACGGCGTGTATGCCGTGAAGGTCGACGGATTGGGCGATCAACCGGTTCCGGGTGTAGCCAATATCGGGGTGCGTCCCACGGTGGAAGGGGATACCCGCTATCTGCTGGAGGTGCATCTGTTCGGCTTCAACCGCGATGTCTACGGCGAGCACATTGGCGTCGAGTTCGTGTGCAAGCTGCGTGACGAACAGCGGTTCGAGAATTTCGAGGCCCTGCGCCAGCAGATTCTGTTGGACGCCGCTGCCGCCAGGGCGATACTCGGCCTGGCCGATTGAAGTCCCGACCTCGCGGGATCCCGTTCACCTCGGTCGAAACCGCTACGGGCCGGGCAAAACAGCCGCTTAATCTTTGCGCACTTGGCGGAATTACGTTTCAATACGCTATTTTTTCGCACACTCTAACAGGCAGCCGTCCGTGAGCGACTACAAGCAGACACTCAATCTTCCTCAGACCGACTTCCCCATGCGGGGCAATCTGGCTCAGCGCGAGCCGGAGATGCTGAAGCGCTGGCAGGAGATCGGCCTTTATCAAAAGGTGCGCGAGGCCTGCACGGGCCGGCCCGGCTTCATCCTGCATGACGGCCCCCCCTACGCCAATGGCGACATTCACATCGGTCATGCGGTGAACAAGATCCTCAAGGATATCATCGTCAAGAGTCGCACCCTGGACGGTTTCAACGCCCCCTATGTGCCGGGCTGGGACTGCCATGGCCTGCCCATCGAGCTGCAGGTGGAGAAGAAGATCGGCAAACCGGGCAAGAAGGTGACCACCGCCCAGTTTCGCCAGGCCTGCCGCGAGTACGCCCGCAAGCAGGTGGAAGGACAGAAGGCCGATTTCATCCGACTCGGGGTGATGGGCGACTGGGACAACCCCTATCTGACCATGGACCACCGTTTCGAGGCGGACATCGTGCGTTCCCTCGGCAAGATCGTCGCCAACAACCATGTGCAGAAGGGCTACAAGCCGGTCCACTGGTGCACCGATTGCGGTTCGGCCCTGGCCGAGGCGGAGGTGGAGTACCAGGACAAGGACTCCTTCGCCATCGACGTACGTTTTACCGTGGTCGACGAGGGGGACTTCCTCGGCCGTTGCCACCACAGCCCCGAGGGTTGTGGTCAGGGGCCGCTCTCGGTGGTGATCTGGACCACCACCCCCTGGACCCTGCCGGCCAACCAGGCGGTGGCGCTCAACCCCTCGCTGGAATACGCGGTGGTGGAGTGCGAGGGCACCCGCGGCAAGGAGCGCATGCTGATCGCCGACGCCATGCTCAAGGATGTGATGGATCGCTACGGTTTCGAACACTACCACGTGGTGGGCTACGCCAAGGGCGAGGCCTTCGAAGGGATGCAGTTGCAGCACCCTTTCTACGCACGCAAGGTGCCGGTGATCCTGGGTGAACACGTGACCCTGGAGGCGGGTACCGGAGCGGTGCACACCGCTCCCGGTCACGGTCTCGATGACTATGTGGTGGGCGCCCGCTACAAGCTGCCGGTGGACAACCCGGTGGGTGGCGATGGCTGTTTTGTCGAAGGCACCGAGCTGTTCGAAGGACAGCATGTGCTGTCGGCCAACGAAAAAGTGATCGAGGTGCTGCAGCAGCGAGGCGCGCTGGTGCATGAGGAGCGGCTGCGCCACAGCTATCCGCACTGCTGGCGCCACAAGACGCCGATCATCTTCCGCGCCACCCCGCAGTGGTTCATCAGCATGGAGCAGAACGGCCTGCGCCAGGCCGCCCTGCGCGAGATCGATCAGGTCGCGTGGATGCCCGACTGGGGCAAGGCGCGCATCCAGGGCATGGTGGAGAACCGGCCCGACTGGTGCATCTCGCGCCAGCGCACCTGGGGCGTGCCGATCACACTGTTCGTACACAAGCAGAGCGGCGAACTGCACCCCGATACCCAGGCCCTGGTGGAGCAAGTGGCGCAACGGGTCGAGGCCGAGGGCTTCGAGGCCTGGTTCAAGCTGGAGCCCGAGGAGCTGCTGGGCGCGGCCGCCGGCGACTATGAAAAGACCCACGACACCCTCGATGTCTGGTTCGACTCCGGTGTCACTCACGAGTGCGTGCTGCGAACCCGCGACGGACTGAGCTTTCCCGCCGATCTCTACCTGGAGGGGTCGGACCAGCATCGCGGCTGGTTCCAGTCCTCGCTGATGACCTCGGTGGCGATGAACGACTGCGCGCCCTATAAGCAGGTGCTGACCCACGGCTTCACCGTGGATGCCGAGGGGCGCAAAATGTCCAAATCCCTGGGCAATACGATCGCGCCGCAGAAGGTGACCAAGACGCTCGGCGCCGACATCATCCGCCTCTGGGTGGCGGCCACCGACTACCGCAACGAGATCAGCGTCTCCGACGAGATCCTCAAGCGCACCGCTGACGCCTACCGGCGTATCCGCAATACCGCGCGCTTCCTGCTCTCCAACCTGAACGGTTTCGATCCGGCGCGGAATCTGGTGCCGCCGGAGCAGATGATCGAGCTCGACCGCTGGGCGGTGGACCGCAGCCTGCAGTTGCAGCAGGAGATCGTCGCCGCCTACGAAAAGTATCAGTTCCACCTCATCTACCAGAGGATCCACAACTTCTGCGTCAACGAGCTGGGCGGCTTCTATCTCGACGTGATCAAGGATCGGCAATACACCACCCAGGCCGACAGCCTGCCGCGCCGCTCCTGCCAGACCGCCATGTACCACATCATCGAGGCGATGGTGCGCTGGCTGGCGCCGATCCTCAGCTTCACCGCCGACGAGATCTGGCAGTCGATGCCCGGCGAGCGCGGCGAGAGCGTCTTCCTCGAGACCTGGTATCAGGGGCTCTTCGCCCTCGATGAGGACGATCCCTTCAACCGCGCATTCTGGCAGCGGGTGATCGGTGTGCGCGATTCGGTGGGTCAGGCGATGGAGTCCTTCCGCGCAGCCGGCAACTCATCCCTGGATGCCGAGCTGGAACTCTACTGCGACGATGCCCTGAAGACGCAGTTGGAGCGGTTCGGCGAAGAACTGCGTTTCGCGCTGATCACCTCGGACGCCCGGGTGCATGCCCTGGCCGACAAGCCCGAGGAGGCGCTGGCCACCGACGACCCGGGTCTGGCCGTAGTGGTGAAGGCGTCGCCCCATGGCAAGTGTGTGCGTTGCTGGCACCATCGTGAGGATGTGGGGGGCGATAGCGCGCATCCGGAACTCTGTGGCCGCTGCGTGGAGAACGTCACGGGAGACGGCGAGCCCCGTCGCTTCGTCTGATGTCGCAAGCGAGCAAGAGTATGCTGCGTTGGCTCTGGATCGCTCTGGCGGTGATCCTGCTCGATCAGGGCACCAAACAGCTGGTGCTGCAGCAGATGCAGCTGCACCAGTCGATCAGCGTGCTGCCCTTCTTCAATCTCACCTACCTGACCAATCCCGGTGCGGCCTTCAGCTTTCTCAGCGAGCAGGAGGGTTGGCAGCGTTGGTTCTTCATCGCCCTGGCGATCATTGTCAGCGGTGTGCTGCTGGCATGGCTCCGGCGTCTCGAAAGCCGGGAGTTATGGACCGCGATCTCCCTCAGCCTGATCCTCGGCGGCGCCTTGGGTAACCTCATCGATCGCCTGTTCCGTGGCGGCGAGGTGATCGACTTCATCCATCTCCACTATGGCGAATACTATTGGCCCGCGTTCAATGTGGCCGATTCCGCCATCTTCGTGGGGGTCGTGATCATGCTCTTCGACGCCCTGGTGCTGAGCCGCCGCCGGGGGCAGTGAAGGGCGGTGCGATCTCACGCATCCGGAATTCGTTGACGAGGTAATGCGAGGAGTGCCGGCGTAAGCCGGCGCCGGCAACACACCTTCGCTTCTCCCTATCGATACCGAAGCGGTATCACGCTGTAGAGATCATGCAACAAGCAGGGCCCGTCAATTGCCTTGACGATGCGGGTAATGCAATTGTCATGGAAAAAATTTGTTCACTGACCCAGTGATAGAACGAATCAGGCGCGGGTTGTCGCGGAAAGGCGACAGATTCATGCGACTGTAGCAGTACTGCAATTACCGTTTCGTAATCCCTTAACTTCCGTTTTTCAGAATACAAGGCAGAAACCACTTCCTGTTTCTGAAACCTACGGAGTTAAAGCAATGAAAAAAATCCTTTCTCTGGCAATTGCCTCCACCCTGGTCGTGCCTGCGGCCGTCATGGCCGATGCCACGGTCTATGGCAAGGCCCACTTCATCATCGCCAATACCGACGACGGTACTCAAGATGTATGGAGTGTCGACAGTATCGACTCGCGGGTCGGCGTCAAGGGCAGCGAAGACCTCGGCGATGGCCTCAAGGCCGTTTACAAGTTCGAATTCGGGGTCAATCCCGATGCCGGCAGCACCTTGAGCAACCGTAATCAGTATGCCGGACTGGTCGGCGGCTTCGGTACCCTGCTGCTGGGTCGTCACGACACCCCTCTGAAAATGTCCCAGGGCAAGTTCGACCAGTTCGGCGATCTGCCCGGCGATATCAAGACGGTGTTTCCCGGCGAGGATCGTGTCAGCAACGTCATCGCCTATATCTCACCGGATATGAACGGCTTCTCCCTCGTCGGCGCCGCCGTAGCCGGTGAAGCGGGTGACTCAGCCTCCGGTGACACTCAACTGACGGGCCTGTTCGATCACATCTCATTGGCCGGTCTCTACAGCAACGGCCCGATCTTCGCCTCTGTGGCCTACAACACTTACGATACCGGTGGCTACAACGTCGAGCCCTCCCTGTTGCGCGGAACCTTCGTCTGGAAGGCCGATATGTGGCAAGTCGGCGGTATGTTCAGCAGCTTTGACTTCGATGATGCGGCTGAAGATGCGGATGCCTACGGCGTGAGCGGTAACTTCAAGGTCGGCGCCAACGGCAAGATCAAGGCTCAGTACCTGGTCGGCGACGCCCCAGTGACTAAGATCCAGAAGCTTCCTATCGACTTCTCGCCGAACATCACGCTGCCCGACGGCACCGTGGACAACGAAGTCACCCAGATCAGTGTGGGTTACGAGCATGCGCTGAGCAAGCGTACCAAGCTGCATGTCGGCTACACCACCTACGATGAAGATCAAACCAATGTCGAGGAAGACACCTTTTTCGGCGGTATCATTCACAAGTTCTGAACTGCCTGAAACTGGCGTCACCCCCACTGGGTTCTCATGAAGGTCGGGGGGGGCGCGATTCGGCCAGGGATGGCCGCTCAAGCAGTTTGGCGCTAAGAACTCGCGTTCATCCTGGACGATGCTCGGTTGAGTAACGGGGCCTCTGGTCTCGTTTTTTTGTCTGCTTGAATCCTCTCTACCCACCCTGATCGGTTGATTGAGAGATTCTTGTCTTGACACTCTGAAATTCAGAGTTATATTACTCTCTGTAATTCAGAGTTATCGGCAAGGACGGAGATTCACGCCATGTTTGCGTCATCGATGAACGGCGGCAGTCAGCAGTTGCATTCGATTCAGGCCATGCTTTCGAGCGGGCATGCCAGTATCCGGCTGGAGCGACACACCTTCATTCTCTGGGGTCTGGCGGCAGGCGGGCTGATCCTGCTGGTGCCGCGTCTCTTCTCGGTGGAGCTGCTGGGCGATACCGGCCAGCGCATGTGGGCGCAGAATCTCTTTATCTCGATGGTGCTGCTGGCGACCGGGATCGTGGATGCGCGCTGGACCGCACACGCGCGACGCCGCCGTGACGAGAGCTTGTCGTTCGTGCAGCGCCAGATCACCAAGCTTTGGTGGATGCTGATCGCCCTGGTGGTGGTGATCAATATCGGCATGAATCTCTACGGCGGCGGCTTCTTTTTCTACGGCATCACCCTGGTGCTGACCGGTCTCGGCATCTATGTCTACGGGCTCTTTTCCCGTCAACTGTTGACCTGGAGCGGTGCGCTGCAGATCCTGCTCGGCCTGGTCATGATCGCCGTGTCGCCGGAGCTGCATGTGCAGGAGTGGGTCTCCGCCAGCGCCTTTGGCATCGGCTTCCCCGCCTTTGCCTGGATGGTCGACCGCACCTCGCCTCGACATGGGCTCAAGGAGTTGGCGCTGAGCCTCACCTGGCTGGCGCTGGTGCTGGTGCCAGCCGCCATCGCCATCCAGGTTTTTCATGGCCAGCGCTTCGATGAGTGGTCGCAAGTCGTTTGGCGGGACTATCGCGAAAGCGTGAACGAGATGGATGCGGGGAGGGTGGTGCTGCAGCTTCCGGTCGGCACGGAGGTGCCGGTCGCCGTGCACATCGCCGGGGATCTGTTGCAACCGGTGACGCAGCCGGCACCGCTGATCATGCGTACCACGAAACCCCTGGAGCTGGCTTTCGAGGACGGCGTGCCGCTTGGTTTGGTGCGTATCGGCGACGGTGACTGGAGATCCGGATACGACTACCGAGTCAGGCTGTTGGACGTGGAAGGGCGGTTGTCGCCTGAGCAGGGGCCGTCCATCGACATGCAGTTTCAAGTGAACTTCGAGAGGTAGGATCATGGGTGAATCGGATCTCGATCCATTGTTGCATCAACCTGTACGCACCCGGCTGGCGGCTTATGTTGCTGCGCGTGGAGAGGCGACGTTTTCGGAATTGAAGCATGCGCTGGAGACCACCGACGGCAATCTGGAGGGGCATGTGAAGAAACTGGTTTCGGCCGGATATCTCAAGGCGGTCAAGTCAACAGGGAGTGGCAGGCCGCAAACGCTCTATAGGCTGTCAAAACAGGGTGTGCGGGCATTCCACGAATATATCGCGGCTTTGCAACGGCTGTTTCCAGAAATGAGTGAACCGGCAGCAAAGAGCACATCGTCAGTTCGCCGAAAAGGTTTTGACTGGCAGACCAACTGAATAATTGTTGTGACGAGGAGGATAACGATGAAAAGAGAGGTTTTACCGGTAGCCGGAATGCTCCTGCTGCTGTCGGGCTGCGCTTCGGTGCCGCAGCCGGAGCCCGGCTCGTTGAGCCAACTGCCCGTGGTCGAATTCGGCCAGCCGGTGCCGGCCGATGGCAACTATGTGCTCCACTTTCCGCAGGACAAGCCGATTGAGATGCCGGTCAGTTTCGAGGGCAACCTGTTTCAGGCGCCAACACGCGAAATTCTGAGTGTGAAACTGAACCGGGATATCTACGTCCACAAGGAGTGGCTGAGCTATGACGGAAAAAACTGGATCGATGCGAATGGGGCATTGGACCTGCAGGTGCACGTCGTGATTCCGGGCTATAGCCATCCCGAACCGGGATATATCCAGCTGGAGATGAATGCGATCGAGTGACGCATGGTCAGTAGCGGTCACACCTGAACAGCGCTTGTTTCCAAGTTCACTGTCAGGTGCGGCCGCCTCTGTGATGTCGCGAGGGGATGCTGTTCCAGTTCAATCCTTGCGCATGACATAAAAGTTGTTCTGGAAGTCATGTTCGAGCTGGTGGACATCGATTTTCCTGAAGCCGGCCCGTTTGAGCATCTCAATGGCCATCTCCTCTCCCCACATGGTGCCAAGTCCCGCGCCTTTGCCGGCAAGCGAGACGGTCATGCAGTGCATGGTCGAAATGGTGTAGAGCAGGGGGGCGATCGGATGCTCCAGATTGTTCTCCAGATGGGACGAGGCGCGAATGTCCTGCATCAGGAAGGTGCCGCCCGGTTTCAGCGTGCGATGGATGCCATCGAGCACGCTCTGCGGGGTGATCTGATCGTGAATAGCGTCGAAAGCCGTGACCAGGTCGAACTGATCCGCCTGCGCACTCTCTGCGAAACCGGTCAGATCGCGCCGTTCGAAGGTGACGTTGCGCAATCCCAGCTTGATGGCCTGCTTGCGCGCATAGGCGAGGGCCTCTGCTGAAAGTTCATAACCGACGAACACACTGTTGGGAAAACGTGCGGCCAGGTGCAGCAGGGCGCGTCCACGACCGCAACCCACGTCGAGCACCCGGATGCCGCGCTCCAACTCAGGCAGACGCTCTTCGATCAGGGGCAGGATATGTTGGTCCAGGGCCGCCAGAACGGTCTGGCCGCTGTCTTCAGCCATCACTTCGTGGAAGCGGGGATAGTGTTCGTAGCCGACGCCGCCGCCGTTGCGGAAACAGCCGACAATGCGATCCTCCACTTGCGCTAATACGCCGATGTACTGGGCAAACACGGCGATGTTATCCGGAGCGGCGGCACGCGTGAGCAGGGCGGCGTGGGTCTTTGGCAAGGTATAGCGGTGCGTGGCGGCGTCGTAGGTCAGGATGCCGCCGGTGACCATGGCGCCCAGCCACTCGGTGACGTAACGACGATCCAGGCCGGTGTGGCTGGCGATTTCATCGAGTGTCGCCGGAGGGAGTTCCCCCAGGGCATCGAACAGTCCGGTGCGGTGACCGATGGAGACCATCAACGACAAAGCGCCTTGATTGAGCATGTCGAGCAGTTGCTCGGCAAATTGGTCGACGGAGTCGTTCTGGGTGGGCATGGGGATGCAGGCGTTACACATGGTGGTTTCTCCTCCATTGGATTGGTGTCTCGTGTGTAAAGCCTAGGTGAGTGTTTTTTATCTTCTCAATACAGAAAAAGAAAAATAAGTTTTTATTGGTATCTGGCTGATTTGCAATGGTAAATGGCGGGTGTTTCTGGAGTGCCCCGGCTTCTCACCTGGCCCGTACAGGGAGGTTTCTGACCTGTGGTATAAAATAGGGGTCGGAAATATGTCCAGCAAAACAGGAAAGATCATGCCACGCGACGGTACCATCACCCGAAACAAGATCATGGATGTGGCGCAGCAGATGGTTCTCGATGTCGGTCTGACGGGTACTTCGGTGGAAAAGGTAATCGACGGAGCGGGTGTCACCAAGGGTACCTTCTTCTACCACTTCAAGACCAAACACGATCTGGCGGCGGCCCTGATCGAACGCTATGCGGACGAGGACAGACACCACTTTCACGATTTCATGCTGAAAGCCGAGCAGCTCGCGCGCGATCCCCTGCAACAGGTGCTCATCTTCATCGGACTCTTCATCGAAATGACGGAAAAGCTGGAAGATCCCTTCCCGGGATGCCTCTATGCCGCCTACTGTTACCAGAGCGGAGCCATCTCTTCGGATGTGATGGAACAGGTGGAGCAGATGATGCGTTTCTGGCGGGAGAAGCTGAGCCAGAAACTCGAAGCGGTAACCGAATGCTATCCGTCGCGGATTCCCGTCACCCACACCCAGGTCGCGGATCATGTGCTGACCACCTTCGAAGGGGCCTTCATCCTGTCGAAAGTGATGAAGGAGCCGAAGCTGGCTGCCGAGCAGTTGATCCAATGCAGGAACTACCTCGAGTTGCTCTTTGGTGCCGAGAGCGAGAGCCGTCCGTGATCTCTACCGGCACTGTTTCACGCTTGCCCTTGTTGGCCGGTCATCGGCAAATCACGGAGACGGGGAGATTGTCTTCGGGTCCGAGTATCCGCCAATCCTCATTCGGTCTGATGCAATAGACAACTCCGTACTCGGTGACCACGCGTGCCGTTCCGTCAGCGAGGCTCATCGCTCCCGGGGCCTCTCTCGGACGATTCAGCGCCCGCTGCAGCGCAGACCGAACTGTGCTCGGGAGACTACTCTGCGAGAGGCTCCAGCAGCGGCTTCACCAGCTGCTCGAACAGCGGGTCATCGATGATGCCGCGATGGGCGTGTACGACCTCGCCCCGCTTGTTGAAGATCACGGTATAGGGTATCAATCCCGTCCTGTTGCCCCAGGCCTTGAGGATGCTCCTGCTCTCTTGCTCGCTGGAGGTCAGGACCGGATAGTTCATCTGCAGGGAGCGCTGCACATTCTTCAGTTTGCGCGGGTCATCGAGCCCGAGGCCGACGACCTGCAGGCCTTGCGCTGCGAATTTGTCCTGGTACTCGGTCAGGTGCCGGATCTCCGCCAGGCAGGGGGAGCACCAGCTGGCCCAGAAGTTCAACAACAGCACCTTGCCTTTCCACTGTTGCAGGTTTTGCGGCGTGTCGGACAGATCGGGATACTGAATGTCGGGGATGGTCGGACGCCCGCCGTCCTCGGCAAGGACGGGCTGAAGCAGCACCGAGAACGCCAGCACAAGCCAACCGCAGACAGTCAGGTGGCGGCCGGCAAGCGAATGAAGGTCTACGCTGAGCCGCCGGCCGCTGATGCCAGATTGTCGCCTACTGTGTGTCGGCATCCATCACCACATGCCAGACCACCTGATACTGCTCGGCCAGCTCACTCATGTATTTGGCCATCTGCTCGGTGATCCAGATCTGACGCACCCGGTCGCGAATGCTGAGGTAGCTTTTCTGCCCACCGGGCCGGCGTTCCAGGATGGTCACGAGATGGAAGCCCAGCGGGGTTTCGATCACCTCGCTGATCTGATTGTCCTCCAGCGAGGTGATGGCCCGCTCGATGGCCGGGTGTGCGCTGCCCTCCATCTGCCAGCCCATGTCGCCTTTGTGCTCCCGGCCATAGGGGTCGACGCTGTACTGGCTGGCCAGTTCGAACAGGCTCTCTCCATCGAGCATGCGCTGGCGCAGACGCTCCGCCTGTTCGCGGCTGGCGCTCACCAGCTGGCCGATATGCCGGCGCTCCTGCAGACGTCCAAGCTGCGGATTGGCGTCGTAGAAATCGCGCAGGGCCTGTTCGTCGGATGCCCACTCACGCTGTTTCTGTTCAACCAGCAGGGCGGGAAGCCGCTCCCCGGCAAAACGCTTCAGTTTGTCACTGACATCGACGCCGGCCTGCTCGGCTGCCTTGGCGACGGTCAGCAGTTCGGCGCGATTGTAGAGTTGCTCCTTGATCCACTCCGGATTGCTCGGAGTTTGCGCCTGATGCCGAATCAGATCGCCGAAGGTGATGCGGATGCCGTCACCCTCCAGCAAGAGCGTGTCGCTGCCGGTGGCGCCCGCTCGAAGGCGATCTTCATGCACCTGTATCTGGTAATCGTCGCGCAGTTTCTGAATCGTGTGGTAACGCAGGCTGCGATAGCTGTCGGCCAGCCAGGCGGAACGCGCCGCCGCCAGACCGTCACTGTCGTTGGCGAACTGGGCCCGCATCTCGGCCATGACCTCTTCGGGCGGCGTGAGACGGGCGCGCAGTCTGTCCATGTAGTGGCGATAGAGCAGGCCGAGGCGGAAATCTTCCAGCTCATCGAGGAAGTCCGGGGTCTGGTTGAGACCAAGCCGCTCAGCCTCCAGGGTCAACAGTCGCGCCGCCACCAAACGTTGCAGCATACCGCCGCGCAGGGCGGCCTGGTCGTTCTCGTCCATACCGGGAAAGCGGTCGGCGAAGGGAAAGCTGGCCATGGCCGATTCCAGTTCGTCGGCCGTCACGCTCAGCCTGCCGACCGTGGCCAGGACCTGTGGCTCGGCCAGCGCAAAACAGGGCGGGGTCAGGATAATGGCGGCTGCCAGCAGGCCGCGTTTGATGAGTTTAATGAGATTCATATGCGGGAACCTGATACGTATAAAAAGGGGGGGTGAGATCACCCCCCCCCGTATTTTAGAGGATTGCGCAGTCAGGCCGCGTCGTGGGGACGGACCTGACTGCGCTCGGGGCGATCACTCTTCGGGGATCTTGCCACCCAGGTCGGGTGCACTGGCGTGCATCCAGGAGACGGCTGCATCGTAGTCTTCAAGGATCGGCTTGCCTTTCCAGACATGCTCCTCGTCGTCCGCAATATGGGGTACGCCATTCTCGTTCACCTCATGGCAGGCGGCGCAACGGAAGGGTCCGTGAGAACCGTCCGGGTTGTACTGCGGCGCCTGACGATAGGTCGTGATATCGGTACCCGGGGTGACCGGATAGAGTCCGTGGATCGACTGGTGACAGGACTGGCAGGCGAGTCCCGCGTGACCCTTGGAGTAGCGCATCAGGCTGTGCTTGCCCGGCTGGTTGATCGGGAAAGCCACGCCGCCCTGACCCTCGACGAAGGGTGCCGCATGGCAGTCCGCGCAGTGGGGTGCGCCGGCGGAGAGCCAGTAGTCGCGACCCTTGGTGGCGGCGTCATAGGGCACGGCCGCTGCGCCGGTGGCCCCTTCGGGCAGCTTCAGAGAGGCGATGTCGATGGCCGGGTTGGCCGACAGCGGCACCACGTTGATGTCGCCATCCTCGTCTTTGGAGACCATCGGGCCGTCGCCCTTGAGGGCGATGACGGCGATGTCGGGGACCAGGCGTTCCTGGGCCCAGGTCAACAGGATGCCCGATTCGCCGGGGGTGTCGTGACCCTTGTCGTCCAGCACCACCTTGGGATCGAGA
>JBNLGI010000075.1:0-3344 GCA_050305975.1 Sedimenticolaceae bacterium | reverse complement strand
GTCTTCGACCGTTTCGAGCCGGTGACCCCGGGACTTCTCAGTGCCGAGGAGTACGACCAGTTGGCGCGTGATCTCACCGCCTTCCTGAGCTATGTCGGCGAGCCGATCCAGATGGAGCGCAAGCGCCTGGGCGTCTGGGTGCTGCTCTTCATCGCGGTCTTCTTCGTACTCGCCTACCTGCTGAAGAAAGAGTACTGGAAGGATATCCACTAAGGCGCTTCAGCCAAATCTGACAAAAAGGCGCACAGTTGCGGTATACTGTGCGCCTTTTTCGTTTCACGTTCCTTTTATTCGTGCGGAGCCTTTGCAGCCCGAGCACGGACATTCTGGGAGAGGCTTAAATAAATGGCGGCGGTTTCCAACAAGCGTTCAGTGATGACCCTCTATTCGGATCCGGTAAATCCCTACTGCCATCGGGTCAGATTGGTGTTGGCGGAAAAGAACATCACCTACGAGGTGGAGGACATAGATCCGCTCAACATGCCGGAAGAGCTGATGGAGCTGAACCCCTACGGCACCCTACCGACCCTGGTCGACAGGGATCTGAAACTCTATGAGTCGCGTATCATCATGGAGTATCTCGACGAGCGTTTTCCCCATCCGCCCCTGCTGCCGGTCGATCCGGTCTCCCGCTCCACCTCCCGCCTGCTGCTGTTTCGGGTGGAGAACGACTGGTACCGGCAGATGGATATCATCCTGGCCGGCAAGAAGGAGGCGGCCAAAGCGCGCAAGGAGCTGCGTGAGAGCCTCATCTCCACAGCGCCGGTATTCGGCGCCAAGCCCTTCTTCATGAGTGACGAGTTCACACTGGTGGATTGCGCCATCGCGCCCCTGCTGTGGCGTCTGCCGATTCTCGGTGTCGATATTCCCACCAGCGCCAAGGGTATCCATGCCTACGCCAAGCGCCTGTTCGAACGCGACTCTTTCAGCCAGAGTCTGTCCGAAGCCGAGCGGGAGATGCGTGGTTGATCGATGGGCGAGATGACCTCGAACCGTCCCTACCTGATCCGTGCCCTCTACGACTGGTTGGTGGATAACGGTCAGACGCCCTATCTGCTGGTGAATGCCGACTACAGCGGGATCGTAGTGCCGCGGCAGTTCGTCGAGGACGGACGTATCGTGCTCAACATCGATCCCACGGCAGTCAAGGGATTGGAGCTGGGCAATGAATGGATCAGTTTCAGCGCCCGCTTCAGCGGGGTGGCCGAGGATATCCTGGTGCCGCCGGCGGCGGTGCAGGGCATCTACGCCAAGGAGAACGGCCAGGGCATGCTGTTTCCGGATGAGGAGGGCAATGGCGGTGGTCCTGACAAACCGGAGCCTGATCCCAACAGACCGGGTGGTCGCCCGACACTCAAGGTCGTCAAGTAGCCCCGATCCCGTCTGCGGATTGATGTGGGGGCGTTTCATAACGCAAAGCAAGCCAAGAAGCGCAAAGCACGCAATGTTGATTGTTGATAGGGCATAAACAACTTGGCGCCCTTAGCTTTGCGTTATAGATCCTTGAGTCAGGTGGCATCGCTGCCTGCAAACAGACGATGCAGCTGCAGGATGCCATTCAGTGCAGTTGTTGAGGCTGGTCGGGGATCGTCGGCAGATCGATATGCAGGCTCAGATGCTGATGGCCCAGCATCACCAGATAGCCGGTGCGCCGGCCCTCGCCTTCCAGGCTGTAGTCGAACTGATAGGTGCGTTGCAGGCGCAGTCCGGCCGGTACCCGGCGCAGTCGCAGGCGTTGCAATGCCACCGTCTGATCGAGAAACTGTACCCCATGGCTTTCACAGGCCCGACGGCAGATGCGGGTGGCCGACTCGCGCACGCGCAGGCTGTCGCGCCAGAACCAGATCAGCAGCATCAGCGCCAGCAGCAAGTTGAGGCTAGAAAACGACATACGATAACGGAGCCTGGAGAGGGTCGTGGGAAAGATTCGCATTGTAACGGGAGACATCACCCAGCTGAAGGTCGACGCCATCGTCAATGCGGCCAACAGCAGCCTGCTGGGCGGCGGCGGCGTGGACGGGGCGATTCATCGCGCGGCCGGGCCCGAACTGGTGGAGTTCTGCCGGACGCTGGGAGGCTGCCCCACCGGTGAGGCGCGCCTGACACCCGCTTTCAGGCTGCCGGCCGATTGGGTCATCCACACGGTGGGACCGGTCTGGCATGGCGGGGACAAGGGCGAACCGGGCCTGTTGCGGGCCTGCTATGAGCACTCCCTGCGGCTGGCCCGCCAGCAGGGAATCAGAACCATCGCCTTCCCGGGTATCAGCACCGGCATCTACGGTTATCCCAAGGAGCGGGCGGTGGAGGTGGCGTTGAGCGTCATGCGCGAGCATCTCGATCAATTCGACGAGATCGTCGCCTGCTGTTTCAGCGAGGAGGACGCTCTGCGCTATCGGGCACGCTGCCCCGAGTGTCTGAACCCATGAAGTGCCCACTGCGACGAGGTTGATGCATGAAGTTTTTCGCCTGGCTGGACAGAATTCCTCTGCAGATGATCGCGCTGCCCGCGGCGCTGCTCGCCCTCGCTCCCTTCGTGCCCGAACCCCATCTGTGGCAGAAGCTCAAGATGCTGGCGGCCGGCACCCTGGTCAAGCCGATCGACATCTTCGATCTCTTCCTCCACGGCGCGCCATTGATACTACTGGCGATCAAGCTGCTTAGGAGTCGACACGAGACTCACTGAGCCGGCGAATGGCGCGTCATCTGAAACCCTTCCAATAAGCAATTTTCGCGTAGGGTGCGGCAAGCCGCACCCTACACCAAGAATCAAGCGTATAGCCGTCTGGCCTGGATGGGGCGAAGCGTAATCCGGGGGAAAGGGCGTATCGATCCCGAATTATACTGCGTTGCATCCGGGCTACATGCGCGTTCAGAAGAGCAGACGTCCAGGGTTAGCGCTTGCTCGGTTTCAACCGATCGAGCCGTAGCCGCTCGCGCTCGTCGAACAGTCTTCTGGAGCCGATCCACACCGCCGCGCTGGCGCCGAAGCCGGTGCCGGCGGCGATCAGCAGCATGATAAGGATCTGATACTTGGCCGCTTCGAACGGGGGGCTGCCGGCCAGGATCTGGCCGGTCATCATGCCGGGCAGGCTGACCACGCCGGCGGCGGCCATGGCGTTGATGATCGGGATCAGGCCGCTGCGCAGCGCGCTGCGCCGGATCTCCCGGATCGCCTGCTCCCAGGTATGACCCAGCATCAGCCGGCCCTCGATCTCCCGCTGCTGCTGCCAGGCGCTCTGGGTCAGGTTGTCCAGCGCGATGGCGATGCCCGACATGGTGTTGCCGAGCAGCATGCCGAGCAGGGGAATGGTGTACTGCACCGAGTACCAGGGCTGCGCCTGGAT
>JBNLGI010000074.1:0-4536 GCA_050305975.1 Sedimenticolaceae bacterium | reverse complement strand
AAGCCGCACCCTACGTTTCAATCCTGGGTAGGGTGCGGCTTGCCGCACCTTTTTTTGCACCCACGGTATTTTTGGTGGGGCAGGGCCCCACCCTACGCTTCGATTGTCGGTTGGATGGAGCTCCGAAACTTCGATTACCCGTAGGGTGGGGCCCTGCCCCACCGATTCGGTTCGGAAATCTTCGCAAGGTCTCTATCAAACCCCACTCCCCTAAGCCGTCTGCGGCAGGTTTTGCTGAATCAGGTGCTTGATCTCCGACAGGCAGGAGCCGCAGTTGGTCCCCGCCTTCAGGACAGCGCCGATCGCCTCGGGGGTGTGCAGTCCCCGCTCCCGAATGCCGTGGATCAGGGTGTTGACGCCGACGCCGAAGCAGGCGCAGACGGTCTTGCCCGCGTCCTCCTGGGCGTTGCCCGGCGCACCGGCCAGCAGCCGCAGACGCTCCTGGCGTGTCAGCTCGGGCTTGGCGAACAGCTGCACCAGCCAGTCGCGCTTGGGCAGCCGGTGATCCGGCCCGATAAAGAGACAGCTTTGCAACCGGCCGCCGGCCACGCTGACCCCCCGGTACCGGCCTCCCGCGCTGTCCATCATCTCCGCCCACTGGGTGGCATCGCTGGCGGAACTGAGCAGTTCCCGGGCCACCTCCGACCAATCCGTTGCCGCCGCTTCACCGGCCAGTTCGTAGTGCCAGAGACCATCGCGCCTGGCCTTGGCCCAGTAGGTGGCGTGCTCCAGCTTCACCCGTTCGCGGGTCAGCAGGAAACCGTGCCAGGCCGGCCGGTAGGGGTGAATGGAGACCGGGGTGTGCTTGAACTCCGGCTGTCCCGAGACCGGATCGAGTACCGGATTGACCAGACTGTCCACCGTGGCGCTGCTGGCGAACTGGTCGTTCCAGTGCATGGGTACGAAGATCTGCCCCCTGGCCTGGCGCTCGGTCAAGCGCGCGCGGACGATCACCTCGCCCCAGCGGCTGGTGATGTCGACCAGTTCGCCCTCCTCTACATCGTAGTCCCGGGCGTCCTCCGGGTGGATCTCGGCAAAGGGTTCGTTGTCGTGCCCGAACAGCCGAGCCGACTTGCCGGTACGGGTCATGGTGTGCCACTGATCGCGCACCCGGCCGGTGTTGAGCACCAGCGGATAGGCATCCGACACCGCGTTGCCCGGCGGCCTCGGCGTTACCGCCAGAAATTGGGCGCGGCCGGACGGCGTGTAGAAGCGCCCGTCCGCGAACAGCCGTGCGGTGCCTTGCGGGCGATCCTTGGGCAGTGGCCACTGCAGGGGTCGCAGGCGGTCGTACTCGGCCAGGCTGAGATCGGCCAAAGCGGAGATGTCGAAGTCCCGCTGCCCTTCATTCTCGTACCCGGAGAGCGTGGCATATTCGCTGAATATCTGGTGGGGTCCGGAATAACCGAAGCCCGCGTAACCCATGCGTTGCGCCACCTGGCTGAGGATCCACCAGTCGGGACGGCTCTCGCCGGCCGCTTCCAGGAAGCGGCGTTGACGACTGATGGTACGCTCCGAGCTGGTCACCGTACCCTCCTTCTCCCCCCATCCCTGTGCCGGCAGCAGCACATCGGCATAGCCACTGGTATCGGTCTCGCGCACGCTGTCGGAGACGACCAGGAACTCGCAGCGCTGCAGCGCCCGCCTCACCTGATTGGCGTCGGGAAGGCTGACCGCCGGATTGGTGGCCATCACCCAGAGCGCCTTGATCCGGCCCGCCTCCACCGCGCGGAACAGCTCCACCGCCTTGAGTCCAGGCTCGGTCACCAGGCGTTCGGTCTGCCAGAAGCGGCTGACCAGCGCGCGGTGATCCGGGTTATCGATATCCATGTGACAGGCCAACTGGTTGGCCAGCGCCCCCACCTCGCGCCCCCCCATGGCGTTGGGCTGACCGGTGATGGAGAAGGGCCCCATCCCCGGACGGCCGATGCGTCCGGTGAAGAGATGGCAATTGATGATGGCGTTGACCTTGTCGGTGCCGCTGGAGGTCTGGTTGATGCCCTGGGAGTAGAGGGTCACCGTACGCTCGGTCATCAGAAACCAGCGGTAGAGGGTCAGCAACCTCTCCAGCGGCAGGCCGCAGTGCTCGGCGACGGCGGTCACCGACGGCGCATACCAGCGCGCCGTCTGCAGCGCCGCCTGCAGCCCTGCCGTATGCCGTTCCACGAAGGCGTCGGCCCGGGCCCGGTTATCGTCCAGGAAAGTGAGCAGGCCGTTGAAGAGGGTACTGTCACTGCCTGGCCGCAGCGGCAGATGGAGGTCCGCGATTTCGCAGGTGGCGGTCTCCCGCGGATCGATCACCACCACGCGCAGCGCCGGATTGCGCTCCTTCGCCTTGACGATGCGGCGGTAGAGCACCGGATGGCACCAGGCGGTGTTGGAACCGGTCAGCAGGATCAGCTCGGCCTGCTCGAAATCCTCGTAGCAGCCCGGCACGGTGTCGGCGCCGAAGGCCCGCTTGTGACCGGCTACGGAAGAGGACATGCAGAGCCGAGAGTTGGTGTCGATGTTGCCCGAGCCGATAAAACCCTTCATCAGCTTGTTGGCCACGTAGTAGTCCTCGGTCAGCAGCTGGCCGGAGACGTAGAAGGCCACGGCGTCGGGGCCGTGCCGGTCGACGATCTCGCGAAAGCGGCCCGCCACCCGGTCGAGGGCGGGCTCCCACCCGACAGCGTCGCCGTCGACCATCGGCGTCAGCAGGCGGCCGTCGAGATCGAGGGTCTCGTTGAGCGCCGTGCCCTTGGAACAGAGCCGGCCCTGATTGGAGGGATGCGCCGGGTCGCCCTGAATCAGCCACTGCCCGTCGTCGGCATTCCGCTGCACCAGCAGACCGCAGCCGACGCCGCAGTAGGGGCAGGTGCTATTGACCGGTTCGTGTAGGGGTACAGCCTGGTTCATCGGATAACTTGCTCGTTTAGTTGTTTCACGTTTTACCGACGTCTCTGCCCGAGACAACCTCCAGTCAGCAGGGTTATCGGTGCGGCGAGCCGCACCCTGCGCGTTGAGTGAAGCTTGTTGCGATCATATGCGGACATCCCGTAGGGTGCGGCTTGCCGCACCGTGTTCGTCTCATTGCGCTTCTCGGTGGGGCAAGCCCCACCCTACCGTTCGGAGTGTAGGGTGGGGCCCTGCCCCACCAACCTCAGGCCGCCGACTCCAGCGAGGCGAGGCTGAGGTAGACCACCCCCTCCTCCACCTTGACCCCGTAGGTGTGGACACACCCCTCGTCCGGTCCCTGCACCTGGCCGTTCTCGAGGTCGATCTTCCAGTTGTGCAGGGGGCAGCTCACGGCCTGGCCATGGACGATGCCCTGGGACAGCGGCCCGCCGCGATGGGGGCAGCGGTCGCGCAGGGCGAAGACCTGGTCGTTGCCGGTACGGAAGAGGGCGATATCCAGGCGCTCGGTCTGCAGCTTGCGCGCGCCGAGTCTCGGGATGTCGTCGAGTTTTGCAATCGCAATCCAGTCACTCATGATGCCGCCCTCAGTCGGTCGATGCTCAATGTTGTGAACTCATGGGCCTCGGCCCCCTCGGCGCGCGCCCGCCAGGGATCGACCTGGGCGAACCGCTGGCTCTGCTTGAAGCGTTCATAGAGCAGCTGCCGGCCGGCCCCGTCTTCGACAATGCGCTGTTTCACATAGCCCAGGCTGACCCGCTCCACCCAGGGCGCGGTGCGTTCCAGATAGTGGCCCTCCTCGCGGTAGAGCTGGATGAAGGCGCCGGCGTACTCCAGCACCTCCGCCTCGGTAGGGACTTTGCACAGCAGATCGGTGACCCGCACCTTGATGCCGCCGTTGCCGCCGATGTGCAGCTCATAGCCGGAATCGACGCAGACCACGCCGAAGTCCTTGATGGTCGCCTCGGCGCAGTTGCGCGGGCAGCCGGAGACCGCCAGCTTGAACTTGTGCGGCATCCAGGAGCCCCAGGTGAGTTCCTCGAGCTGCACGCCGAGTCCGGTGGAGTCCTGGGTGCCGAAACGGCACCAGTTCTTGCCGGCGCAGGTCTTCACCGTACGCAATGCCTTACCGTAGGCATGGCCGGAGACGAAACCGGCCGCCGAGAGATCCTTCCACACCGCCGGCAACTGCTCCTTCTTCACCCCGAACAGATCGATGCGCTGACCGCCGGTGACCTTGATCTCCGGCACCCTGTACTTGTCGGCCACGTCGGCGATGGCGCGCAGGTCGTTGGCGCTGCAGAGGCCGCCGAACATGCGCGGCACCACCGAATAGGTGCCGTCCTTCTGGATGTTGCCGTGGGCCCGCTCGTTGATGAAGCGGGACTGGGCGTCATCGTCGTACTCGCCCGGCCAGGCGGCCAGCAGATAGTAGTTGAGCGCCGGGCGGCAGCTGGAGCAGCCGTCCGGCGTCTTCCAGTTGAGGGTGTCGAAGACCGCGCGCATCGACTTCAGCGCCTCGTCGCGGATCGCCTTTCTGACTTCGTCGTGGCTGTGCTCGGTGCAGCCGCACAGCGCCTTCTTGCTCGGCGCGGCGGCATAGCCCTCGCCCACGGTGGAGGCCAGCAGGGACTCCACCAG
>JBNLGI010000073.1:0-5902 GCA_050305975.1 Sedimenticolaceae bacterium | reverse complement strand
CACATCTGACCGGATGACCAGGCCTTGCTCACCTTGCCGTCATCCACCTCCACATCGATACGCAGGTGGCCTTCGATGCGGGTAATCGGGTCAACAGTAATTCTTGTCGTCACTTGAAAATCTCCTCAAAGGTCACGCATGTTTTGCGTCGTGTAGCACGGGGAATTTCTTCACCACGAACAGGAAAGCCATGATTTCCAGGGCCACCATGCCGGCGGTGACCATGATCTCCGGCACAGAGGGGAAGTAGCTGTAGCCGGGGCCCGGGTCGAAGGTGATCAGAAAGGCGTTGAAGCGGTAGAGGGAGCCGGCGAACAGCATGGAGACCGAGGCCCAGAGCAGCATCGGACCGTGCCCCCGGTGTCTGGCCGAGCTCAAGACCACCAGCGGAAACACGAACAGGGCCGTCTCCAACAGGAACATCAGGCTGCCCAGGTCGCCGGCGAAGATCAGTCCCAGTTTGCCGTTCAGCAGGATCTCGCCGAAGCGGAACAGCAGGTAGGCGGCGATCAGACCGACGATGCCCTTGCCCAGTCCCGCCAACAGCGGTGTCTCGGCGGGACGCCGGAAGCCGACGCTGCTGAAGGAGGCCTCGAACACCACCACCGCGAAGCCCATGGTCAGGGCGGTGAGAATCGCCAGCAGCGGCTGCAGGTGGAGCGACTGCCAGAGGGGATGCACCTTCCAGCCCATCGCGATCAGCATGGAGCCGAGGGAGGACTGATGCATGGTCGGCAGCAGCACGCCGAGGGCGATGAAGAAGAAGAGCGCCTTGTTCAGCGTCTTCACCAGCCCCTTGGCGCCGACCTTCTCCAGCAGGGTGGGGGCGAATTCGATGAACAGCACCAGGATGTAGGTGGCGACACAGAGGCCGACCTCCAGCATCACTGAATTGAAGTTCATGTGCCAGGGGGTGAAGATGTTGTAAAACTGCCACCAGCGACCCATGTCGATCATAGCGCCGATGCCGCCCAGGCCGTAGCCGAGCAGGCTGGCCAGCAGGGCGGGGCGCATCAACGGATGGTACTTGCCCTTGTTCATGATGTAGACGGTGATGGCCAGGGCGTAGCCGCCGCAGGCCAGGGCGGTGCCGACCACCACGTCGTAGACCACCCACACGCCCCAGGCGTAGCCGCCGTTGATGTTGGTCACCGGGCCCATACCGTTGAGAAAACGCTGGATCAGGTAGTAGGTGCCGATCAGGGCCACCACGCCGAGAGCGAGGAAAGGCAGTGTGACGATCGGCCGCTGCAGAGGTTGATGGGCACTCATGAGTCGTCTCCTTCGTCGTCATCTTTGTTACGGCGCACCACATAGGTGAGACCGGCCAGCGCCACCGCCGGCAGGGCCATGTAGCTATAGAGGGTGTGTTGCACCGTCTCCGAGATCGAGGCGTAGGAGCGTTCGCCCAACGGCGGCATGCCCAGCTTGTCGAAGGGGATCGACGAGATATGCATGACATTGGTGCCGCCCGCCTCTTTCTCGCCCCAGATGTGTTGCTGGTACGCGGGTACCGCCTTCTCGTGATGGCTGTCGGGATTGCGCACGTCGCCGCGCGGATAGTTGTAGGTAACGCCCGGTTTCAGGGTCATGCGGCGCTTGGCCTCTTCCAGCAGCGCCTTGCGCGAGCCGAACAGGGTGGCGCCGGTGGGACAGACCTCGGCGCAGCCGGTCATCTGTCCCTTGTCGATACGCTCCACCCCGGCCTGATTGCACATCTGGCATTTGTGGATCTGGCCGAAGGGGTTGTCGTAATCGAATTGAGGCACGTTGTAGGGGCAGCCCACCATGCAGGTGCGGCAGCCGATGCAGGCGTCGGGATGGTGGGTGACGATACCGGTCACCGGGTTGCGCCGCATGGCGGTCACCGGGCAGACCGAGACGCAGCCCGGATCGACGCAGTGCATGCAGCTACGCTTCTCGAAGGCGTAGCCGTCGGTTACCTGATCCTTCAGGTGGCCCTTGCCCTCGCTGTAGACCTTGATCACGTTGAGTGTCTGGGGTGAGAGGTCGTGAGCCGAATCCCACTGGGTCTCATCACCCAGCGGTACCGGCGGCATGTCGTTGACCTCCTTGCACTTGCTGACACAGGCCTTGCAGCCGATGCAGAGGGTCGAGTCGTAGAGCATGCCGACGGCTTCCTCCGCCGGCTCCAGGTTGCCCCGCGCCTCGGCCACGCCGGCGCCCAATAGGGCCGCGCCACCGCCGAGGGAGGCCTTGAGAAAATCTCTGCGTTTCATCTTGTCCCCCTCACTCCCCGTCTTTCTCTTTGGCGTCGAGCTTTTTCGCCGCCATGGCGGTGGCGCCGACCGCCAGGCCGACCGCGGCGCCGGCAATGGCTGCCGCGCCGGTGGAGACGCCGGCCATGCCCTCGCGATCCTCGATGCCGGGGAACATGTTGGGCGGGGTGTGGGTCTTCACGTCGGCCAGGCTGAACAGCGGTTTGCTGAAACCGACGCCACCCTCTGAACAACCGAAGCAGGGGTGGCCGACGCCGATGGGCCAGACGCCACCGCCCACGTTGTTGAACTCCAGGCTGGGGCAGTTGTTGTAGGTCTCGGGACCCTTGCAGCCGAGCTTATAGAGGCACCAGCCCTTGCGGTGGCCCTCGTCACCGAACTCCTTGGCGAAGCGGCCGGCGTCGAAGTGGGGCCGGCGGTAGCAGTTCTCGTGGATGAGACGGCCATAGGCCCATTTCGGGCGGCCCTTCTCGTCGATCGGCGGCAGTTTGCCGTAGGTGACGAAGTAGAGCACGGTGCCGATGAAGTTGGCCGGGTTGGGCGGACAGCCGGGGATGGTCACCACCGTCTTGCCGGCCAGCAGCTGGGGCGCGCCGACCGCGCCGGTGGGGTTGGGGGAGGCGGACTGCACGCCGCCCCAGCTGGCGCAGGAGCCGAAAGCGACGATGGCGGCGGCGTGCTCGGCCGCCTCTTTGGTGATGTCGACCATGGTCTCGCCGCCGATCTTGCAGAAGATGCCGTCGTTGGCCAGGGGGATGGCGCCTTCCACCACCAGCAGGTATTTGCCTTGGTTCTCGGCCATCACCTTCTTCTTGATGTCCTCGACCTGATGGCCGGCGCCGGTGTCGAGGGTCTGGTGGTAGTCGAGGGAGATGAGGTCGAGGATCAGGTGCTCGAGGGAGGGCTGCTCCGAACGCAGCAGGGATTCGCTGGGGCCGGTGCACTCCTGGCCGTGGAGCCAGATCACCGGCGGACGACGTTTCGGATCGGCCACCGCCTCGGCCATCGCCATGGCGGCGCCCGAGGGCAGCCCCAGGGAGGCCGCTACGCCGCTGCAGAACTTGAGGAAGGTTCTGCGAGAGACCCCAAGGCGTTTCTCCACTGCTGTAAAATCGAATGCTTTCTCTGCCATCTGTCAATCTCCGGGTATCAAAGGGCGGTGCCGGGTCCAAACAAACGTGGACAAAATCCATGAAAATCCGCAATTTTTATGCCGGTATTTTTTTATTTAGTTGAAACAGATGGTTATCGAAAAAATATCAGTTGGAATAACATTATAATATGCAAGGTATATTTCCGATGTTAATCACCTAATGAAAACAAGGTTTTCATCTTGCCCAGTGGGGCGGGGCTCCACCCGGCAGTCATCGGGTAGGGTGGGGCCCTGCCCTACCGATAGCCGCCAAAGAATTTTCGTATTGGATTTGAAAGTGGAAAAGCCGCTTCATTTACGTCGCTTCCGCATCTCAGCGGCTTTGTGGCGCGTGAATGATTTAGATAAGATGCGCGGCACTATTCTAACGAGGGATGACCCCCGGCCATGCTCAAGCTTTACAACGACCTGACCCGCCATAAAGAGACCTTTCAGCCCCTGCAAGCAGGGCGAGTGCGTATGTATGTCTGCGGCATGACGGTCTATGACCTCTGCCATCTGGGGCATGCCCGGGTAATGGTGGTGTTCGACGTGGTCTACCGCTATCTCAAGGCCTGCGGCTACGACGTCACCTACATCCGCAACATCACGGATATCGACGACAAGATCATCAACCGGGCCAACGAGCGGGGCATCCCCTTCAACGAGCTGACCCGGCAGTTCATCGATGCGATGCATGAGGATGCCGACGCCCTGGGCGTGCTGCGGCCCGACAGCGAGCCCAAGGCGACCGAGCACATGGAGGAGATCCTGGCCATGATCGCCAAGTTGATAGAACGGGGGCACGCCTACGCGGCGGACAACGGCGACGTCTATTACGACGTGCGCAGCTTTCCCGAGTACGGCAAGCTCTCCGGCAAGTCGATCGAGGATCTGCAGTCGGGCGCCCGCGTCGAAGTGGGCGAGATCAAGCGCGACCCCCTCGACTTCGCTCTCTGGAAAACCGCCAAGCCCGACGAGCCGGCCTGGGACTCCCCCTGGGGCCGCGGCCGTCCCGGCTGGCACATCGAGTGCTCCGCCATGTCGACCAAGGCGCTGGGCGATACCTTCGATATCCACGGCGGCGGCGCCGACCTGACCTTCCCCCACCACGAGAACGAGATCGCCCAGTCGGAGGGAGCCACCGGTCATCCCTTCGTCAAGTACTGGATGCACAACGGCTTCGTGCGCATCAACGACGAGAAGATGTCGAAGTCGCTGGGCAACTTCTTCACCGTGCGCGAGATCCTGGAGCGTTACCGGGCCGAAGAGGTGCGCTACTTCATCCTCACCAGCCAATACCGCTCGCCGCTCAACTACGACACCGAGCATCTGGACAATGCACGCTCCGCCCTGACCCGCTTCTATACCGCCCTGCGCGGCCTGCCGGAGGCTGAACCCGCTGGTGGTGAGGCCTTCGAGCAGCGCTTCCGCGAGGCGATGGACGACGACTTCAACACCCCCGAGGCGCTGGCGGTGCTGTTCGATCTGGCGCGGGAGATCAACAAGGTGAAGGAGACCGATGGCGAAGCGGCAGCCGCAATGGGGGGGGTGCTGCGGGAGCTGGGCGGCATCCTGGGGATTCTGCAGGACGACCCGGAGGCCTTCTTCAAATCGGCTGTTGTGCCGTTGGTTGGAGTAGAGGCAAGCGCTCAAGTAGGGCAATTAGGTATAAAAACTGACGTAGAAATTGATGCGATGATCGAAGCCAGGTTAGAAGCCAGAAAGGCTAAAATCTGGTCAGAAGCCGACCGCATCCGCGATGAGCTGCAGGCCGCCGGTATTATTCTTGAAGACGGTCCCCAGGGTACCACCTGGCGCCGGGGGTGAGGGAATCCGGTGCGGCAAACCGCACCCTACACGCCGAACACGTAGGGTGCGGCTTGCCGCACCGATCACAGGCATGCCACGGAGGGCGATATGCCGAACTACCGACGAGTCCGTCTACAGGGGGCGACCTATTTCTTTACCCTGGTAACCCACAAACGCCGACACCTGTTGATCGATGACATCGCAAGAGGCTGCCAGCGAGCAGCCATTTCCAAGGTGAGAGCGGCGTATCCATTCGATATCGATGCGCTCTGTTTGCTGCCGGATCATCTGCACACGATCTGGAGACTACCGGAAAACGACAACGACTATTCTCTCCGTTGGCGAGCGATTAAAGGCGAGTTTTCCAGATGCGTTTGTCGACTAGAAGGGGCAGATCCTGGCATCACACCGGTCGCTTCCAGGCATATTCGGGGAGAAGCCGCGATCTGGCAACGCCGTTTCTGGGAGCATCTCATCCGTGATGAGAAAGATTTAAGGCGACACCTCGATTACATCCACTTCAATCCCGTCAAGCACGGCCTCGTTGATTCCGTGATCGACTGGCCCTGGTCGAGCTTTCATAGCTATGTGCGGGAGGGTGTTTATCCGGCAGATTGGGGTGGTTCGCCTCCAACCAGAATGAATCTCAAAACTGTCGGAGAGTGATTCGGTGCGGCAAGCCGCACCCTACGCGCCGGCCAATCACGTAGGGTGCGGC
>JBNLGI010000072.1:0-4642 GCA_050305975.1 Sedimenticolaceae bacterium | reverse complement strand
CACGAAGCCGTCCTCATGCTTGTAGGTGGCTTCGGTGGGACAGTTCCTGACGCAGGGCGGATTGTCGCAGTGGTTGCACAGCCTGGGCATGAAGTGACGCTTGGTATTGGGAAAGTGGCCGGTGTCCTTGACTTTGACGACTGTGCGCCAGACGCCGAGCGGAACGTCGTATTCCGCCTTGTCGGCGCAGACGCAGGCCATACAGCCGATACAGCGTCGCAGATCGATGACCATGGCCCAGCGCTTCTTGCCGGGCACGCCCAGGGATGGTTCTGCCTGGAGACCAACGGGCATGGGATATCCTCCTCAGTGCATTGCCGGATAAATCCGGATTCTTGATATCGGTTCCGCGAGCTGATGACTCGCGATACACCGTTATTCAATGCATGCCCTATACCATAGTATTTCTATAGGATTTATATCTTATTGTTTTTAAGTGATTTATTTTCTTCGGTCTGATTCTTGTCGTGATGTATTACTGTTGAAGGCGGCGTTTATACGTTACCGATCAGTAACCTGAGGCTGCTCACTTTCTAGCTAAGTGCCTCTATTCATGGTCAATTCTGAAAAACCATACTAAAAGTGCGAGATGTTACCGGGCGGTAACGTTTGTGTTCGTTGCGCTCACGGTGTTCTTATGCCCCTCTCCCTGGCCCTCTCCCGCAAGGGGAGAGGGGACGCATGAATCAGGAGCAGGAGCGAACGGCGGTTCGATACCACGATCGGACTGGAAGCATTCGATGCACTCAAACAAACACTTTCCCTCTCCCCTTGCGGGAGAGGGCCAGGGAGAGGGGGACTCAAAAAACCGTGAGCGCAACGCACACCCCAGATCAGGCATCCAGAACGCAGTAGAGACGAACCCCCTCCTCCACCTCGCGCACTTTGAGGCGGGGCAGTAGAACGGCCTGCACCGGGAATCGCCGTCGATGGCGCTCGGGTCGGTAACGTTCCCCATATGCGATCCCCGAGATTTTCAGCTGCTTCTTGCGGTGGCGTTCGTCGAGATCGTCCACCTCTTCCAGCGACTGGGTGACGAAACGTTTGAACACCCAGCCACTGTCCATCTGATAGAGCAGTTCCGAGAGCAGGCCGACCAGCGTGGTGGGGATGTCGAATCCGTACCAGGCAATAGGGATCTCCTCGAGTTCCTCCACTGAATCCTGCTCCCACATAAAGAGGCAGAGCGCGGCCGCGGCCGCGTTGAACATCTCGTTGTGGTCCCGAGCGATGACCTCCATGCCTACGCCACCTTTGGGATCTTCGCTGAAACTGTATGTCGCCATGTGAGCAGAACCTATCTCAATGTTGCATCGCGCACGCGAAGACCTGGTCGCAGTCCCACTTCACGGTTATCGATATTTCCCGCCAATCTCCGGGTAGCCCGGATCTATCGAAGTGGAATCCGGGGAGCTTAACGATCCGGCTGTCCCTGGATTACGAGCCGCTCCATCCAGGCTACACAACGATGTCTCCATGTGTCTATCCGCCGGTCATCGACATGAAGCGAACCACCCGGGCCGGCCGTTCGTTGAACTCGTGACGTTGCGGCTTCAATGCGATCGCCTTTCGCAGGTGGCTTGACAGTTCCTCGTCGCTGCAACCCGCGCGCAGGTAATCGCGCAAGGGATAGCGGTGCTCGTCACCCAGGCAGGCGAAGAGATCGCCCTCCACCGAAAGGCGGACACGGTTGCAGGTCTCGCAAAAGTGCTGAGACAGGGGAGTAATGAATCCGACATGGGCGTTCGAGCCGTCCACTCGATAGTAGCGTGCCGGACCCGCGCCAGGCAGGATATCGGGAATCAATTGATAGTTTGACATCAGACGCTTGCGGACTCTTTCCAGTTCGACGAAGTGTTCGAG
The DNA here is from genome assembly GCA_050305975.1 of Sedimenticolaceae bacterium. Classification (GTDB taxonomy): domain Bacteria; phylum Pseudomonadota; class Gammaproteobacteria; order Chromatiales; family Chromatiaceae; genus Thiodiazotropha. The sequence continues at coordinate 2,779 of JBNLGI010000072.1, read as the reverse complement.
AGCATCCTGACCCGCGGCGCCCACCGGCATGGTCTCGATCAATCGCAGGGTATACCCCCCACTGACGGCAAACTCGAAGATCTCATCGATCTCTCCCTCGTTCACATCCCGCATCACCACCGTGTTCAGCTTTATGGGGGCAAACCCCGCCGCCTTCGCAGCCTCCAGGCCTTGCAAGACCTTTTCCAACCTGCCGCCCCCGGTTATCGCTCTGTAGGTCGCCGGATTCAGGCTGTCGAGACTCACATTGATACGACGCACACCGGCGAGAAACAGCGGCTCGCTCATTCTGAGCAGCTTGATTCCATTGGTCGAGATCGAGAGATCCTCGATGCCAGGTATGGCGGCCAGTCTTTGCGCCAGTTCAACGATGTTGCGCCTGACCAGCGGTTCTCCGCCGGTCAGGCGCAAGTGACTGACACCCATGCGGGAGAACTGTGTCACTATGCGCTCTATCTCGGTATCGCTAAGCCAGCTCTCAGGCTCCGAGAAATCGGCAAAGCCGCTCGGCAGACAATACCGGCAACGAAGATCGCAGCGGTCCGTGACAGACAGGCGAAGATAGTGAATCTGTCGACCGAAGCGGTCATTGAGCGATTGTTGTTGTTTCATCGGTGTGCATAATCATGAAAGCCTTGGGATATCCAAGCAACATTCGAACCATGGCCATAAGCCCCGTCAACAGGCGGTATCGGCTCACTGAGGGTTACGAATTCGAAACATCTGATCGGTCTGTGTTACCGATTGGTAACCTGGCACGGGATAAATACCCCAGTAGATGATCCCTGATTGATGGCTCGCGTTTTGCAGTGATTCTTTACAAGCATGCGGAATGAGCCAGAGTCTCGCCATCCATCTTCGAGCCGGAATATAGCGTCATGCTCACTTCCGTTTCACGGTTAATTGGGATTATGTGAATGACGAAACCGAAGCATCACGCGAGTCGATCCGGTCAACTATTCAGCTTTGAAGCCTTGCTGTCGTGATCGGTCTGTCGTTAACGGATACGCCTGACATGGATTTTCAACAGTTTGATGCGACATTGCGCAAATGCCTGACACGCGGGTTCTGCTTGATCCTGTTCCTGGTCAGCACCCCACTGAACGCCATGGAAGCGCTGGTCGACAGCAATTGGCTGGCGATCAACAAGCAGGCGAAAGATCTGTTTCTGCTGGATATCCAGACACCGGAACAGTACCGGCACGCACACATCGCCGGCGCCGTCAACGCGCCTTATGTCTTATGGCGCGGCAAGAAAAACACTGACTCCGCAGGCATGATGCCGTCCATAAGCGATTTGGAGCGGATGGCGGGTGAATTGGGTATGCATAGAAACAGTGTCGTCGTGATCATCGCCACGGGAAACCAAGCGAGCGATATGGCGGCTTCCAGCCGGGTATTCTGGACCTTGAAAGTCATGGGCCATCGGCAGCTCGCCATTCTCAACGGAGGATTGGTCGACTATGCAAAAGCGCACGCCAGTGATCTTGAGGCCCCCACCCGGCAAGGTTCGTCGAAACGTTACACGGCAACTCCGGATAGACGCATCGTCGCCAGCGCAGCGGACGTCAGCGCTGCCCTGCATGACGCCACGCAACTGCTGGATGCACGCACATTGGGTGAATACACAGGTGTCGTCACGCTAAATATGAAAGAACGCCCAGGCACCATCCCCGGCGCCCGGCATATCCCGTTCGATTGGTTTGTCGATAGTGAGGGCCGTATCCGCAACAAAGCGATAGTCAGCTCGATTTTCCAGTATGCGGGCCTGAATCCCGATCGTGACGGCACCATCCATTTCTGCCACACGGGCCATCGCGCGGCACTCAACTGGTTCGTTGACTACGCGATACTGGGGAATCGGAACGCTAAACTCTATGATGCATCCATGGCTGAATGGGCATTGTTGAAATCGTATCCGATGGAAACGAGATTCGATGCCGGACGCTATACCTCGCCTGAATGAGCGGCACGGAGATATCCCCGTCGCACGGTATCGCTCTCCTCTGATTCATGCCAGGATTTCCGCCCAACGCCGGAAAGGCGGAAGCAGGTCCCCTGCTCTGCCCGCCTGCGCGGCGCAGTCCTGGCGACGAAGATGGCAATCAACCTCGCCCAGGCCTAGAGTTCATAATCGCCGCTGTAGGGAGCTTCGCCCTCGACCACGGGAAGGGTCAGCTCGTTGCCCCAGTGTGACCAGCCGCCGTTGTACAGCCTCACGTCCTTGACTCCCAACTGCCTGAGCTGCAGATAGGCCAGACTCATGCGAAAGCCGTCGTGACAGTAGACATAGATCCGTCGGTCTCGCGGCAGATCCTTGTAGAGCGTCGCCAGTGCTTCGTTCGGGAGCCATTTCTGTGACTGGGCATCGGTCCCGTCCAGGCTTACCACATTGATCGCTCCCGGAATGTGACCACCCTGGATGGCATGACGGATCACTTCACCGGTATACATATCATGCGGGCGGGCATCGAGCAGCACCACCTCGGCATTGCGCCGCGAGACCACTTCGTCATAGACATCGGTCCACTCGACCAGCATCTTTGGATTGGCGGGTTGCAGGGTGACGCTTCCGGGTATGGGTGTGACACTTGTCTTCTCCAACTCGTTGAATGCGGACCAATCCAGGGTGCCGCCATTGAGGATCTTCACCCGATCCATATTGAAGCCATAGAGTTCGAGCATGAAAAAGAGCCTCGAAGCCAGTGCGGTTCGGGAGTCGTCATAGAGCACCAGGGTCGAATCGTCGTTCACACCCCAGGCGCGCAATCGCGTCTGG
>JBNLGI010000071.1:0-36365 GCA_050305975.1 Sedimenticolaceae bacterium | reverse complement strand
AAGGTCGAGAGATTTTAAGTCTCTTGCGTCTACCAGTTTCGCCACCCGGGCAGAGGGTAGCTGGGATTTTGACAACACGAGGAGGGCGAGATGGAGGCTGAGACCGGAATCGAACCGATGTCCACGGCTTTGCAGGCCGCTGCATAACCACTCTGCCACTCAGCCATTGGTGGCGAATTCTATCACCAAAATGCGGTGAAACGAATCACAAAGACGAAAAGCCCCGGGTTACCCGGGGCCTCTGAAATTGGAGCGGGAAACGAGACTCGAACTCGCGACCCCAACCTTGGCAAGGTTGTGCTCTACCAACTGAGCTATTCCCGCGCTGTTTAGGAAGGGCGTATTGTAGCGACACTTTGTGCGCTGTCAACACCTACCCCGCCATAGCCGCAAAATCAATATCGGAAGCCTTGTGCATAGGGCAAGGTGATCACCACAACCCCCTCTTCCACCGATCGCCGCATGGCTCCCGGATCGGCATCCGGCGGTATCGGAAAGCGGCGTCTCATGTTGGAGGAAGTGGTGGCGAACTGGTAACTGCCCCTGTCATTGCGCTGTTCGACCCGATGTGACTCCCTGTTCTCCACCACCAGGCTGCGCCCCTGCACCCGGACCTGAATCGCCTCCGGATCAATGCCCCGGATGTGGATTCTCAACTGATAACCGTTGCTGTCGCGATAGCGTTCGAAACGCATGCCCTGCTGCACGGAAAAGCGGTTGCTCGGGAGGTGATACCCGAAACGCTGCTCCGGTCCAGCGCCAGGAGGCTGTGCCAGTGCGGTGGAACTCAAGGCCAAAAGCAAGACTGCGCAGATCAATAGGAAGACTTTCATGCCGAACCTCCACCTGTTGTTATGTGTATGTAGAAAGTTTAGCTCAGGCTGCTTGAAACACCCTACGCTGGAGGGCTGGAGACTGGATCAGACCCGACTATTCGTCGTGCTCCAGCTCCGGGCTCTGGCGACGCTCTCCCAGAAGACTGGGCCAGGCGGCCCGCAGATAGAGAAACATCGACCAGAGGGTCAATGCGGCTGCCACGTAGAGTAGGACAAAACCGACCGTGAAGATGGGGATTCCAGCAATGGGCTCCTCGTAGATCAGTAGCAGGATGGCGACCATCTGCACAGCTGTCTTGAACTTACCGATGATCGATACAGCCACCTGTGCGCTTTCGCCCAACTCGGCCATCCATTCGCGCAGGGCGGAGATGGTGATCTCCCGGCCGATGATGACAGCGGCTGGAATCGCCAATGCCGGCGTGGGATCCGCCTGCACTAAGAGCAGCAGCGAGACTGAGACCATGAGCTTGTCGGCGACCGGGTCGAGAAAGGCGCCGAAGGGAGAGACCTGTCCCCAGCGCCGCGCCAGATAGCCGTCGAACCAGTCCGTCACGGCCGCGACCGAGAAGACCAGGGCACAGCTGATCCGAGCCCACTCCACGGGCAGGTAGAAAAGCAGGACAAACACGGGAATCAGAACGATCCTGAGCAGTGTCAGAATGTTGGGAATATTCCACATGGTCGGTCGTTCAGTCCTTATCATGAAATGCGTGATAGATCTGCTCCGCCAGTGTTTTACTGACGCCCTCGACACTGGCGAGATCCTCTATGCCGGCCCGGGAAAGCTCCTGTAAACCGCCGAACTGCTTGAGCAGCCTCTGCCGCCTTTTCGGTCCGATTCCCGGTATCTCCTCCAGAACAGAGCGATTGCGCTTCTTGGAACTCCGCTGCCGATGTGCAGTGATGGCGAATCGATGGGCCTCGTCCCGAATCTGCTGTATCAGGTGCAGGGCGGGCGAATCAGGGGGCAGTATAATCGGTGTGCTACGGCCCAACAAGAAGAGCTGCTCCATACCCGCCTTGCGGTCGGCCCCCTTGGCGACCCCGATCAGGGCCAATCCCGAGACACCGAGATCCTGCAAAATTGCGTGAACCGCGGAGAGCTGTCCCTTGCCGCCATCGATGAACAGCAGATCGGGCAGCGGTACCTCGCCCCGTTTGATCCGACGGTAGCGCCGCTCCAAGGCCTGGCGCATGGCAGCGTAGTCGTCGCCCGGGGTAATACCCTCGATGTTGAAGCGGCGATAGTCCGACTTGAGCGGCCCCTGGTCGTTGAAAACCACACAGGAAGCAACGGTCGATTCGCCCTGGGTATGGCTGATATCGAAACACTCCATACGTTCCGGTGCGGCGGGCAACTCGAGCTGTTGCTGCAACGCCTCGACCCTGCCCTGCATGTCCATGCGTGCGCTGAGCCGGGCCTGCAGGGCGATTTCCGCATTGCCTTTGGCCATCTTCAGCCAGCGGGCACGTTCCCCCCTCACACCACTGCTGAGACGGACCTTGCGACCGGCCTGCCGGCTCAGAACCTCCTCGATCAGGGTGATATCCTCCAGTTTTTTGCTGAGGATGATCTCGGAAGGTACCGGTTTCTCCAGGTAGTACTGCGAGACGAAGGCGCCGAGCACCTCCTCCTCCGCGGCATCCGACGGTATCGTCGGATAGAAGGCCTTGTTGCCGAGATTGCGCCCGGAGCGGATAAAAAAGACCTGTATGCAGGCAGTACCGCCCCGCTTGGCCAGGGCCACGATATCCAGATCGCCCCGTTCGCCACTCACGTATTGACGCTCCTGGATACGCCTCAGGGTCTGTATCTGGTCCCGGTAGAGTGCCGCCTGCTCGAACTCCAGCGCCAGGGATGCCCGCTCCATCCGTCGCACCAGATCGTCCACCACGGCGGTGGTCTTCCCCTCCAGAAACATCTCCGCATGCGCCACATCCTCCGCATAGGCCTGAGGCGTGACCAGGTCGACACAGGGGCCGCTGCAGCGTTTGATCTGGTACTGCAGGCAGGGCCGCGAGCGGTTACGGAAAAAGCCCTCCTCGCACTGGCGCACGGGGAACAGTTTCTGCAACAACTGCAGTGTATCCCGGGTGGCGCCGGCACTCGGATAGGGACCGAAATAGCGCCCCTTGCCGCGACGGCTGCCGCGCCGGAAGGAGAGCGCCGGGTAGGTCAGATCGGAGGAGAGATAGATATAGGGATAGCTCTTGTCATCCCGCAGCAGCACATTGTACTTCGGCTTCAGCGATTTGATCAGGTTGTTCTCGAGAATCAGCGCCTCGGCCTCGGTGTGCGTCACCGCGATCTCGATCCGCGCGATTTGCGAAACCATCAGCTGGATACGCCGGTTGAGGCTGCGGGTGAAGTAGCTTCCCACCCGTTTCCTGAGATTCTTCGCCTTGCCCACATAGAGCACCTGATCTTCGGCGTCGAGCATGCGATAGACGCCGGGTCGGGTGGTCAGGGTCTGCAGAAAGGATTTGTGATCGAAGCCGGAATCCGCCATGCGGACGATTATACGGTATCGAGCAGACGCCTGGCCCGGCGGAACACCTGGTTGAACATCTTCGGCGTCAAGCGGCGCGTCTGGGTGTTGTATCGACTGCAGTGATAGGAGTCGAGCAGGCGTCTGCCGTCCGGCAGTAGATGTTCCGCGGCGTGGGCGAAGGGATAGGCTTGCTGCCTGAGCTTGAAACCCTTGAGCACCGCCTGGTGGGCGATGGAGCCCAGGGCAATGATCACTGCGGCAGGGGGCAACTCCGCCAGCTCCTGGCTGAGGAACCGGTTGCAGGTGTTGATTTCGGCGCCCACTGGTTTGTTCTGAGGCGGCAGACACTTGACGGCATTGGTGATGCGGCAGTCGTAGAGCTGGAGACCGTCATCGGCAGCGGTCGCCTCGGCCTGATTGGAGAAGCCGTTGGCGTGGAGTGTCTCGTAGAGCAGGATTCCCGCATGATCGCCGGTGAAGGGCCGGCCGGTGGCATTGGCGCCGTGCATCCCCGGCGCCAACCCGACGATCAACAGGCGCGCCGCGGGATCTCCGAACGGCGCCACCGGCGCCGCATGATAGTGCGGGTATTGACCCGCAACCTGCTCAAGGAAGGATGACAGCCGCTGACAACGGCTGCAGTTGGCATCGAAACGCATCAATCCGACGGATTGTCGCTGAGAATGCCGTGGCGGTAGGCGAGCCGGGTCAGCTCCACGTCGTTCTTGATGTCGAGCTTCTCGTAGATGCGCTGACGATAGGTGCTGACGGTTTTGGGACTGAGCGAGAGGATATCTGAAATCTCCTGGTTTTTCTGCCCTTCGAGTATCTGCAGCAACACCTGGGTCTCCCTGGATGAGAGCTGCTTGAACGGATTGTCGCCGTGCCCGTGCCATTCGGTAAGCGTGTGCTTCCTGGCCACATCGGAAGCGATGTAGTGGTGGCCGTTGTAGACCGCGCGTATCGCCCGCAACATCTCATCCGCCGGGCAGCCTTTGGTGAGAAAACCCATGGCGCCCACCTCGTGCAGACGAGTGGGGAAAGGATCATCGTCCAGAACGGTGAGCGCGATGACCTTGAGATCGGGATTGACCCGCAATACCCTGCGGGTGGCCTCGATACCACCCATTCCGGGCATATTCACGTCCATCAGAACCACATCGAGGGTCATCTGGCGAACGATCTCGATGGCTTCCTCACCGGTCGAAGCCTCAGCGGCCACCTCGATATCGGGTGCCTTGTCGAGAATTCCCCTCACCCCGGTCCTGATCAGCTCGTGATCATCAACCAGCAAAACCGTTATCATTGATTATTTCTCATCAGGATAGCTTCCCTCACCTGACGCCGACAGAGTGGTCCTTCATTAAACTGGCGGCGGCATCCGATCATTCGGAATAATTTACCTTAACTTATCACCATCTGCGAGAATCTTTGATCCTAAAAAGCGGATCACCCCGGATACGCTTTTAAATCACTTCCTGAACCGAACGAGGCTGTTTAAGCTGCTGAAAATCAGATGCAAACCGATGCCCTTGAAGGATACAGTAACTGAGCCACTTGGAAAGAAACAGATTGATTTTCCAACGCTGCTCCAGTGTCGGGTTGCCACCCCAACGGCGCATCGGCAACGCCGACTGCCGCAGATCGAGCACATCCACCTGACGGAAATCGTGATAAACCCGAAGGGTGGCGTCCGGATCGGGATAGTGACCGACCCCATGGGGAAAATAGTAGGTCAGGTGGATCAGACTCGTATAGGGCGTCTGGTCCTGCACATCGAGATGGAGATCGACACCGTGCCCCAGGCTGGAGACATGCTTGCCTGAGAGCAGCTGCAGATCGGGGGCCAGACGCAACAGATGGTGGTAATTCTCCTCGCTGAGACGCTGCACCATATCCATGCTGGGATGGCGCAAGCGAAGAAATTTCAGGCTCCAGGGGTACTCGGATCGCAACATGGTCTGTCAGGTATCGTTTCAGCGAACCCGCAGATTACTATCCCTTCGCGCATGAAAAAAGCCCTGGATGAGGTCCCATCCAGGGCGCTCGGGTCTGAACCTGCCGATCAGGCGTCCTGTTTACCCTGTTCGGCTTCGATCTGGGCCCGGACTTCATCCATATCCAGTTCGCCGGCCTTGTTGAGCAGCTCGCGGAAAGCCGACTCCGGCAGCGCGCCGGGCTGGGAGAAGATGATGATGTTGTCGCGAAAGATCATCAGGGTCGGAATGGAGCGCACCTGAAAATGCATCGCCAGCTCCTGCTCCTCTTCCGTGTTGACCTTGGCGAACACCACATCCTCATGATCCTCCGAGACCTTCTCGTAGGTCGGAGCGAAAGAGCGGCAGGGACCGCACCAGGGAGCCCAGAAATCGACGATTACGAAAGAGTTGCCGGTGATGGTGGATTCAAAATTCTCTTTAGTCAGTTCAACGACAGCCACAATGAGCCTCATGTGTAAGTGAATTTCCCGGAAGTCTATCAGAAAGTGCTAATAAATTCCCGCACCAAATCCGTAACTTCTGCCAATCGCCCAGTTGCGCCGGCCGGTAACGGGCAGCCCCGTTACCGCACAGTCAAACGGGATTATGAATCGAGTCCGGCGAAAATCTGGTCGCGGATCTCGTCGACACCGCCTACGCCAGCGATCTTGACGTACTTGCAGTCACCCGCCTCGGCCTCCTTGGTGTAAAAGCCGATCAGCGGTTCGGTCTGGTCGTGGTAGACCTTGAGTCGGGCCTTGACCGTCTCTTCCTTGTCGTCATCACGCTGGATCAGATCCTCTCCGGTCTCGTCGTCCTTACCCTCGACCTTGGGCGGATTGAACACCACATGGTAGGTACGCCCGGAGGCCAGGTGCACACGACGACCGGACATGCGTTTGATGATCTCTTCATCGGGCACGTCGATCTCGACCACGGCTTCGATAGGAATGCCCGCCTCTTTCAACGACTCGGCCTGGGGAATGGTGCGCGGAAAGCCGTCGAACAGATAGCCGTTCTGGCAGTCGTCCTCTTTGATCCGCTCTTTCACCATGCCCATGATGATGTCGTCGGAGACCAGCCCGCCCTCGTCCATGATCTTCTTCGCCGCCACCCCCAGTTCGGTGCCCGCCTTGACGTGGGCGCGCAGCATGTCGCCGGTGGAGATCTGGGGAATACTGTATTTCTCTTTGATGAAGTTGGCCTGGGTGCCCTTTCCGGCACCCGGTCCACCGAGCAGAATGACGCGCATGTCTCTCTCCCTTGGTTGTTATCGTGAAGCCAAGGAGTTTGCCACGCCAACCTGACTGGAACCAGTCGATGCTATGAATGGGTGGATACAGGGGGTTTATGTTTAGGCCTGGGATCCCGAAGGGATGAATCGAAAATTCAGGCCGCGAATGGACGCCAATCACCGCGAATCCGCGCAAATATCAGTAACTTGTGTTTTGCGGAAATTCGCGTTGATTGGCGCTATTTGCGGCCTGAATCCCTGGAGGTGCGGCCGGGGACCTCAGGCGCCGGCCAGCTTGAGCATCAGGCTGTTGAGCCGCCGCACGAAGGCGGCGGGATCGTCCAGCTGCCCCCCTTCAGCCAGCTGGGCCTGATCGAACAGCACTTTGGAGAGGTCGCCGAAACGCTCCTCGTCGGACTCCCGCTCCAGCCGCTCCAGCAGGGGGTGGGTGAGATTGACCTCCATGATCGGCTTGGTCTGAGGCGCATCCTGCCCCACCGACTTGAGGACGCGGGCCAGGTTGGCGCTCATGTCGTGCTCCTCCACCACCAGGCAGGCGGGAGAGTCGGTCAGCCGGTGGCTGGCGCGTACCTCCTTGACCGTCTCGCCGAGCACATCCTGCATGCGCTTGAGCAGGTCCTTATGGGTCTCGGCCGCCTTTTCACTGCTCTCTTTCTCCTCCTGGTCCTCCAATTCGCCCAGGTCGAGTTCGCCTTTGGCCACCGATTGCAGGGATTTGCCGTCGAACTCCAGCAGGCTGGTCACCAGCCATTCGTCCACCCGGTCGGAGAGCAGCAGGACTTCGATGCCTTTCTTCTTCAGCACTTCCAGGTGGGGGCTGAAGCGGGCGGCGGCCGGCGAATCGGCGGTGATGTAGTAGATCTTCTCCTGACCCTCCCGCATACGCCCGATATAGTCGGCCAGGGAGACGCTCTGCTCGTCGCTCTCGTTGTGGGTGGAGGCGAAGCGCAGCAGACCGGCGATACGCTCCTTGTTGCCGTAGTCCTCGGCCGGCCCCTCCTTCATGACCTTGCCGAACTGGTCCCAGAAGGTCTGGTACTTCTCCTTGTCCTCTTCGGCCAGCTTCTCCAATGCCCCTAGGACGCGCTTGACGTTGGCCTGGCGGATGGTGTCGATCTTGCGGTTGTGCTGTAGGATCTCGCGGGAGACGTTGAGCGGCAGGTCATCGGCGTCAACCACGCCCTTGACGAAGCGCAGGTAGCGCGGCATCAGCTTCTCTGCCTCGTCCATGATGAAGACCCGGCGTACGAACAGCTTCACCCCATGTTTCTGGTCCCGGTCCCAGAGATCGAAGGGCGCACGCTGGGGAATGAACAGCAGCGAGGTGTACTCGTTGGTGCCTTCGACCCGGTTGTGCACATAGGTCAGCGGCGTCTCGAAATCGTGGGAGACGTGTTTGTAGAACTCGTGGTACTCCTCCTCGCTGATCTCCGAGCGGTTGCGCATCCAGAGCGCCGTGCCCTTGTTGACGCGCTCGAACTCCGGCGTCTCCGGTTTCTCCTCCTCGCCGTAGTACTCCTTCTCCATCTCCACCGGAATGGTGATGTGGTCGGAGAACTTGGCAATGATGCTGCGCAGGCGATAGTTGTCCAGAAACTCCTTCTCGTCCTCGCGCAGATGCAGGATCACATCGGTGCCGCGCACGGGTTTGTCGACGTTCTCAATGGTGTAATCACCCTCCCCGCTCGACTCCCAGCGTACCCCGTGCTCCTCGCTCAGCCCGGCGCGGCGGGTCTCCAGAGTGACCTTGTCGGCAACGATGAAGGCGGAGTAGAAGCCGACCCCGAACTGGCCGATCAGCTCGCTGTCCCTGGCCTGGTCGCCCGACATGGATTCGAAGAACTTGCGGGTGCCTGAGCTGGCGATGCTGCCGATGGTCTCGGTCACCTCCTGGCGGCTCATGCCGATGCCGTTGTCGGAGATGGTCAGCGTGCCCCGCTCCTTGTCCATGGTCACCCGTATCTTCAGATCGGGATCGTTTTCAAACAGCGCCTCATCCGTCAGGGCCTCGAAACGCAGCTTCTCCGCCGCATCCGAGGCATTGGAGATGAGTTCGCGCAGAAAGATCTCCTTGTTGCTGTAGAGGGAACGGATCACCAGGTTGAGCACCTGGCTGACTTCGGCCTGAAACGACAGGGTCTCCTTGTGTGCTTCGACAGTCATGGTTCTTATCGGTCTCCAAATTTATCCGGGGTTGAGTCAATGCAAGCGGGATTTTTCAATCCCGCGGGAGATGGGGACGATAGGTGAAAATTTCAACCCCCGGGACCGGAGTTTTCCGAATCTGCTCCGATCTCGGGAGGGGGGGAAGTGATGGGATATGCTCAGAACGTGGCCGTGAGTGAGATACTGAAGGTGTTCTCGTCGTAGCTCTCCGTTTCAATCTCTGCGTCACGCTTCAGGTGTGCCAGCCGCATGCCCAGCAAGGTATTGGTTCCCAGCTGATAGCGGCCGCCAAGCGTGGCGATCGACTCCTCGTAGTCCAGCACTTCCTCCTGGTGATCATTCCAGGTCAGCCGCACGTAGACGACGGCGCGCCGGCTGACATCCCGCGCCAGCCCCGTAAAGACATCCACATCCTGGGTATCGTTGACCGCCAGCTCGTAGATACGCTTGGTATGGCGCCCCCCCAGATCGAAGGTGGTTCTGCCGGTAGCGAAGGCGAATCGGGTGGTGAACTGTTCGAGAACGTAGTACTCGGCACTGATCGTGGGAGAACCCTCCCGATCGAGCCCCGGGGGGTTCTCCAGCACCGGGTCGCGCACCAGATTGCCGAAGGCATCCTGCCTTTGGAACAGGCTCGGATGCAACAGCTCGTTACGGGCACTGGTCGCGTCACGGTAGTAGTTGGCGGTCCAGACGGTGCGCTGCGACCGGTGCGAGAAGTCAAGATAGTAGTCGTCGCCGAAAGCCCGCTCGCCGCCACCCAGAGCCAGGCGGGTGCGCGAGTTCGGTGTATAGATGATGCCGACGCTCCAGAGCGAATCGTCGAGATCCTCATTCAGGGCCAGGTTGTAGTTCTCGTAGCCGGCGGCAAAGGCCAGCGCCCACTGGCGCGTCAGCTGCTGGACATATTCCGCCCTCACCTGGCTGACTTCGTTGTCCTCGTTCAGGGTGTCATAGTCGACGACACTGTACATGCCGGAGAGCTCCCACACCTGGTTGCTGAAGGCGGGACCGCTGCCGAAAACCAGCTCGGCGCGCTGTCCCACGCTGTCATCCAACCCACCCTCGGCGTAATTGACGGTATCGAGCGTGTAGCGGGCCTCGAACAGACTGACGTTGCCGAAACGCGCTTTGTAATAGGGACTGAGGCCGGCAGTGTAGATTTCCGTGCTGTCGCCGCGCCCGGTCAAGCCACCGATACCGGTGCGTCCGGTACTGGTGATATTGGTGAGATCGGCCGAGGCCCAGCCATCCAGGTAGAGATGCTCCTGCATCAGCTCCACGCTGCCGTCGCCGCGCAGAAAATGGATCAGCTCGTCGTCCTCGGTATCCTCCCAAAAATGGCGATACTCGGGCGCATAGTTGATATCGACCTTTGCCTTGGCACCCTCACGGTAGATGGAGATACTCGGACGCAACAGGGTGATCGACTCGTTTTCCTGGTTGTCGTGGGTCAGCAGGGCATTGTCGGTGTAGGACTGCTCCAATGTGACTGAGGGAGTGATGATCCAGTCAGCCGCGATTGCAGGTAGTGACAGCGTCGAAAATCCAAGCCCACCCAGCAGCAGCGGAATCTTTTTCAATTTGAGCTTTGAAGTCATAACAGCGAGTTCCCTTGGAAAATGAGTGATATTTCAGGGTTATCACGAGCATAAATTCCCCATATTGGTGCAAAGATTACGCAGCTGATTGTCATAAGTCGAGTGAATAAATGCACTTCTCTGGCACGGATGATGCGGACCCTGCCATAGGCGACCTGTTTTCCCGGCATCGCCTCGGATAACATGGTTTTGCATCACCCGCAGATGACCCAGCTCATGGAGGTCCCCTTGTCGCTCACCCACCACGTTACTGGTTTTACTACTCCCGTTCTGCTTGTGGTACTGATCTGTTTCGGTTCGCCTCTATACGCACTGGAAGTGAAGATGACGCCGACGTTGGAGGCGTTCACGGTGGAGCATGGCGGTAAATCGATCCTGATCCGGCGCAATCAGGACACCGATGCCATGTTGACGTTCGATTTCGCCCGCACAGCGAGACCCTGCCCCCCATTCTGCGCCCAACCCATGCTGGCGGCCGAAGGGGTCGAGACCATCGGTGAGGTGGAGCTTTTCGCCTTCATGCGACAGGACCTGGCGCGCGGAAGCGGTTTGTTGATCGATGCGCGCACCCCGGATTGGCATAGGCGGGGGACGATACCCGGATCGGTCAATATCCCCTATACCCACCTCAATCCCGCCCAAGGCGCCGACGACATCACTCTGGAGGCGTCGCTGTCGCAGTTGGGCGTGAAACCGACGCCCGACGGCCGGGACTTCTCCCAGGCTCGGACTCTGGTGCTCTGGTGCAATGGTCCCTGGTGCGGTCAATCACCTTCGGCCATCAGAGGATTGATCGGCATCGGATATCCCAGAGACAGGCTCCGCTACTACCGTGGCGGCATGCAGCTCTGGCACATTTTCGGCCTGCCGGTGGTCACCCCGGACGGAGAGATGGTCGAATTCTGAAGTGCAACACGTCTGAACCACCCAGACCACCCTCTTCTCTATTTTCAGCGGGGGTGTTTGAATAGTGTGCAACAACAAAACTCCGGATCTACCCCATGAACAAAGTCACCGTCGAAACCCAGCCATTCGCCGATCAGCGCCCAGGGACCTCTGGACTGCGCAAAAAGGTCAAGCTTTTCCAGACCCCCAACTACCTGGAAAATTTCGTTCAGTCCATCTTCGACACCCGCCCCGAACTCGCAGGCGGCGCACTCGTCCTTGGCGGTGATGGTCGCTACTACAACCGCCCGGCCATTCAGACCATCCTGCGGATGGCCGCAGCCAATGGCATCAAGCGGATACTGGTCGGTGAGGGCGGACTGCTCTCGACCCCCGCCGCCTCCCGTGTGATTCGGAAATACAAGACTCAGGGCGGGATCATTCTCTCCGCCAGTCACAACCCAGGCGGCCCGGACGAGGACTTCGGCATCAAGTTCAACATGCCCAATGGCGGACCGGCACCGGAATCGGTGACCGAAGCAATTTTCGAGCGAACCCGCACGATCGACCGCTACTACACTTTGGAAACCGAACCGCTCGACCTCGATGAACAGGGCAGCCACACCATCGGCGACAGCGAAGTCGTAATCATCGACCCGGTGGAGGACTATGCCGCGCTGATGCAGGAGCTGTTCGATTTCGAACGGATTCACCAACTCTTCAACTCCGGTCTCTTCTCAATGCGATTTGACGCCATGCATGCGGTTACCGGCCCCTACGCCAAACACATCCTCGAGGTGATGCTGGGCGCCGAACCCGGCTCGGTCATCAATGGCAAACCGCTGGAGGACTTCGGTGGCGGGCATCCCGACCCCAACCTGGCGCATGCCCATGAACTGGTGGCGCTGGCATCGGGCCCCAAGGGGGTCGATTTCGCCGCCGCCTCTGACGGAGATGGCGACCGTAACATGATCCTGGGGCATGACTTCTTCGTTACTCCCAGTGACAGCCTGGCAGTGATGGCGGCCAACGCCCATCTGATCAAGGGCTATACCAGCGGCATCAGTGGCGTGGCCCGCTCCATGCCGACCAGTCAAGCTGCAGATCGCGTGGCCGAGCGGCTCGGCCTCGAATGTTTCGAAACACCCACCGGCTGGAAATTTTTCGGCAATCTGCTGGACGCCAATAAGATCACCCTCTGCGGCGAAGAGAGCTTCGGCACCGGCTCCAATCATGTGCGCGAGAAAGACGGGCTTTGGGCCGTGCTCTTCTGGCTCAATCTGCTGGCGATCAAGCAGAAGTCGGTCGAGTCGATCGTTCGCGAACACTGGGCCATGTTCGGCCGCAACTACTACACGCGCTACGACTACGAGGGCATTGACACAGATGCCGCGGAGGGATTGATGGAGCATCTGCGAAACATGCTGCCCGATCTGCCCGGCAAACAGCTGGATGGGTACACCGTCGATTACGCCGACGATTTCGCCTATGTTGATCCGGTGGATGGCAGCCGCTCCGAACGTCAGGGCATCCGCATCGGCTTCAGCGACGGCTCCCGCATCGTCTATCGACTTTCAGGTACGGGAACCCAGGGCGCGACCCTGCGCGTCTATCTCGAAGCCTTTGAATCCGATATCGCCAAACAGCATCGAGAGACAGCGGAAGTGATGCAGCCATTGGTGGCGATTTCGACAAGCTTGGCAGAAATCGAACGGCGAACAGGCCGCCAGAAACCGACCGTGATTACCTGAAATTTTTTGCTGGTTCTGGGAGGTGAAACTACCTAGAATTTCGACACAAACTTTCAACAATATATAACTATTATTTTCAGCTTATCGAAGGGCTTTCAAACCAGGAGTGCGATGTGAGCAAGACAGAGGCAAAAATCAGCAAGAAGGTGGCGAGCAAAAAGAAGGTCGCCAAGAAAAAGGTCGCAGCCAACCCGGCCACCAAGAAGAAAGTGAGCACGAAGAAGACAGCGGCATCCGCAAGGGGCGGTTCGCTGATCAGCCCTCGCGAGCGCTACAAGATGATCGCGACCATGGCATACTATCGAGCGGAACAGCGTAACTTCGAACCCGGACATGATGTCGAGGATTGGCTCGATTGCGAGCGCATCATCGACGAGATGTTATCGCGCTGATCCTCTCCTAGCGGGCCAAGCATCGCGCACGGCCCGCTCAGCTCCTCTTCGGCTTCCGTCCGTGGCGGGCGGCAAGCGTTCTTTCGTGCGCCCAGACGATCAAGCCGGCGCCTACGATAAGCGCCGCTCCCAGGAAGAAGCCACTGTCGAGACGGTCATCGAAAAAGAGCATGCTGTAGATCACGGCCGCCACCAGTTGTGCATTCAGAAACGGCGAGAGTACGGGAGCTTGGGCGAGATGAAACGCCTTGACCAGCAGAAAGTGTCCGCTGGCTCCCATGGCACCGGTCAAAACCAGAAAGCCCCACTGACTCAAACTGGGCGTCTGCCACCAAAGCGGCATCAGGCATGAGAGCGCCAAAGCCCCGAGCGCCGTGGTGTGAAACAGGGTTGTCTTCTCACTGTCCCTGCCCCGCAAAGCACGTGTCAGTATGAAGTAGAAAGAGAGGCAAAGGGCGCCCAGCATTGCCAGCAACATGGCGGGATCGATCTGCCTAAAACCGGGTTGAACCACGAACAGCACGCCGACGAAGCCGACTCCGACCGCCAGCCACTCCGGCGCCCCGACCTTTTCGTGGAGTATCGCTCCCGCCAGCAGTGTCACCAGTACGGGCGCAAAGAAGAGGATCGCCGTAGCGTCGGCCAGCGAGATGGTGCGGATGGCAAAATACATGCAGAGCGTGACACCCAACAGGCAGGCCGCTCGCAACAGCTGCAGCCCCGGTCTATTGGGACGCATGAAGGCGGGTCCCGACTGCAGAGTAAACACCACCCCGACGATCAGGGTGTGGAACAGGTAGCGCGCCCACACCACCTGTTGCGTCGGCAGGGAGAGCATCAGCCACTTTGCCAGACCGTCCATGGCAGCCAACACGAATCCGGCGGCGATGGTCGCAAGAATTCCGGCCACGACAGCCGGATCGTGCAGCATAGGGGATCTTTTCATGCCGAGATTGTCACGAGTTAACAGGCCCTGGGGACGACATGGTCTCAGGAGCTGGCAATCCGGTTCAAGCGCAGAGCTAAAGACTTGTAAACGAAGGACCTGCCCCGCTCGGGGACAGGTCCGTTGTTGTCACTGAAGAGTCGATCAGAATCGGTAGGTGGTGTTGAGATAGAGATAACGACCCGGTTCGTTGAGCAGCATCACCTCACCGGTCACGCCACTGCTGACCAGGGTCAAGTCGTTATAGGTGTTGCTTACCGCATAGGTCCTGTCCAGCAGATTGTCGATGCCGGCCGTGATCTCGAACTGGCGGGTCAGCTGGTGTTTGAGCTTGAAGTTCAGAACCCCGTAGCCACTGATCTCCTGTTCGCCATTGTCGCTGTCGTAGCTGTCCCAACGGTCTGCGGCAACCAGTTCCAGACGAGCCAGGTTGTCTTGTCCATAGGTATAGTTCAGGGCCAGATTACCCTTCAGCGGGGGAATTTCCGCCAGATCCCTGTCGGTCTGCCCCGCCAGTGCCTGATCCTTCTTGCCTCGCTGATAGGCGACGCCGAAATCCAGGAAGAGTTCGTCATTGAAGAAGAAGGAACCGCTGACATCCACGCCGTAGAGGGTGGCGTCGATATTCTCGAAGCGGTTGCTCATCTTGGAAGCGTTGTAGTAGATGTAATCGGAAAGCCAGCTGTGGAACAGCTTGGTCTTCAGCATCAGATTTTCGAACTTGTTCTCGACTCCGAAATCGATCTCGTCGTTGACGGTCTGGTCCAGGGTCGGCGTGCCGATCTGCGGCGACATGCCCATGCCCATATTGACCATGGCGCCACGGAAGTAGAGCTCGCGGGCATCCGGCACCCGGTGGGAGCGCCCTACCCCGCCAAAGAGCTTGGTTCCTTCAGCGACCGAGTAGTTGGCGAAGACAAAACCGCTGAAAGCCGTATAGTCGCTATCGGGTTGATTCGGCAGATTGCCGCCACTCTCGATGGTGGTGTCGTCATAGCGGGCACCGGCCTTCAGATCGACCTCGGCATAGCGCTTTTCCACTTCGACGAAAACCGCGCGATTGTCCGTATCCACATCGTCGATGTTGACGAAACCGTCGATGGGTGTCTGTGTACCCGAGCCTTCGTAGTGACCGTTCCAGTTTCTGCGACTGACATCGATACCGTAGGTCACCACCGCCGTGTCTGTGAGATCGAAGGCGTTCTTGACCTTGAAGCCCTGAGTATGGGTCTCGAGATAGCTGATCTTCTCGTTCACGGAGCCGGGGCCGGAGGCCACACGATAAAGGGTCGACATGGGATGTTCGACCTGCGAATCGTAGTATTGAAAAGTCAGTGCCTTGGAATAGTCACCCAAGCGTTTGATGCCGTACTCCAGGTTGAAGATATCGGAGTCGTCATAGAGAGCATCCATGGGTGAGGAAGGGTAGAGGATATCGTCGCTGCGATTCGCCGTGTAACTCAGCATCAGGTCCTGGTTGTCGGTGACCTTGGCGTAGAGCTTGCCCATGAACGAGGCCTTGTCGTAGGCGTCGAGATCGGCATACTCCGGTTTGTAACGATTGCCGCCGGGGGCGTTCACCGCCTCCAGCTGTTCGCTGAAGTCGTTACCCGCTCCGTCTTCGTACTGCTCGCTGGTCTCCTTGGAGAGGCTGACCAGAGCCCGAACCCGCTCGCTGCCGCCACTCAGCGTCATGCTGCCCTTGCGGTAGCCCCAACTGCCGAAATTGAGATTGACCTCGCCGGCGAACTCCTGGGCGGGTTGCCTGGAGGTGATCTCCACCGAGCCGCTGAGGGTGCCGAAATGCTCCACGTCGAAGGGGCCTTCGATGATTTCGATGCCCTCGATGTTGTTGGTCAGTACATGAGAAGTCGGCGGGTCCATGCGGTTGGGACAGGCGCCGTAGATCTTGGCGCCATCGATCAGGATATTGATATTGTCCTTTTTCTGGCCACGCAGAATGATATCGTTGGCAATGCCACTGCGACGCACGATGGAGATGCCGGGGACCTTCTTGGTCAGGGCCTCGGCCAGATCCGCCGATTTGACCTCTTCGCCACTGACGTCGCTCAGCTTGGTGCTCTCGACGTTGATGGCGGGCAGGTCGGTCATCTGCTCAGCGGCTTGGAGAGGGGTCTGGAGAGAGAGTTGCCCGACCACTGCGGCAGTCACAGCCAGGGAGAGTGTCGTTTTTTTCATGTTGCTACCTCGGATTGAACTTCCCGAGCTGAACGCAACTATTACGCCAAATGCTATCGACTTGTTTTATATAAACTTTTTAAGGTATCTCTCGCTCTCACAAACCACAGGCGCAGCAAATGCCATAGCACGCTGCGGCATTTCACACGGCATGAGCATAGAGGCTGGTCGGGCAAGATGGTAAACGGAGCTGTGGCTGCCATACTGTGATGAATGAGAAACCCAGAGACGCCATGCGCCGGCGGGCCCTCCTGGTGGCCACCCCTCCTTTTGATACTGCTACTGGCCGGCTGGCAGGCGCAGGCTCAGGCCTTTTTCTGCTTCACTTTCGGTGGTCATACCCGACACGACGACCGCTTCTATGGCCGGGCCTGGCAGCCGCCTCCCCCGCCACAGCTGCTGTCACCCTATCTCTCTATGCAGACACTCCGGCCGCCCGCGGAGACCGCTGATGAGCTGCCGCCGATCAGGAAGACAAAACAAAGCCCTGATCTGATTCAGGGCTATCGGTTTCGGCCGCTCGACAAGCACCGGTCGGAGCCGGAACCGGTGCAACCACGCGACTGGCGTGACTGAGACGGTAGCCGACCGTGGCGGCCCGTCTCAGGGGTTGGGTCGCTTGCTCTGCATGCACTGCTGCATCTGCTCCACAGTGCTGCTTTGATTGAGACAATCGCTCATAGCGGATCCGATGGTGATCGACCGGTCGAGGAACTGCAGCATGTTCTTTTTCGTCTCGGCGCTCCACTCGATCTCTTTCGGGTCTTTCATCGGGGGTTCCTCAGCCCCCTGCATACCATGGGCGGGCCCCATCCGGGCGCGCATCTTCTTGTCCAGCTCCACCATGATCTGAGCGCACTCCTCGAAGGCCACCTGGTCGTCGGCCGCCTGCAGACAGGAGCGGGCTTCGCGCATCGCCGGCAGAGTCTCCTGCATCATCGGCAGCATCATCTGCTTGGTCTGCTCGAAAAACTGCTGCGGATCCATCTGCTGGGCGGGCGGCTGGGCCGACGCCAGCATGGGCAACAGCAGCAAAAGCGCTAGAAATCTCATGGTTGACTCCTCCGGTGGTGAAATATCTGGTGCGAGTGACAATACCCTACCGCACGCCTCCTGTCGCCCCACCACTTCTCAGGCTGCAATCCGCTTCCCATCCCGCTAGAATCTCCCCACTGAAACAGACAACAACCAACAGTCGGAGTGACTCGTGGCAGAAATAACAGTCGACGTCGCCATCCTCGGTTCCGGTACAGCGGGGCTCAATGCCGTCAGTCAGGTGGCCCCTTCCGGAAAAAGTTTCGTGCTCATCAACGGCGGAGAACCCGGCACCACTTGCGCCCGCGTTGGCTGCATGCCTTCGAAAGCGCTCATCCAAGTGGCCGAGGACTACCATCGACGCACACACCTGGGACGCTACGGGGTGGATGGCCACACGGAACTGAGCATCGACATACCGGAGGCCATGGAGCATGTGCAGGATCTTCGCGACAACTTCGTCGACCGGGTGTTGAGCAACAGCACCGACAACATGGGCGACAAGTTCATCGAATCCTATGCCCGCTTCGCCGACCCCCACACTCTGGAACTCGACAACGGCGACCGGGTGGTGGCCGGGCACATCGTCATCGCCACCGGTTCGCGTCCCATGGTGCCCAAGGCTTGGGCCCAGTTCGGCGAAAGGGTGATGACCACCGACACCTTCTTCGAGCAGGAGGACCTGCCGAAATCGGTCGCGGTCGTCGGCCTTGGCGTCATCGGCCTGGAACTGGGTCAATCCCTCAGCCGACTGGGCGTCGAGGTCACGGGTTTCGACATGGCGGAGACCATCGGCGGCGCCACCGACCCGGAAGTCTGCAGCATGGCGCTGGAGATCATGCAGCGCGACTTTCCCATCCATCTCGGCCGCCCGGTCGAGATCGAGGAGGAGGGGGAGCAGCTGCGCGTCAGCAACGGCGAACAGAGCGTGCTGGTGGACAGAGTGCTGGCGAGCCTGGGCCGCACCCCGAACGTGGAGGGACTGGTGTTGGAGAATGCCGGCATCGAGCTCGACGTGCGGGGCATCCCGGTCTACGACTCCAACACCATGCAGTGCGGCGACTCCCACATTTTCATCGCCGGCGACGTCAACGGAGAGCGCCCGATCCTGCACGAGGCGGGGGACGAAGGCAAGATCGCCGGCTACAACGCGACCCAGGAGCAGGTGACCGCCTTCCGGCGCAAGATACCTCTGGCGATCAACTTCTGCGATCCCAACATCTGCCTGGTGGGAACCCGCTACAGGGAGCTCGATCTGGAACGCACCGCCATCGGCGAGGTCAAGCTGGCCCCGGTGGGGCGCGCCATGATCATGGGTCAGAACCGGGGGGTCATTCGTCTCTACGCCGACAAGCAGAGCGGGGTCATGCTGGGGGCGGAGATGATCACCACCCGCGGCGAAAATCTGGCCCATCTGCTCAACTGGGCCTGTACCCAGGAACTGAGCGTCGGCCAACTCATTCAGATGCCCTTCTACCACCCGGTCATCGAAGAGGCATTGCAGGCGGCCCTGAACAATCTCTATGCCCAGGTCGAGCAGAAAAACGCCAGTCCGATCAAAGAGCTGATTCCACTCTGATGGAATCGAACCGGACCCGCGTCAGCATCGAATTCGCCGGCGGGAAACGCATCAATGCCCGCATCGGCGAATTTCTGATTCAGACCGACCAACCCATCAAGTACGGCGGGGAGGCCGGCGCCCCCGCGCCCTTCGACCTGTTCCTCTCTTCGCTAGCCACCTGTGCCGGCATCTACGCCTGGAACTTCTGTGAAACACGCCAGCTCTCGACCGAGGGGCTGGCCCTCGAAATGGTCTGCATCGACGACCCGCAAAGGAAGATGATCGGTGAGGTCCGCTTCCGCCTCACCCTGCCCGACGGCTTTCCGGAGAAATACCGCCAGGGTATCGTCCGCAGCATGGAGCAGTGTGCGGTGAAGCGCCACATGCAACAATCACCCGAGTTCAGCTTCGAAGTCGTCGCCTAGACGGCAATCACTCAGACGGCCGCGTCGTGCGGCATTCGGCTCCCGTTATCTGAAGTCCTGCAGGGTCACCGATTCGAGATCAGGATGGCGCTCGAGGAACCGCTCGAGCTGTGTCAGGGAATTGGGGGTCAGTGCTTTCGGATGCCCCATGACATTGAAGATGCGCGGCCCCTCCATCTGATCGAGCTGGCGATAGGCCGACTCCAGCAGCCCTGCCTTGGCGCCGTCGATCGAGGCCACCGAGTGACTCGGTCGGGTCAATAGCTCCCAATAGTAGGCGGTATTGGCCACCATCGACTGGCCATCGCCATAGGCCTTGTAGGCACCGCGCGCGAACTTCTTCTGCAGGGCCAGTTTCCAGTAGAAACGGGGGCTGACCCGGCAGACACTGATCGGCACCTCGAGAAAACGGCCCGACGCTTCCGCCTGCAAAGGATCCCGGTTGAAACGCCACTGGGTATGCTTCGGCGCCTGGCGGAAATCGAAGCCCCGGATGTCGTCGGGAGAGTAGCCGTTGAAATAGACCGTGCTGTCGAGCCAGATCCCATGCTGCGCCAGGGCATCGCTGATTGGCTCGAAAGGCTGCAGGCACCAGCCCCCTGCCCGATAGGCGAACACCCGATCGCCGACGATCTGGGTCAGCGCCCGCTTGTAGTCGCCGACGATGCGCGACAGCTCCGGCGCATCGAAATCGTGGAGTCGATAGCGCCCGGTGTCGATCCGCCATCCCCCGTCAACATGGACCGTGTCCTCCCAGTGTGGATGGATGTGCAGCTGGACGTCATGTCCCTGCTCGACCAACCCCAGTAGCTGTTCGCTGATCCTGCGATAGTCCTCCATCAATACCGGAACCGCCTCGGCCTGATCGAGCAAGCGGACGAGATAGCCCGCATCCACGAACAGGGTCAACTTGACGCCGTGACGATCAACCACTGCTTTCAAGTCCTCCAGGGGACGCAGCATACAGTGCTCGACGGTGCCCACCTGCCGACCGAAAAAGAGTTCGTAATCGAGGGTGATCAAAAAGCGTGTTGACATGATTTGAGAATGTTCAGGGTCTGTTTTTCTTCAGATGCATGATAGCCGATGGCGACCGCGTAATTAACCCGGCAACTCAGGTGCCGTGTCGATATCAGGACTTGGCGCTCAGAATCGCCCTGCGAGGTGCGGGGTATCCCTCGACAGTGATCCGATGATCCGCTGGATCCAGATAGTCGGCCAGCGATTCGAACTGCATCCAGGGCGTTGCGCGCTGCTCATCGATGGTGGTCGCTGTCACGTCGAGCAACCGGACTTCATGGAACCCGGCCCGCACCAGCCATGCCATCAGGGTCGACGGTGAGGGTATGAACCAAACGTTGCGCATCTTCGCGTAGCGCGCCTCCGGTACCAGCACCCGTCCCGGTCCGCCCTCGATCACCAGCGTCTCGAGCACCAGTTCGCCTCCCCGGCGTAGACAGTCCTTCAGCTCGCACAGGTGGGAAAAGGGCGAGCGCCGGTGGTAGAAGACCCCCATGGAGAAAACCGTATCGAAGGCGTGCAGAGCGGGCGGCAGATCCTCGATACCCAGGGGCAACAGCCTGACCGGATGTCCCTCGCCGAGAAAGTGGCGTATGGCCGCGAACTGGTGGATAAACAGCTGGGTCGGATCGATACCGATCACCATGCGGGCCCCCTCCCCCGCCATGCGCCAGGCATGGTATCCGTTACCGCACCCCACATCCAGCACCAGTCGTCCCGCGAGCGGCTCTATGGCGCCCTGCAGACGCGACCATTTCAAGTCGGATCGCCACTCTGAATCGATATGCAGACCGCAGATCTCATAGGGTCCCTTGCGCCAGGGGTGGAGACGCATCAACTGAGTACGGATGAGCTCCCGGGTGGCGTCGTCGCAGTCATTGGCGACACCGGCGCGCACTCGGTCTTCGGTCAGTGAGCAGGAGGAGATCGGTGGGCTCGGCAGCCGCTTCAGGGCATCCTGCCAGGTCGGCAGATCACCATGCGGGCGCTGCCGCCAGACCGCTTCGACCCGCTCTCTGAGCGGCTCCAGCCCGTCCGCCAGCGGGGTATCCCGCAGGGACTCGATCCAATCCCAGTCGTCGCTCATTTGATTGCCAGCAAGGAGACGAAATTGAAGCACTGAAACCAGACCTCGACCGTCCCGAATCCCACTTCCAGCAACCGCCGCTTGTGCCGCTCCAGGGTCTCGGGCAACAACACCCGTTCCAGGGCGGTGCGCTTCTGACTGATCTCCAGTTCGGAATAGCCCTGCGTCTTCTTGAAGCTGTGGTGCATGTCGGTGAAGAGTCGCTGCGCCGGTTCTGACTCGAGGGCGATCTTCTCCGACAGCACCAGTACGCCGCCGCTCAGCAGACCGTCGTGAATCCGCTGCAGCAACGCCGGTCGTTGCGACGGCTCGATGAACTGGAGGGTGAAATTGAGCACCACCATGGAAGCCGCTTCGATCGGCACCTCGAGCACATCGGCGCAAACCAGTTCGAAGGCCGACAGGTCGGCCGCTTCGGCCAGATTCCGCCGGGCCTGCTCCAACATCGCAGGCGAGTTGTCCACGGCCACGATCGGTAGGGCATGGCTGGCGATACCCCGATGCATCGCCAACGCCGCCGCTCCCAGCGAGCAGCCCAAATCGTAACAGCGCGATTCGGCTGCGACACAACGGGAAGCCAGCGTTCCGATCATGTTGATAATGGTGGAGTAACCCGGGACCGAGCGCTGGATCATGTCCGGGAAGACCGCCGCCACCCTTTCGTCGAAAACAAAATCGGCCACCACCTCATGGGGGGCGGCGTAGAGTCGGTCTTTTTCACGACGGTCGTTCATGGCGGTCGCAGAGTTGGGGGATTGCCCTTGGCCGATTAAGGGTGCAAAGTCTATCAAACAACCGGCTACAGGAAATCACCCCCCATGGGTCTGCTCGACTTTCTGCTCAGCAAGCAGCAGAAAAAACGCAAGGTGGCTACGGAAATCGGTCTCGAGAGCGGGCTCTTCGTCATGTGTCCCATCTGCCACGATGTCACTGAAGCCCCCAATCCCTCGATCCATCGTCCGGCCACGGAATCTCTGGTCAGGGAGTTGGTCAAGCGCAATGACCCGCGGCTGAGCCTGTTCGACAACGACGAGTTGTCCGTCATCGAGACAGTGGCCCAGGTCGCTCGCGATCTGCCCTATCGCTGCAACTGTCACTCGCTCTGAGGCGCTAGGCCGCTGCCCTCCAACTGGCGGGCGGCCTGCTGCCCGGCATGGATGTCCACCCGCCCCAGGATCAATGCCCCCAGGATGAAGAGCACGGCGATGGCCAGGATCGAGAGCCGGCTGTCCCGGGTCAGCACACCGACCCACCCCATCAACAGCGGCCCCAATACCACAGCGAACTTGCCCAGCATATTGTAGAAACCGAAAAACTCAGCCGACTGGTCGCGCGGTATCAACCGCGCATAGAGCGCCCGGGAGAGGGCCTGAATGCCGCCCTGCACCAGACCGATCGCCACCGCCAGCAGATAGAACTCCCAGATCGCATCCATGCGATAGGCCCAGAGCAGGATCATCAGGTAGGCGAAGATCGCCAGCATGATGCCTTGTCTGGGTCCATGCCGCGCGCCGATAGCGCCGAATACCAGCGCCGCCGGGAAACCGACGAACTGGGTGATCAGCAGCGCCACCATCAGGTTGTTGGCGTCGAAGCCGATCGATAGACCGTAATCCACCGCCATGCGGACGATGGTGTCGACACCGTCGATGTAGCACCAGTAGGCGAGCAGGAACAGGAAGGTCATGCGCAGCTGGCGCACCTTGCCCAGAGTCGTCAGCAGCTGCCTGAAGCCGGCGCTGACCCAGTCCGCACGGGTCGACACCGCCGGCGGCTCCTTGACCCAGATGAAGAGCGGGAGCGAGAACAGCGCCCACCAGAGCGAGACCGTGAAAAAGGAGAGCTTGACCGCCTCGGCGGTCCCGGCCAACCCGAAAAGCGCCGGCTTGAGTATCATCAGCACGTTGACAGCGAAGAGCAGCCCCCCGCCCAGATAACCGAAGGCGAAACCGTAGGCGGAGACCCGATCGTAGTGGCGCTCTTCGGTCACCGAGACCAGCAGTGCGTCGTAGAAGATATTACTGCCGGAAAACCCCAGCAGCGCCACGCCATAGAGGACCAGCGCCAATGCCCACTGCCCCATGGCGACCAGCGGCAAGGCGCCGGTCATGACGATACCCATGGCGGCGAAGAAGAGCAGAAACCGTTTGCGCGCGCCGGCCTGATCGGCCAGGGCTCCGAGCAGGGGCGCCAGACAGACCACCAGAACGCTCGCCAGCGAGTTGGCCAGACCGAGCCGGAAGGTACTCTCCGTAGCGACCACCTCTGCGCTCCAGTACTGTTTGAAGAAGAGCGGAAAAAAACCCGCCATCACGGTGGTGGCAAAGGCGGAGTTGGCCCAGTCGTAGAAGGTCCAGGCCAACACCTTCGGTTGACGCAGGAGGCGCTCGCTCATAGACGGCAGGCGGAATCGTGTTGCATGAGTGGATGCCCCCCTCAGACCCTATCCTGATTCCCCATCATGCCCGGCCATAGGGAGGCAGGCATGGGGTCGTGGAATTCTCTGAGAATTTGTAAATAATGAGCCGTGAGTGAAGCACGCCCATCCACTCAAAACCAACAACTCAACACTCAAAACTACGGCTATAGCGGCCTCACTCCTCCGAATCGGCCTCTTCCATGGTCAGATTGGCATGGATGGCCATGCGTACCAGTTCGGCCAGCGAGCCGGCCTCCATCTTCTCCATCACCCGCGCCCGGTGCGCCTCCACGGTCTTGGCGCTGACCCCCAGCGAACTGGCGATCTCCTTGTTGGCACGGCCGTTGGTGACCATCACCATCACCTCATGTTCGCGTGGAGTCAGGCGCGCCAGACGGGTGGCGATCTCCGCCCGCTGCGACTGCATGTCCCTCTGCCTCTCGTCCAGCAGCAGGGCGTGTCTGATACTCTCCAGCAGCAGTTCGTCGTTGAAAGGCTTCTCGATAAAGTCGATAGCCCCCGCCTTCATGGCCCTGACCGCCATCGGCACGTCCGCATGACCGGTGATGATGATGACCGGGATGGCGATTTGATTGGCCGCCAGGTACTCCTGCAATTCCAGTCCGCTCATTCCCGGCATGCGCACATCGAGCAGCAGACAACCTGAACGTCCCGGGTAGTAGCTCTTGATAAAGGCATCGGCGGAATCGAAGGTCTCCACCTGCATGGAAACAGATTCGATGAGCCACTTGAGGGAGTTGCGCATGGCCTGATCGTCATCGACGACGAATACGGTGGGCTGGTTACTCATAGTCAGAACCCTGGTAATACAAGTGCCGGATCGGTGGGCAACAGCATATGAAACGCTGCACCCGCACCGGGCCTGGTGTCAACCGAAAGCTCGCCATAGTGAGCCTCGACTATCTTTTTACTTATCGGCAGTCCCATACCCATCCCGCTCTCCTTGGTGGAGAAAAAGGCATCGAACAGGTGTTCGACCGCGTCCTCAGCGATACCCGGGCCGGTATCCTTGACCACCACCTCCACGTGAGTGGCATCGATGCGGCGGGTCTGCAACATCAATTTTCTATCCCCGGATGTTAACACTTTCATGGCGTCAATGGCGTTTCTGACCAGATTCAGCAGCACTTGCTCGATCTGCACCAGATCGACCTTCACCGGCAGAGTCTCGTCACTCAGCTCCAGGCTCACCTCCACCCGATGCCGATTGGCCTCGAACTCGGTGAAGGAGGCCACCTCCAACAGGATGTGGTTGAGATTGACCACCTCATGCTCCTGCGGCCGTTTGGTCACCATCGCCCGCAGGCGCTTGATGATCTCACCGGCGCGCTCGGCCTGAGTCGTGATCTGCGCCATGGCATCCACCAGTTCCGCCTCGCCGCCGACGCCCGACTGGATACGCCGCACGCAACCGCTGGCGAAGTTGACGATGGCGGCCAGCGGCTGGTTCAACTCGTGAGCCAGACCTGTCGACATCTCCCCCATGGTGCTGAGGCGGCAAACATGCACCAATTCGGATTGATGTTGGCGGCTCTGCATCTCCGCATTGCGCATCTGGGTGATATCGCGCGCATAGAGATTGACATAGTCGAGTTCGCGGATCGGCGCCAATTGCAAAGAATAGACCTGATCTTCGAAGGCGATCTCGAAATCCTCGGCAACCCCCTCCCGCAGCGACTTGGCGACCTGATTCTGCCAGTAAAGCGGCAGGGTCTGGCCCCGTTCGCAGCCCCAGTAATCGAGTAGCGGTTTGCTGGCGGTATTGGCGTAGACGATCACTCCCCGCTGGTTGACGCGCAATACCGGACTCGGATTCTCGCTCGCCAGCTTGGCCAGACTGGCGATCTCCCGCTCAGCCTGCTTCTGACCGGTGACATCGCGAAGATAGACATTGAACACCGTCTGATGCGGCAGATGAATGGAAATCACGGAACACTCGACGGCCCGCTCGTCACCATGACCGGTCAATGCGGTCATGGGTTGGGAGCGACAGGCGCGCTCGTCGCCCTGCTTGTGAATGCAGCTGCTCAGCATCTGGCGATAGCGCTTGCGATCGTCGACATGCAGTGCGAACTCGTCGAAGTGGCGCCCCAGCAACCCTTCGCGGTCAAACCCGAATACCCGCTTGGCAGTCCCGTTGACCTCGATCACCCTGCCCTGCTCGTCAAGGGTGATGATCGAATCCATAGAGTTGTCGAACAAGGCGCTCTTAAAGACTTCAGACTCCTTCAGCCGCTCTTCCTGCTGTTCCCGCAGCCGCTCCCGGGCCTCGATGACCTGGCGGAAGAAGGCCTTCACCCAGCCTTCGAGTTGCAACAGCTGGTTTCCCTCACGGATCACCGGCTGCCGAATGCCCAGCGCCTGCTGTCCAAAGCGGGAGATCCGCTGTAGCACATGGCTGATCTTGGTGGAGATGAGATAGAAGGCCAGGGAGAAGGCGGCGATGTAGACCAGGGTCGCGATCAGTCGATCCTGTTGCGCCAGACTGGTGATGTTCTGCAGCGTCTTCTTGGTCTCCTCGCGCGAGACCAGAGTGGTGAACAGCAGGTTTTGATCGGCGCCCTGAAAGCCGACCAGGGCTTGCGATGTGACCAGATAGCGCTCGCCCCAGACCCCCAGCGGTGAAGCGGGAAAGACGCGCCCGGGTTCGCTGCTGACGATCAGTTGCTGGGTGTCCGTATCCAACAGCGCGATCACGGTATCCGCCTCACCGATACTCTGCTGCGATTCAGCGAGGAAATGCTCGTCAATCTCGATCACCAGCATGACATAAACCGGCTCGAATCCCTCTGCGCGCGGAACCCGGGAGAAGAGCATCAGGTAGGGACGCTGCTGCACGGTCGTGATTGCGACATCCTCGGTTCCGTTGAAATATCCGGTCAGCCGTCCAAGTTCGAAAGGCAGTGGCTTTTCTTCGAAGATTTCCCGCGCGCCGCCATCGGAATCGAGCAACGCGATCTGATCGGGTTCGATCGAGCTGAGACTGAGGTGCCCGGGTTCCAGCCATCTGGGAATCTGGCGTCCGCTGTAGCGCCTGGGCATCTCCAGGGTGTCCTCCCAGGCACTGGTGGTGAGATGGTCGACCACGCCCCAGTGTTGGGCCAGATTGTGGCCGGTAATACGCCATTCGTTGAGGAACGCCTCGAAACGGTGACGGGTTTCGGTCGAGCTGAGTTCCAGGCGACGGGAGAGGTCGTCGCGAAATATCTGCTCCAATCGCTGATTCAGGATGGGATCGAGCATCAACCAGGTCAGCATGCCGCAGACCACGCCCACCAGCAGCGAAAGCCAGGGCATGGGAATGCGAGTCAGCCAGGTACGCTGTAGTCTGGAGACGAATCGATGCATCTAAACAATCTTCGTCATAGGGGTAACCGCCAACCCGTTCACGCTCTGCGACTTCCGCACTTGAGTACGCACCCTATGCAACAGGCTACCGGGTGCTTCCCCACTCAGCGACTCATCTGCCGAATCCGGATTCTCTCACATCTTGGCCGCGGGGACAGGTGGCAGTATAAGGCGGTTTCGGCTGGAAAAAAAAAAGACGCAGAATTGCGTCTTTCGAATAAGGCTCCAGCTAGCTGGTCAATTGTAGTTATACAGGAGGTACTTTACGCACAAGTCTTCAGGCAACCGCCTGTGAAGCGGAAATCTCTTGCTGACGTTGAGAGAGATGGACGCGCTCGGAGAGCGTCGCATAACCGTAAAGCAGTTTTCTCAACATCTGCCTGACATCGGAGTCGATCTCGCTGAACATCAGACCCACACTGCCGGACTGCTGATGCACGACAAAGGCCTTTGTCTTGCAGTCACGCGACATTTCCCCGCAGACGACTGGAAAACAGATATCGATGATGGTATTTAGTCTTATTGGGTTATCGCCGATATCCACCAGCATTCCGCTGAGGCTGACGTTACGGGTCTTTCCTTTTATCTCTCCGGCGTCACGATCGTTTAATACGATTTCTAATGATAATAGTTTGCGATGGTCACACCTGTGTTCCATGCTTTCTGCCCCCACTGATGGTAGTGTCAACCGGGAACACTAAGTATGGAATCAAATGAATAGTATTGAAATTCGGATGATTGCCATGCCCTATTAGGGTTTTTACTCATAAGCCCTTCTGGACTCTCCCGCATCAGGTTCAATTCCCCATGTCCGCCACTTCCACCGAAGCCTCCTCGTCAGCCAGCACACCGGGCCTGCTGCGCCGCCTGGCCGCCATTTTTTACGACCTGCTGCTGCTGGTTGCCCTGCTGGCCGTCGCCACCACCCTCATCACACTGCCATTCGGCATGCCCGAAGGCGGGGCTCTGCTGGCCTATCAATGGTTTCTGTTCGAAATCATTCCTCTCCTGTTCTTCACCGGCTTCTGGTGGCGGGGAGGACAGACCCTCGGCATGCGGGCATGGCGCTTGAAGGTGGTGAAAATGGACGGTCAGCCGCTCAACTGGGGCGATGCCCTGAAACGCCACCTGGCGGCCCTGCTCTCCTGTCTGGCGCTGGGTCTGGGTTTTCTCTGGGTGCTGGTCGATCGCGACGGTCTGGCCTGGCACGACCGTCTCTCCGGAACCCGTCTGATTCGTATCGATTGAGCCTGGACCCCGACCGGCCTCAACGCTCCTCGAGCAGCATATGAATCGCCCCCAGCATGGTCTCGGGAGGTGTTTCGTGAGGAAAGGCGAAACGCAACTCACCCTGCTGATCGATCAGATAGACCGCCGCCGAGTGATTGACGATATAGCCCATGGCCGAATCGCCGGCGTCGGTATAGCTGTATTGCACCCCATAGAGTCTGGCGGCTGCCGAGACTGCATCCGGTTCCCCGGTGACCCCGATGAAACTGGGGTGGAAGTAGTCCACGTATTCAGCAAGTCGCTCCACCGTGTCCCGCTTGGGATCGACACTGACGAAAATCCCGCTGACCTTTTCCAGCTCCTGCTCAGTGAGTTCGTTCAGCGCCTGCGCCATGAGTGAAAACGAGGTGGGACAGACATCGGGGCACTGGGTATATCCGAAATAGAGCAGGATCACCTTGCCGCGAAAGCGGGTGGTCGATATCGGGCCCTGGCTGGATTGGAGGGTGAAGTCACCACCTGTGGGAGGGGCACTCAGGGGCTGGATTTCGGTCACCGGCGCGCTGGATTCGGCCGCCGCCTGAAAACTCAGCAGCAGCCACGTCAGCCAAGCGGCCACTCTTCTCGTCGTCTCCATCGAATACCTCCTAACCGTGTCGGAATCAGCGGTTGCATGAGGGCCGATAGGGCCTCGAAGCTGCTGCCCGGCAATCAGCGACAGCCGGGCCGGTCACCCCGTCGAGTCTGATGCTGCCGCTACTCCCTCGGCAGATACGAGGCCGACAATCCTCCCACTCCCCAGCCGTTCGGTGAATCTATGCCAGGTTAGGAGCAACCCCTGCCGGGTAAGCAGGGGAATCAGGTTCCGGCTCAGTCTGCGAAGGGATGGCGCCGGACAATCGTCTCGCACCGATCCGGACCGGTGGAGATGATATCGATGGGGGTCTCGCAAAGCTCCTCGATCTTGGCCAGGTAGTTGCGGGCGCCATCGGGCAACTGCGCGTAGTCGGTAATGCCTATGGTGGAGGTCTGCCAACCCGGCATCTCGATATAGACCGGCTTGCAGCGCTCGAAGTGGTCGGCGCCGACCGGTGGCGTGGTGATCTGGCGACCATCGAATTCGTAACCGACGCAGATCTTCACCGTCTCCATCCCGTCCATCACATCGAGTTTGGTGATGCAGATACCGGAGACACTGTTGATTTCGAGCGAACGCCGCAGGGCGACCACGTCGAGCCAGCCGCAGCGGCGCTTGCGCCCGGTGGTGGCGCCGAACTCATGGCCCTTGACCCCCAGATGTTCGCCAGCCTCGTCGAACAGCTCGGTGGGAAACGGCCCGGCGCCGACACGGGTGGTGTAGGCCTTGACGATACCGAGCACGTAGTCGATATAGCGCGGCCCCACGCCGGTACCGGTGGCTGCTCCGCCCGCTGTGGTGTTGGAGGAGGTGACATAGGGGTAGGTGCCGTGATCGATGTCCAGCAGGGCACCCTGCGCCCCCTCGAACATCACGTGCTTGCCCTCACGGCGCAGCTGGTGCAGCTCACCGGTCACGTCGGCCACCATCGGCCGCAGACGATCGGCCATCGTCAGCACCTGATCCAGCACCCGCTGAATATCGACCTCCTCGTCCTTGAAGTAGTGTTTGAGCGAGAAGTTGTGATACTCCATCACCTCGTGCAGGCGCTCGCCGATATGGGCCGGATCGAATATCTCACCCAGGCGGATACCCCGGCGGGAGATCTTGTCTTCGTAGGCGGGGCCGATACCACGACCTGTGGTGCCGATCGCCTTCTTGCCGCGGGCCTTCTCGCGCGCCGCATCGAGGGCGATATGATAGGGCAGGATGAGGGGGCAGGATTCGGAGATACCCATGCGGCTGGCCGCCGGCACGCCATTCTTCTCCAGCATGGAGATCTCTTCCAGCAGGGCCTCCGGAGAGAGCACCACACCGTTGCCGATGAGACAGCGCACACCCTCGCGCAGCACGCCGGAGGGAATCAGATGCAGTACCGTCTGCTGACCATCGATAACCAGGGTGTGACCGGCATTGTGCCCACCCTGAAACCTGACCACGGCGGAGGCCTTGTCCGTAAGCAGGTCCACGACCTTGCCCTTGCCTTCGTCTCCCCATTGGGTCCCGATTACTACGACATTCTTACCCATGCTTTTCTCGATATTATGCGGGCCACGCGTTCGGCCGCGGCCTGTATTCAACAAACTGACGGATTCTTACAGAAATCTTTCCGCTTTCAAACCGAAATCAGCCGCCATTCGCCATCCGAATGGACCAGCTGCTCGCTGCAGCCCATCTCGATCGCCCCGCCCTGCTGTCCCGGCAGGCCGCAGACCACGCGACGACCCTCGGCACGCAGTCGATCGATCATGGACTTCTGTTGGGAGTCGTCCGACCAGGGGGCAAAGACCAATGCATCTCTCGAAGGCTCGTCCGTTTCCCGAGTACCGATCCGGATCAGGGTCTTGAGATCGGTGCTGAAGCCGGTCGCGGGTCGCGCGCGCCCGAAGACTCGGCCGATATCGTCGTAACGTCCGCCACGAGCGATCTCCTTGCCGTTGCCGGGAACGAAGGCGGCGAAGACGACGCCGGTATGGAAGTGATAGCCACGCAGTTCGGCCAGATCGAAGTGGACCGGGACCTGTGGCAGCCAGATGGCGATCTGCCGCGCCATCTCGCGCAGATAATCGAGCGCCGCCCGCACCGACGGAGAGGCCGCGGCGAGCACCTGATCCGCCCGTTCCAATACATCGTCGCCGCTCAGCTCCGCGAGCTGCGCCAGCATGCTGGCGACACGGTTTTCGATGGCCAAGTCTGACAACAGCTGTTCGATCTCCGGCATCGCCTTGCGCTGCAGGGCGTCGAACAGAGCGGCCTCCTGCTCGTCGTCGAGACCCGCCTGTTCGGCGAGTCCCTTGAAGATACCCACGTGACCGAGATCGAGATAGACCTCCTCTACCCCCGACTGGGCCAGGGTCTGCATCATCAGCCGCAGGATTTCGATGTCGCTCTCAACGCCGCTGTGGCCGTAGAGCTCTGCGCCGATCTGCAGCGGGCTGCGACTGCCCGCGAAGCTGTCGGAGCGGGTGTGCAGGACGGTCCCGAGATAGCACAGACGGGTGGGCGCCGCGCAACCGATGCGGTGGGCGTCGATGCGGGCGGCCTGGGGGGTAATGTCGGCCCGTACCCCCATCATGCGTCCGCTGAGCTGATCGGTGAGCTTGAAGGTCTTGAGATCGAGGTCGCTGCCGGTACCGGTCAACAGCGAATCGAGAAACTCGACGAAGGGGGGGATCACGAACTCATAGCCCCAGCTGGCGTAGAGATCGAGCAGTTCCCGGCGTTTTCGCTCGATGACCGCCGCCTCGCGTGGCAGTACCTCGTCGATGCCGTCAGGCAGAATCCAGCGTTCGTTTTCCATTTTGATTACAATCAGTTAACGAAATAGAGCAGCAACACACCGCTAACCATGCTGATCAGGCCACTGATACGTAGGGTGCGATTGTCCTGCTGGATGAGCATGAGTAGCATCTGGCGCATGGAGTCGGGACTCAGGAAAGGCCAAATGCCCTCCAGAACCAACAACAGGGCCATGGCGACCCAGAGATCATGCCACATGCGAGATCACCCCATAAAAAAACCGGGGTAGATCCCGGTCCTGATCAGCCGTCAATTGTCCCAGAGCCGTCGGCCGTTGTCCACGCATGCCAACAGCTCCGGGACGCTTTGGTCGCTACTTGCCCTTTTGGTCCTTCAGATAGCGGAAGAAGTCGGAATCCGGCTCCAGCACCATCACGTCGCTGCGGTCGCTGAAGCTGTTCTTGTAGGCGTTGAGACTCCGATAGAAGGCGTAGAATTCGCTGTCCTGGTTGTAGGCGTTGGCATAGATCTCCGCCGCCTTACCGTCACCCTCGCCGCGCAGCTGCTCCGCTTCACGATAGGCATCGGCGACCAGAACCACCCGCTCGCGATCGGCGTTGGCGCGGATCTTCTCAGCCGCCTCGGCGCCCAACGCCCGCAGATCCCTGGCCACCCGCTCACGCTCGGCGCGCATGCGCTGGTAGACCGAGTCGCTGACCTCGGGCGGCAGATCGATCTGTTTCACGCGCACGTCGAGGATTTCGACTCCCAACTCGGCCGCCTTGGCGTCGGCATCCTTGGTCAGCAGGGTCATGATCTCGGTGCGCTCGCCGGAGATGACCTCCTGCACCGTGCGTTTGCCGAACTCGTCGCGCAGGCTGGTGTTGATGCGCTCCTGCAGCAGGCGCGCCGTCTTGCCTTCGTCGCCGCCGGTGGAGCGGAAGAACTGCGCCACGTTGGCGATGCGCCACTTGGCGAAGTAGTCGACGATCACGTCCTTCTTTTCCGATGTGAGGAAGCGCTCCGGGCGGGAGTCCATGGTCTGGATACGACCATCGAAGGTCTTCACGTTGTTCAGTATCGGCACCAGCCAGTGCAGTCCCGGCTCGTAATCGGTGTCGACGATCTCACCCAGCCGCAGCTTGATGGCCACCTCCCACTGGTTGACGAAGAAGGCCGAGGAGTAGATCAGCACCGCCGCGACGGCGGCCAGAGGTATCAATATCTTGGTCATTTTCATCAGCGGCTCCCCCGGGTACGGTCAACGTTACGCAGTGTGCTCGTGCCGGAGCGGCCGCTCTCGCTGGGGACCGATAAGGAGTTGGCGTCCGTGTTGTTGTCGAGCATGCTGCGTTTCTGAATCAGCTGATCGAGGGGCAGATACATCAGACTGTTGCCGCCCTGGGTATCGAGCATGACCTTGCTGGTCTGAGACAACATGGTCTCCAGGGCATCCAGATAGAGTCGCTCGCGGGTGACCTCGGGGGCACGCTTGTACTGCTTGAGGATGGCCAGAAAACGGCTGGCGTCACCCTCGGCCTCGGCGATCACCCGGTCCCGGTAGGCCTTGGCGTCGGCCAGACGACGCGCGGCCTGACCGCGGGCCTCTGGAACCACCTGATTGGCATAGGCTTCGGCCTGGTTCTCCAGCCGCTCCTTGTCCTCACGGGCCTTGATGGCGTCGTCAAAGGCGCTCTTCACCTGCTCCGGCGGCTTGGCCGGCTGCATGTTGACACTGGTGATCACCAAGCCAGTCTTGTAGCTGTCGACCAGCCCCTGGGCGCCTTGCTTGATGCGGTCGGCGATGGCGCTTCGACCCTGGGTCAGGATGAAGTCGAGATCGTTCTTGCCGATGGTCTCGCGCACCGCGGTCTCGGTGGCATCCTTCAGGGTCTTTCTCGGGTCCCGATCCTGGAACAGGAAGTCGGCGGCGTCCTGGATGCGCGACTGGATGGTCAGCTCCACATCCACGATGTTCTCGTCCCGGGTCAGCATCTGCGCCTTGTGACGGAAAGAGGAGATCTGATCCACGTCGACGCGGATAACCGATTCGATAGGAAAGGGAATATGCCAGTGGGGTCCAGGCTGGGTGGTCTCGGAATAGGCTCCGAAGCGCAGCACGACACCGCGTTCGGCGGGCTGCACGAGATAGATGCCAGACGCCAGCCATCCCAACAGCAGGATGACAAGCGCGACATAGATCGTCTTGGAACCCGGCCCTGAACTTCCGGATGTTGATGAGGGGCCCTCACCGGAGGACTTGCCTCCACCGAAAAGACCGCCAAATTTGTCCTGAAGCTTTTTGACCACTTCATCCAGATCTGGCGGCCCCTGATCGCCACCTTTACCGCTCCAGGGATCCTTACCGCCACCCGGTTCGTTCCAGGCCATTGGACACTCCAAATTTTGTTGTCTGATAGATGTTTCGGCTACCGAAGGGTGCCGAACTTTGAATGTGGGACCGTTTGCATCGGTTTCAACAATCCCCCAGATATCCAGAGGTGATCACGCTCCCACACTATCGCCTCAGGCGGCATTCTAACAGTCCACCCGGCTCTGGCAAACGCAAAGCCCAAGCCTTGGAGAACCATCACATCGCCGCGTCGCAGGAGGTTTCGAGGCAGCACTGCTGCAGCCGGGGCTCCTCTTTCAACAGGCGTCTGAACTCCCGCTCGGACATATCCACATGCATCAGCCACCCCCCATCGTCGGTCCCCTCTTCCGACAGCACCGATCCGCGCGCATGCAACAGGGCATGCAGGCGCCCCTCCTGCGCCGGCAGGATCAGCTTCTGGCGCACATGGTTGCGGCGAAAATGCTCGGCCAGCGCCTGCAACAGCAGGTCGACACCCAGTCCGGTCCTGGCGGAGAGCCAGATGCGGATGATCCGGCCCGATTCGTCACGGTCGATGGCGGGTTGCCGCTCCGGCAGCAGGTCGATCTTGTTGAACACCTCGATCTGATGGACCCGCTGGGCACCGATTTGTTGCAATACGTCGTTGACCTCGGCGATACAGGTCGCCCGCTGGTGACTGGCGGCATCCACCACGTGCAGCAGCAGGTCGGCCTCGGTGGTCTCCTGCAGCGTCGACTTGAAAGCCGCCACCAGGTCGTGGGGCAGGTGGCTGATGAAACCGACCGTGTCGGCCAGCACAACCGGTCCCTCGCCCTTCAGATCTAGCCGCCGGAGCGTGGGATCCAGAGTAGCGAAGAGCTGGTCCGCCGCGTAGACGCCCGATCCGACCAGGGTGTTGAAGAGGGTCGACTTGCCTGCATTGGTGTAACCGACCAGGGAGACGGTCGGAATATCGGCCTTGTCCCTTCCGCGCCGCCCCTGCTCGCGTTGGGAATCGACCCGCATCAACCGCCGCTTGATCTGGTCGATACGCTGATTGAGCAGGCGCCGGTCGGTCTCGAGCTGGGTCTCACCCGGACCACGCAGGCCGATACCACCCTTCTGCCGCTCCAGATGGGTCCAGCCTCTGACCAGTCGGGTCGAGAGATGCTGCAGCTGAGCCAGCTCCACCTGCAGTTTGCCTTCGAACGAGCGGGCCCGCTGGGCGAAGATGTCGAGAATCAGGCCGGTCCTGTCGACCACCCGGCAATCGAACTCGCGCTCCAGATTACGTTCCTGACTCGGCGACAGCGTGTGGTCGAAGATGACCAGCTCCGCCTGCTCCGCCAGGACCGCCTGTTTAATCTCCTCCGCCTTTCCCCGCCCTACGAACAGGCGCGGATCGGGCTGTTGGCGGCTGCCCCCGATAAAGGCCACGGAGATGGCGCCGGCGGAGGCCGCCAGGTCTCTGAATTCCTGGAGTTCATCAGGATCTCCGGGAGCACCGAGATCGATGTGGACGAGCACGGCGCGCTCACCCGACTTGGGACGTTCGAACATGGGGGTCGTTCAGTTAGCGGCGGGCAGTTTCAGATCGCACCGGACACATCTGATCCGCAGATGTGTCCAGTCGCGATTCCGTGGTGAAAGATCAGAAGTTGCCGCCCGCTGGAGGCGCGGATTCGTCCGCCTGCCCATTGCTGTGCTGGATGCGTACGTTTCTGGCCGGCACCACCGTCGAAATGGCATGCTTGTAAACCATCTGGCTGACACTGTTCTTCAGCAGCACCACAAACTGGTCAAACGATTCGATCTGACCCTGCAGCTTGATCCCGTTGACAAGAAAGATGGAGACGGGTATTCGTTCCTTTCGCAGTGCATTCAAAAAAGGGTCTTGTAAACTTTGCCCCTTGGACATGGAGATTCTCCTTATTGTGATCTTCAAAATTGCTTAAAATACAAGCGCTTAAAATAAAGTGACCAAAATTCTGCGCCGCAGCATG
>JBNLGI010000070.1:0-16909 GCA_050305975.1 Sedimenticolaceae bacterium | reverse complement strand
CTTTACGAAAGAAATACGAATAGAATACTCGGCTTTGAATACGGCGGACGCTGCTGCTGGAAGCTGCGCGCCCTCTATCAGCGCTATTTGTCCGATCAGGATGTCAAGGACGAAAACGCCGAGGAGAGCCGGCGGATGATGCTGCAACTGGTATTCACCGGACTGGGCGGAGCGGGGTCATCGGTGAACGATGTCCTGGCCGAGGAAATCTATGGTTATCGAGCTGAAGAATGATGCAAACCCCTAAACGCTGGCTTCGGATCGCGCTCATCGCCTGCCTCTCGGCAGTCGGCGCCGCTCAGGCCGCCGTCAAATCCCTGGACCAGATCGTCGCCGTGGTCAACGACGATGTCATCACCCGCAGCGAGCTGGAAAGCCGCATGAATGAGATGCTGGTGCAACTGCAACAGAAGAGCACCAACCTGCCGCCCATCGAGATCCTGCGGGAACAGGTGCTCGAGCGCATGATCTCCAAACGCCTGCAGCTGCAGACCGCCGACCGGCTCGGGCTCAGCGTGGATGACGACACCGTCACCAAGGCGATTGCCAACATTGCCGAAACCAACAACATCACCCTGCTGCAGTTGCGCGAGGTGCTGGAGCGGGACGGCATCAGCTTCCCGCACTTTCGGGAACAGCTGCGCGAGGATATCCTGATCAACCGCTTGAAACAGAAAGAGGTGATCAACCGCATCGTCATCACCGATCAGGACATCGACAACTTCCTCGCCCGCGAGATCGGCACCCAGCGCCAGCGGGCGGCCGTCCACCTGCAGCACATCCTCATCGCCACCCCCGAAGGGGCCTCCCCGGAGGATGTGCAGGCCGCCAAGGAGAAGGCCCAATCGGTCTACCAGGAGCTGCAGCAGGGAGCGGACTTCGGAGAAATGGCGATACGCGTCTCAGACAGCCGTCAGGCGCTGGAGGGCGGCGATCTGGGCTGGATCGAAACCTCCCGTATCCCGAGCCTCTTCACCCAGCTGGTGGACGAACTGGAGCCCGGCGCCATCAGCGAGCCGATCCGCAACGCCTCCGGCTTCCATATCGTCAAGCTGCTCGAGGTCCAGGGCGGGCAAAAGCTGATCGTCAAGCAGACCCATGCCCGCCACATTCTGATCAACACCAATGAGATCGTCTCCGACCGTGAAGCGCGACAGCGTCTCGAGACCCTGCGCGAACGCATCGTCAACGGTGAATCCTTCGAAGCCCTGGCCCGCGCCCACTCGGACGACAAGGCCTCCGCGATCCGCGGCGGCGATCTTGGCTGGACCAGCCCCGGCGACCTGGTGCCCCAGTTCGAGGAGCAGATGGACGCCCTGCCCCTGGGCGACATCAGCGAACCCTTCAAAACACCCTTCGGCTGGCATATCGTACAGCCCCTCGAGCGGCGCCAGTACGACAATACCGAGGAGGCGCTGCGCAACAATGCCCGCCAGGCGATCCAGAAGCAGAAGTCGGAAGAGGCGATCGAACTCTGGCTGCGCCGCCTGCGCGACGAGGCCTATGTCGAAGAGATGCTGGACGAACTGGACACGCCTTGATTCCGCGACTCGCCCTCACACCCGGAGAACCTGCCGGTATCGGTCCCGACCTGTGCGTCATGTTGGCGCAGCGTCCCCATCCCGATGTCGACCTGGTCGCCTTCGCAGATCCGGAACTGTTGCTCAGGCGCGCGGAGCGCCTGGGTCTGGAGCTCGAGCTGCTGCCTTCCGAAGCGAATTCGACTCCCGGACCGGTACAGCCAGGCCAGTTGCGTGTGGCGCCGGTGAGCCTGCGGGAAGAGGCGATCTGCGGCAAGCTCGATCCGCGTAACGCCGACTACGTACTGGAGAGCCTGACCAAGGCCACCGAAGGCTGTCTCGCCGGCGACTATGCCGGCCTGGTCACCGGTCCTGTACACAAGGGCGTCATCAACGACGCCGGTCTAGCCTTCACCGGTCACACCGAATTCCTGGCCGATATCTGCCAGGCCCACCCGGTAATGCTGCTGGCGACCCCGGGCCTGCGTGTGGCGCTGGTCACCACCCATCTTCCCATCTCCGAGGTCAGTCGGGCCATTACTGCCGAACGTCTGCAGCGGGTAGCCAGCATCCTGCACCGCGACCTGCAGCAGCGCTTCGGTCTCAAGCAGCCCCGCATCCTGGTCTGCGGTCTCAACCCCCATGCCGGCGAACAAGGTCATATGGGACGCGAGGAGATCGAGATCATCGAACCGACACTGGCCGAGCTGAATACCGCCGGCATGCAGCTGATCGGCCCCCTGCCGGCCGACACCCTGTTCACCCCGGTGATGCTGCAGCAGGCCGATGCCGTTCTCGCCATGTATCACGACCAGGGACTGCCGGTGCTGAAGCATCTCGGCTTTGGCAAGGCGGTCAACATCACCCTCGGCCTGCCGATCGTTCGCACTTCCGTGGATCACGGCACCGCACTGCCTCTTGCCGGCACCGGGCAGGTCAAACTGGGCAGTCTGCAGTATGCGGTAAAAGTCGCGTCGGAGATGGCATCTCGCGAAAGCGTTTCCGCAAACAACAGCAAGTAAATACCACGCTATTGATTGATGCAGCCGGCACTGGATTAGGCGAGCATATACAAACGGAACCCCCAAAGTAAACGCCGTCCGAAGCCACCTTTATAGTGACCGACAAGATAAGACCTTATCTGCCTGTTGAAATACGACCCGACATTCGAGCTGGCGATATTTGGATAATCGCGCTTCGCCTCTTTATATGAGGCAATAACCGACTCCTCGGCCGCATCCAAACCGCCATCTCTGTCCGTAAAATATATGGTCAGAAACAACGTATAACAATATTGCTCCAAACTGGACAGCTCGTTGAATCGAATGCGCGCCAATTGATCTGTGTCGATGCTTTGTTTCTTAATCAGAACAGACCGAACCAACTGCCACAGAATAATACGATCATAATAGCTGTCTGCAGGCAAAGAGGCTGCATATTCGTTTACATTGTAAGCTGGAATCCACTTGCCAATTAAACGCAATCCATAACTGTAGAGGTAGACGGCCCAAGCTTCATTACCCGGTCTCTGCCATCTTGTCGCGCACCAGTTCCGAAGCTTCTTCCATTCCTGCTTACGGGAATAATGAAAGGTGACCAGCGACCAAAGTCGTCCATGCTCGGCCAATGTACTGCGAAACTTCCGCACAACGACATCTGCCGCATCAATATATTGTTCGTTACTGAAGATCGCCTCCATGGCATTCATCCAATATTCGTCACCTTGCTCCAATTGCTGCAGATATAGCAGTATTGTCTTTGCCTTTTCCTCATGATCCATACAGTAGAGAGCCCACAGCCATCCCAACATCGAATTGGCCTTTGGATTACCAAGCTGTTGCTGCAAAAAATCACGAAGAGCATCTATATATCCGGCGGCTACGAGCTCCCGATAGCCGGTGATATAGAGCCAGTCATTCCCATCCTCGGATTCAATGACCTTTGAGAAGATCTCAAAGGCTAAATCCTGGTCTTTGCGGCGGGCAGCCGCCTGCATCCCCCTGACCATATAATACGGATTATCCTGATCATGATGGACGATACTGTTGGCGCGCTCCAACTCACTCCACAATTCCTTCTCGATGAGAAAATCGATCCAGGTAAGGCTGTTGTATTGATCCTTTGGCGCCAACACAACAGCCTTTTCCAAAAACGCACCGATATCCTCGTCTTTAACCTTTACATCATTACGCTGAGCATCGAGATACAATTCAGCCGCCATGGTCAATGTCTGCGGAGAATGGGGCGTCAAACGCACGCAGATATCCACGTAATGAATTGCACGCTCGTAATTGCCTAACGCTTTGTGCCAATTGGATAGCAATCTCCAGGCATCGTAGTAATGAGGAAACCCCTCTGTAAGCGGCTCCAGCAACTCAATGGCCTTCTCATACCGCTGGTATTCAGCTTCCATCCATGCCTCGTAAACCAATAAGGAAATCGGCGGATTATTATTCCATATATCACTATGAATGAGCTCTTTTACTGCACCGATCCTGTTTAGTTTGAAAAGCGTTCGGCATTTAATAAGATTGATATCTTCGTTTTTTGGATGATGTTCAAGTGCTTGATCGAGATACTGCAGACGTTGATCAAAATCCTCTTCGTATTGAGCCAGCTTGCACCAGACAGTGACATTATGTGGCCGCTCTTTGAGTATTGATTTTGCCAATTCCTTTGCGGCTTCCGGCGTGTTTGTCTCTTGAATCAGGCCGCGGTAGCGATCCCAGGCCCATTCATACTGAGGATCCAGCTTCAGCGCAGTAGCGAGATGCTCTATGGCAGCATCGGTTTCTCCTGCGTTGGCTACAAGGTCTGCAGCGCAGCCGTGCAGTATTGAGTTTGTAGGCGCGAATACCAAAGCATCATTTATCAGATCGAGTGCTTCAGAATATTTTTTCTGTGCCTCCAACACATCAACCAAACGGATAATCGCGGTTTCCCATTGAGGATTTACGCGCAAAGCCTCGCGCACATCTTTTTCTGCAGCGACCAAATCCTGTGCCACAAAATGAATATTTGCCCTGCCAAGATACAAACGAGGTAAAAGAGGAAACTTGGCCACGGCCTGATTTGCCACATCAAGGGCTCTGTCAAGCAGGTTCATCGTGGACAGATGGGATGAAAGCGCGTACCAGGACTGCCAAAGGTCTGGGCGAATGTCTACTGCCTGCTCCAGAAAGACAAGCAGTTCTTCATCCTTGACCAAATTTCTGGCAATCTCACGATATTCCAAAATGCCGTTACCATATGAGGTTTGCTTCATCAGCTGATCAAGAATACTGCTCAGCTCTTTTTGTTTCTCCTCGAATGAATCTTGACACTTAAGCAAGCGTTCGAATATTCCATCGGTATCCACAGAATATTCCAAAACGCGACGATAGATGTCATGGGCCTTATCGATATCTTCACCTTGAAAATATATATCCCCCAACGTAGTTGCCACATCCACATTGTAAGGATTGATTTCGTACGCGGTCTCCGCCGATTTCTGCGCTCTGACAAATTCCTGCTGCCGCATCTGTATGCGCGCCAACCGATAATAACCCTCATAAAGCGCCGGGTGCAGTTCGATAATTTCCTGACAAAACGCTTCCTGCGCTGACAGACTTCGCTCAAACATCCAGTCGAGCTTCATGAACAGTAGCGCTTTATCTTGTTCATTAAGCGCCAACCGGGATTCAATGAACTTTATAGCGGCCTCAGTTCCGTGATGTCGCCCCAATAGAGACGCATTTGAACTGATTACGCTATAGTTCAAAGGCTGGCTTTTTAAAATTTTCTCATTGCATGAGATTTCTCGAACCCAATCATTTTTATAACGATATATGTCTGCCGCCAGTGATAATCGCCCGGCATCCGAAAGCTTGCTTTTATACTTGGTGAACAGCTCTGCGGTCTTTTTACTATTTCCAATATGCAGGTATCCCCTGATCAAACGCTCGATCACTTTATCATTGTCAGGGTGGAGCTGCAGCGCTCTCTCCATGACCGCCAAAGCCTGCTCATCCTGTGATAACGCTTCCAATGCATAATACAAACTCTCAAATGGATATATGGATTTCTTTCCTAGCATCTCGACTCTATGACGAAGTCGAGCCAAAGCT
Organism: Sedimenticolaceae bacterium; assembly: GCA_050305975.1. GTDB lineage: Bacteria > Pseudomonadota > Gammaproteobacteria > Chromatiales > Chromatiaceae > Thiodiazotropha. Next base: position 11,283 of record JBNLGI010000070.1, on the reverse strand, counting down.
TCGTCAGTCTGTTTCAAATAACGTGCGGCCTTAAAGTAGCTGTTTATATATCCTTCATTTTTGTCTTCCAAAGTAGAGCATAAACGGTAGTATTCAAAAGCTTGATCATGATCCCCCTTGTCCCAGTGCACACTGGCCAAATTCCACAGAGCGGATGCGTTTGTTGGCTGGTATCGCAACGTATACGCAAGCAGCGCCTGACTACGCTCGGACTGACGATTATCTGATGAAAGCTGATAGGCAAGCAGCTCCGAGAGTAGCGGATGAGGAGTAGCGCCGGCTTTTTCAATCTCCGTTTCCAAAAACTCGATTTGCGCCTGATATCTCCCCAGCCCGCCCAGGATATAGGATTTATCTGCCAACAGCTTCAAATCATCAGGAAATTGCAGCAACAGTTGATCGACCACAGCCAGTTCCTGCAGTTGATTTCTGTTATATCGAGACAGCGCACGCTGCGCCTGCAACGTAAGACGATGACCGCTATCCCTCTTGGTCATCTCATCGAGTACCGCTTCGGCTTGCGACCTCTTGTGCGTTTCCAACGCCTCAATCAAATCGAAGTAATCATCATAGAAGTCGCTATCCTGGAATGGGATGCCATCATACAAATGAACCTGCGCCATCGGAACCATCGCCAGACACCGAGGCCCTGAAGAACGATGTTCTTCAGCCAACTCCTCAATCAGAAACTCCTGCAGCGACGGATAGAACGGATCACGAATTAAATAGATTCCCCTGCGCTTATCGTAGCCAACTACAGCCTGCAGATGAGCTGACTGCGGCGCCACTGTTGACAAAGTAAACGGTATACCTTTGTCAATCAGAGCAAACGCAGTATCCGGCTCCAGCTTGAACTCCTTAACCTTCCAGCCCTGACCTATGGCCCAACGCCGCTCTGCGTGGTTCGGGGTACCGTCATAGCAAATTTCTTCAACAATCCCGAGGTGGTCGACTTGCGTGCCCCAGTATTTACAAATCGCCGTCAACGTGGCGGGAGCGCAGGTCATATGATGCTGACGAACAAAGGGGACATCCAAAACAACCTGATTATCCATATCGCCGGATTCGATAAGATTCTCGCGCAGCTTTTTAAAGAACGGAGATTTCACCTGCTCCAACGCTTCACAGGCAGCTGTAATATCGTTTTCCTTCAGCGCCAGTTCGTAGGCTGCAATAGAAAAACCTTCATCCAAAGAGCCATCAGTATTTGGAAGCAGGGAACTGGCGCGCAGCAAACACTCTCGCGCCAGACTCAACTGGTCATCATCGTAGTAGAGTCTATAGAGCTGCAAGGCGACAGATATGCTCTCAATGCTGTATAGCCGCTGCCTTAATATCTCAATCGCAGCAGCATTATCGTGTTCCAGCGTCTTAAGGTGGGCGGCATACTGTACGGCCACACGGTAATCACTCTGCATTAACGCTTCAGTGCTTTTCCATGCAGATTCATATTTATCCTGAGCCACGTCCAGGTAGGCACGCTCCATCAGCACCCTTGGATTTTCCGGATCCAGACTCAGCGCCTGATCGATATAGACCGTTGCGGTCTCCCAATCACGATATTGGGAATAGATCTCAGCATGCAGCGCCAGCCACTCGGCATGCAACGATACGGACGGGATTTGAAGTTGATCATACTGCTTGAGTAGCTGGAGCGCCTTGAGTGGGCCCTTTCGATCAAACGTACCCCACACATAATGATAAATAGATTGAGGATCCTGACGATCTTTGCGCCACAGCTGAAAACGGCAGGCCAACGCTTTTCGGCGCAATCCCAGACCGCGAAAAATATCTATGCCGGCAAGAAGAGGCTCCTTACTCCTCCAATATTGATGTCTACCCCATTGTTGCTCGGCAGCATCAAGCGCCTTCCTGTATTGATTTTCTTCTAAAAATTTCTCTATCGATGTTAATGATTTTTCCTGCGACTTCACCGTCATTTAAACATTTCCTTGCTCAATACACTCCCGAACCACCACACATCAGACGACCACAAATACAATGTGCAACAGCATTTTCATACTCAACTGAACATCATGCAATACTCACCAATTAGATAATTCTTAAGCGACAGTAATTTTTCATATCAAGGTACTTCATCGACCGAAATCCGTACCGCTTTAATCTTCTCCCCACCCTCCTTGAATGCTTCACATCCACCACCCATATCACCCACTCAGACTCATCAGCACCAGACTGTCGGGAACAATACATCTACTTCTTGCAATAATACTGCAAACAAAGTGACTATCTCTGCAAGTGGAAAACAGCGCGCAGCAGCTGATGGGCAGGGGATGCCGGCATCGCAAAAGGGAAAAAAAAGGGGGGGGAGGCAGTACGCGCCAGTCATGGATCCTGCAGAAACAGCTGGACAGACCTGTCTTCGCTCGACTATTCCAGCACCAAACCAGTGACGCCGCTGCCCTGGTAGATCCACGGGGCTTCCGACCGCATCCGCCTTGTTCAGTCCGTCAGACTGGCACTATGTCACGCCGTTCTCCAGCTACAGTCGATAGCTGTTGTGTTGAAACATGATGGCAGATAATGCGGCTTCAGATTTCGCCGTCGATGAATCCATATCGGCGGGAGTGGTCACGGCATCGAGGATGATGCCGGCTTACCAGACGATGGCACCCACTCCACCAGCCTACCGCTGCAGTTCGCTCTCAGAGATCTCTCTGCGTGCTATGAGGCGGCGGTCCGGCTCGCTGAATTGCCGGGTCAAGTACTGTCGACCTCTCGCAAGGCACTCCTCACCGGAGCGATATCGAATGGTCCTAGGCTTTAAGTTACCGACAATCGATCAAGGCAGGCAAGTCCCTGCCAGGGGTAATCCAGATCAATTACCGGCAATGGTCATGCGGTCGATCAGCCAGGAGCCGGTCTGCACGCTGCTGCGGATCTCCACGTCGGTGCCCACCTCCTGCAGCCCGAGGAACATCTCCTTCATATCGCCGGCGATGGTGATCTCCTCCACCGGATACTGGATCTCGCCGTTCTCCACCCAATAACCGGCGGCGCCTCTGGAGTAGTCGCCGGTGACCATGTTGACACCCTGCCCCATCAGCTCGGTGACCAGCAGACCGCGATCCAGCTTTCGCAGCAGACCCCCGCGATCGAGCTCGCCGCTGTTGATGCGCAGGTTGCGCACACCGCCGGCGTTGCCGGTGGTCTGCATACCCAGCTTGCGGGCCGCGTAGCTGTCGAGCACATAACTCTGCAACACGCCATCTTCGATAAAGGTGCGATCGATGGTGGCCACCCCTTCGTTGTCGTAGGCGGCGCTGGCCAAGCCCCGGGGCAGGCGCGGCTCCTCGTGGATCTGGATGAAGTCGGGAAAGACCTGTTCTCCCAGACGATCGAGCAGAAAGCTTGCCTTGCGGTAGAGGGCGGAGCCGCGGATGGCGCCGACGAAGCTGCGCAGCAGCCCCACCGCCACGTCGGCCTGGAACAGCACCGGCGCCTGCTGGGTGGGGATGCGCCTGGCGCCCAGGCGCGAGAGTGTGCGCCTGGCGGCGACCTGTCCCACCGATTCCGGCGACTCCAGCTTGCCGCTGAGCCGCGAGAGGGTGTACCAGTAGTCCCGCTGCATGCTCTCCCCCTCCCTGCCGACCACGGCGCAACTGAGACTGTGGCGCGAGGAGGGGTAACCGCCGATGAAACCGTGGCTGTTGCCGTAGACGTGAACCCCGCTGTGGGTATTCAGGGTGGCGCCTTCCGAGTTGATGATGCGGGCGTCCGCCTCGCGCGCCGCCGCCTCGCAGCGGGTGGCCAGTTCGATCGCCTCGTCCACCGGCAGGTCCCAGGGATGGTAGAGATCGAGGTCCGGCAGATCCTTGGCCATCAGCTCGGCATCGGCCAGTCCGGCACAAGGGTCCTCCGAGGTGTACTTGGCAAAGTTGCAGGCCGCCTCAACCGTCTCCTTCACGGCCTTCGGACTGAGGTCGGAGGTGCTGGCGGAACCCTTGCGATGGCCGAAGTAGACGGTCACCCCGAGGCCGTTGTCGCGGGTATGCTCGATGGTCTCCGGGGCGCCCATGCGCACCGTCAGCGAGAGTCCCGCGTCGCTGCTGACGCCCGCTTCGGCCGCGCTGGCGCCCTGGCGCCTGGCCTCGCTGAGCAGATCGTCGACCAGTTGTTCCAGCCGTGCCTGACGCTCCTGCATATCGATCATCGGCCGGTGCCTCCCACGGTCAGTTCGTCCACTTTGAGCGTCGGCTGGCCGACCCCCACCGGCACGCTCTGTCCCTCCTTGCCGCAGACGCCGATGCCGGCGTCGAGCTTCAGGTCGTTGCCGACCATGCTCACCCTGGTCATGGTCTCCGGCCCGTTGCCGATGAGGGTCGCCCCTTTGACCGGCACAGTCACCTTGCCGTTTTCGATCAGGTAGGCCTCGCTGGCGGAGAAGACGAACTGGCCCGAGGTGATGTCGACCTGGCCGCCGCCGAAGTTGACCGCGTAGACCCCTTTCTCCACCGAGGCGATGATCTCCTGCGGATCGGACTCCCCGGCCAGCATGTAGGTGTTGGTCATGCGCGGCATCGGCAGGTGGGCATAGGACTCGCGGCGGCCGTTGCCGGTGGAGGCGACCTTCATCAGACGCGCGTTGTGCTTGTCCTGCATGTAGCCTTTGAGGATGCCGTTCTCGATCAGCACCGTGCACTGGGAGGGGGTGCCCTCGTCGTCCACGTTGAGTGAGCCGCGGCGACCCGGCAGGGTGCCGTCGTCCACCACCGTGCAGACGGGAGAGGCGACCTGCTCGCCGATGCGGCCGCTGAAGGCGGAGGTCCCCTTGCGGTTGAAATCGCCCTCCAGGCCATGGCCCACCGCCTCGTGCAGCAGCACGCCGGGCCAGCCGGGCCCCAGCACCACCGGCATGCTGCCGGCGGGGGCCTCCACCGCCTCCAGGTTGACCAGCGCCTGGCGCACCGCCTCGCGGGCGTAGCCCAGGCCCCGCTCCTCCTGCAGGAAGAAGTCGAAGGCGTCGCGGGCGCCGCCGCCGCTGCTGCCCTGCTCGCGACGCCCGTTCTGCTCGGCGATCACATGCACGTTGAGGCGCACCAGGGGTCGCACGTCGGCGTTGAGGGTGCCGTCGATGGCGGCCACCAGCACCACGTCCTGGGCCCCCACCAGGCTGACGATCACCTGTTTGACCCGCGGATCCTGCTTGCGCGCCTCGGCGTCGACCCGGCGCAGCAGCTCCACTTTGTCGGTCTCGCTCAGGCTCGGCAGCGGATTGATCGGGGCGTAGAGCCGCTGGCCGCCGACATGACCGGCGATCTGCACCGCCCGGTCGGCGCCGCTGCGCACGATGGCGCGGGCCGCCTTGGCCGCCTCCAGCAGGGTCGGCAGCTGCAGCTCGTCGGAGTAGGCGAAACCGGTCTTGTCGCCGCTTATGACGCGGATGCCGGCGCCCTGTTCGATGTTGTGGGAGCCCTCCTTGATGATGCCGTCCTCCAGCACCCAGGACTCCAGACGGCTGGACTGGAAATAGAGATCGGCGGCATCCACCGCGCTGCCGGTAAGCTCGCCGAGCATGCGGTCGAGGTCGTTCTCACCCAGCCCCACCGGGGCCAGAATAGTCTCGCTTGCGATTTGAATCAGATCGGACATGGTCTCTCCAGCCACCGGGGCTGAATGCTTGATATATGAATTCGAGGATACCGCTCGGAATAAGGTCTATAACCGCCGATGATCAATGGTTGGGAAGGTGCGGCGGATGGTCTTCTGGTAATCCCGGTCGAGGGCCACGCTGACATGGCCGGTACCGCGCGGCACCTGCGCCAGCACCGTGCCCCAGGGATCGACGATCATGCTGTGACCGTGGGTCTCGCGGCCGTTGACGTGATAACCGCCCTGGGCCGCCGCCACCACGAAGGCCAGGTTCTCGATGGCGCGGGCGCGCACCAGAGTCTCCCAATGGGCCTTGCCGGTCATGGCGGTGAAAGCGGAAGGCACGACGAAGACCTCCGCCCCCTTCTCCAGCAGCTTGCGGAAGAGTTCTGGGAAACGCAGATCGTAGCAGACCGCCACCCCGAGCCGGCCGAAGGGGCTGTCGACCACCACGATCTCGTCACCGGGCTCGATGGTGCTCGACTCCACGTAGCGCTCGTCGGTCTCCACCAAGTGGACGTCGAACAGGTGGATCTTGTCGTAACGCGCCACCTGCTTGCCCTGCTCGTCGAAGACCAGGCAGGCAGCCCGCACCTTGCCGCCCTGGGATGCGCGCAGGGGGATGGTGCCGCCGACCAGCCAGACGCCGTAACGCTTGGCCATCTGGCTGAGGAAGCCCTGCAGGGGGCCGCCGTAGGCCTCCTCGCAGAGGGTCAGCATCTCGCGGTCGTGTTCGCCCATGAAGGCGAAGTTTTCCGGCAGGACTACCAGACCGGAGCCGCCCTCGGCGGCTTCGCTGATCAACCGCTCCGCTTCCAGGAGGTTGGCGCTGACATTTGGACTGGTGGCCATCTGAATGGCTGCGACTTTGGTATTTTTGGCGCTCATCTCAGGTCGTTTTCCGCATTTCCGCTTAACGCGGCAGGTAAAAAAACAAGTGATTCATCAGGATAGCATCAACCAGGGCCTCTTAGCACTAGGCGAGAACGGACTTGATCAGAGGTCTGACCTGAAAGCTGCTGTATGAGAATCGCTGAAGGGTGGGGCAGGGCCCCACCCTTAAAGAGCCGGAAGCCTCCCGACCCGGTTGCGCTTGCTTAAGCCCTGTTACGGTGCGGCAAGCCGCACCCTACGGCCTGATCGCGTGTTGGGTGCGGCTTGCCGCACAGTAACCCTCTGACTATCCCTGCACCATTTCGCTCAAGTAAGCGCCATTGCCTCCAGACCCCTTTCACCCAAGTCGGGCAGGTTCAGGGACGACCGGGCAGTTCCACCCCGATATCGCTTTCAGGCGCCTCTTCGATCAGCGGCTGCTTGCCGATCTGCTTGAATTCCGGGGCATCCCAGCTTCCCGTGACCTCATAGGTCCGCCGCACGATCTTGTCGAACTTTTTACCCAGCAGTTTCTGGGTCACCGCCAGCGCCACACCCACGGTGGGATTGACCGCCAAGGCCCCCACCACCGGCAGGGTCGCGCTCAGGTGCGGGGTCACCACCACCTTCTGGTCATAGGTTCTGCTGACCAATCCGGTATCGCCGCTGAAATCGATCTTGGCGGAGGCGCTATGCATGACCAGGTCCTGGGTCGTGGCAACCCCATCGTGGATGGTGAAGTTGCCCGCGATGGCGTCGAAATAGAGCCCTTCCGAAAAGAAGTCCCGAAAGTCGAGGGCCAGCCGCTTGCCCAGGGCGTTGAGACTGAACAGACCGATGAGACGCCCGACCCCCGGGTCCACGTCCTTGACCTGCCCCTTGCCCACTTTGAGCCAGATGCTGCCATAGAGTTTCTCCGCCCCCATCTCCAGGGGCGAGCTGGGCCAGTAGAGCTCCGCCTTGATATCGGTGGGGGCGTCCTTGATGCCGCTCGAGATGCCCAGCTCCTGCTGCAACTCACCCAGGCTGGCGAAATGCGCCTTCAGGTTCAGTGAGGTGAGATGGCCCTTCTTGGTGAGACGCCAATAGCCCTGCCCGCTGAGATCGAGTTTGTCGCCCACCAGACTGAGCTGGGAGAGGGTGATGCCGTCACGCTCCTTCTGCCATGCGATCCGCGACTTGCCCAGCTCCCGGTCATTGAGATAGAGGGCATCCACCGTCATATCGAGCGCCGGCAGATGACGGGGATCGAAGTCGACGGCGGCTTCCGCCTCCTCCTCCATGCCGCTGATCGCGCCCGCCAGCTCGTTGAGGTTGAGCTTGAGGTAGTCGAAGCGCCCCAACAGCGGCAATCGCTGCAGATCACCGGGTACCTGCACCATGCCCTGGGCGGTCTTGGACTCCAGCTCCACCCGGTAGCCGTCGGCATAGTTGCGCATCGTAAAGTGGGTTTCCAGCGCATTGATGCCGGCGATTCTGAGGCGCCCGACCTGCAGATCGATCTCGATCGGGGTGGGCGTGCCCTCGTCACCGCCGACATTGCTCTCCAGCCAGGCAATCCACTGATCGCCGTTGAGTCGGCCCAGGGTGCCTTGGAAACGGTATCCGCGCTTGGATTTCGGCAGCTCGGCCTGCTGCGAAAAGCCCACACCCACCAGCAACTCATCGCCTTCGCCGGGCGGGATCCGCACCAGCAGATGAACGCCCTTGCCGTAGCGCAGACGCAGATCGGTCAGCTGATCGCTGCGAAAATCGACCACCAGATCCATGCGTTTGCCGGTTCCGGCACTCTTGCCCATCGGCGCCGGCAGTTCCACCGCCACCCCCTGCAGGGTGGAGGTCGCATGCAAGCGCACCGGGACCCGGCTCGGCTGATGGGCGATCTCCAGCGTGACCCTCCCCTTGGCCTCGCCCTGCATCGGCGGCAGCCACCACTGTGGAAACTGCCGCGTGATCTCCTGCGGGGTCATGCCGAGTTGGGTCGTGACGTGGGTCCAGCGACCTTGCTTGGTCACCTTGGGCGTGATGTCGATCGAAATCTGACGCCCCATCAGATCCGCCTGCAGAGCGCTGGCGCTGACCTGCTTCTCGTCGAATTTCACCTCGCCGGCGATACCCTTGAGCTTGAGATTGGCGGGTTTGATCAGCATCTCCGCCCCCTGCAGCGCGACCTTGCCATCCACCCTCAACTGATCCTCCGACTTCAGAGGAATCGACAGACTGATCTCGCCTTTGGCCTCTCCGGCCACATCCACGGCATCGACAAAAGGGGCGAAGCGCGATTTGAGGGGCGTCTCGCTCAGCAGTGCGAGCAACTCCCCGACCGTCCCGCTCACCTCGCCCTGAATCTCGACCGGCGCAGCCCCCTTCAAGGCCCGAACCTGGGCCTCCGCCCGCTGCACCCGGTTACCCAGCAGCTGGCCGTCCCGCAGAGAGACCTGCAGACTGTTGTTGACAAAAAAAGCCTCGGCCATGCCCTGTTCGATACGCGGCCACCCCGGCATGTAGTCGAGCACCAGGTCCTCGACCCCGAACCAGACCTCGAAACGCCCCTGCTGTTCGCGGAAGGGAAACTTCTTCAGCGGACCATAGAGCAGGAAAGAGCCGGCGTTGACCTGACCGCTGACCACCGAACGGTCGAGCCACTTCACCAGCGGCTCAGGCATGATGCCCACCGGCAGATAGGCGCTCTTGCGTGAACCGTCGCCGTTCCAGAAGTCGGACTGCATATCGACGAAGAGATCGGTGCCGCTAAGCGGGATATCGAGTTCGATGCGGGAGAGGGTCTCCACATCGTCGTTGCTCATCTCCAGGCGATCGGTACTCAGATGCAGGCCGTTGCGGGTATCGAATCGCCACTGAAAATCGCCGGCCAGACGCTTGGCGGTAAGCGGCTGCCGGAACAGGCGCGGAAAGTCTACGCTGAAGTCGGAGGAGTCGAGGCGCAACCAGCCGCCCGACTGGTTGCCGGCAAAGCTGAGGCGCAGGCCGGCCAGACCCGGCACGCTCTGCCAGGGCTTGCTGCTGTAGCGCGCCACCACCCCGCCAACGCGCCAGCGCGCCTCCCCCTCCGGAGGCTGTGACAGGGCAAAACCGAACTTGGTCAGATGGCCGTCGGCGGAGAGCCCGCGCAGGGCGTCTCCGAGTTCCTCGTTGGGCAGCTTGATGATGGCCAGCAGATCGTTGAGCTCCTTCAGAGAGAGGTAGTCGGCGCCGAGCCGCAGCAGCCGGCCATCCCGCGCATCCGACTGCCAGGCGAGGCTCAGCCGCCCCGGCGGCCAGAGCTGGCCGGCGCGCACCAGCACCAGGCGATCGAGATCGATCCGCCAGCCGGGTCCGTCACGTCGCCAGTCGATCTCGCTGGCGAGCCGTTCGAGCCGAAAGGGGGTCTCGATGGCGGGACCGGTAATCTGAAACCGGTCGAGCTCTGTGTTGCCGTGCAGACGCTGCAGTTCTCCCTGTGCCACATCGCCCCAGACCTCAAGCCCCAGGCTACCGCGCTCGATGCTGTAACCCTCAGGCAGCCATTCCGCCAGCCGATCCCCCATACGCAGGTTGTCGCACTTGAGGTAGAAACGCCCATTCACCGCCAGGGGGTAATCCTCGCCCTCCGTCAGCTCGGCGATGAAGCGCAGGGTCTCCTCGCCCTGCGGCCCCACCTTGGCCTTGACCGAGAGGGAGTGATAGTCGTCGTCATTGATCAGATCGACCGCCACGCCGGAGAGCTGCAGCGGAGCGGTCCCCTCATGCGCCCCCTTGAGCAGCAGTTCGCTGTCGTAGAGGCGCAGATGGCTGCGTCCCAACAGCACCCCCGTCAAGGCACCGGAGTCACCTCCGCCGCCGGCCGTCATCCCCTGCAGAGACAAAGACCCGTCCGCATGGCGCTCGATCAGCAGCCGGGTGCCGACCACCAGTCCCCCGCCCAACCTCAGCTCGCCGCTGAGCAGGGTGTCGAGCAGCTGGACATCCACCCGCACCTCCCGCGCCTGCATCAGCGGTGGAGCACTCTCCGCCTCGTGCAAGGTCACGTCGCTGAATTTGATGGCCAGGCGGAATCCGTGCAGTTCCGCCTGCATGTGGCCGATACTCAGCGGCCTGCCCAGCTCCGCCTCCACGATGCGCTCGATCTCCTGGGTATAGGAACCGAGATCGACCAGCGGCAGAAACAGTCGCGCCGCGCTCAGCACAATGGCCAGGGCGATGGTCAGCCAGGCCATGGCCAGCCAGAACTTGCCGTGCAGATAGCGGGCGATGTGCAGCATCAGCGCTCCAGGCCCGCCCTACACCAGCACCACGTCGTAGTGCTCCTGGCTGTAGAGCAGCTCGGCCTGCAGCTTGATCGGGTGGCCGATGAACTGCTCCAGCTCGGCCAGGTGGGTCGACTCCTCGTCGAGCAGGCGGTCGATCACCTCCTGGGAGGCCAGCACCAGCAGCGACTCCACGTCGAACTGGCGCGATTCACGCAGGATTTCGCGGAAGATTTCGTAGCAGGTGGTCTCGGCGGTCTTGACGGAACCGCGGCCGGCGCAGCAGGAGCAGGGTTCGCACAGCACGTGCTCCAGGGATTCGCGGATGCGCTTGCGGGTCATCTCCACCAGACCGAGGGAGGAGACCTCGGAGATGTGGGTGCGGGCATGGTCGTGGGAGAGGCACTTCTCCAGCGCCCGCAGCACCTGACGGCGATGCTCGGGATCGAGCATGTCGATGAAATCGATGATGATGATGCCGCCCAGGTTGCGCAGGCGCAGCTGGCGGCAGATCGCCTGCGCCGCCTCCAGGTTGGTCTTGAAGATGGTC
>JBNLGI010000069.1:0-10915 GCA_050305975.1 Sedimenticolaceae bacterium | reverse complement strand
GCGCAACGACAAGGACATGAAGTGGAAGAAATTCCTCTACAAACAGTTGTGCGAGGCGGAGGGAATCTATGTCTGCCGCTCTCCCAGCTGTGAGGTCTGCGCCGATTATGACAACTGCTTCGGCCGCGAGGAGTGATCTATGGAGAATCGTTATCGTACCAATGGCAGCTACGGAACCTAGTGTCGTGACCAGCAATCGGGGAAGCAGGAAGAGTGGTTCCGGCTACAGATGTTCGACATGAGCGCTGGAAATAGAAGTTGATGGCAACCCCGATCAGACAGTCCAATGACCCGGCATGCGCAACCGGCAAATGACAATTAAGGAGCGGGCCTTGGGCGCCTACTTCGGCCTGGCGGTCGGTGATGCCCTGGGAGCTACCACCGAGTTTCTTACTCCCCGGGAGATCGAGGAGAAACACGGTGTCCACGATGCGATCTGTGGCGGAGGATGGCTGAAACTCAAGGCAGGTAACGTCACCGACGATACGGAGATGAGTCTGGCGCTCGGCAATGCCATTCTCGCCAAGGGCAGGGTGGAGGCTGCCGCCGTGGCCGAGGCTTTCAGCGACTGGATGCGCGGCAAGCCGATTGATATCGGGAACACGGTACGGCGTGGAATTATCCACTATCGTCACACCGGCGAATGCGCCGTACCCGTAAATGAATACGATGCCGGAAACGGTGCCTGCATGCGATCACTGCCGATCGCACTCGTCTGCTACCAAGCCTCAGATGATGAGTTGTGTCGGGCGTCGCGCCTGCAGGCGCATACCACACACAACAATCCTGTCTCCGACGCGGGGACTGAAACCGTCCTCAGAATGCTGACCCGGCTGTTCCACGGGAGAGACAAGGAAGCCGTGCAGGAGCTCGCCGAGCAGCTTGTCGCGGATTATCCACAATACCGTTTTGACAAACGACGGGTTAGCAACCCCAGTGGCTACATCGTGCACACCCTCCAGGTCGTGTTTCAGGCCTTTTTTGCGAAGGACAGTTTCGAATCGATTTTGATCGACGTGGTGAATCGGGGAGGGGATGCAGACACCACCGGCGCCATTGTCGGTATGTTGGCTGGCGCCTGCTATGGCTTACAATCGATCCCGGAACGTTGGATCACTAAACTCAACCCGAAGATTGCCATGGCCTGTCGACAGCAAACTCTCGAACTCCTGAGCCTGGCGGAAGCCCACCACGGGGCCGCCTGATGGTAAGGATTCGACCGGCAGTTGTGGCCGATATCGACGTCTTGGAGCATCTGCTGAACCAGCTGTTTACAATCGAGCAGGACTTCACGCCGGATTCCAATAAACAACGTCGCGGGCTCGAGCTTCTACTGGAAGCGAGCAATGCATATGTCGTCGTTGCCATGCACGAAGAGACAATCGTGGGCATGGCCACATTGCAGACGTTGATTTCGACCGCGGAGGGCGGGGCCTGCGGCCTGATCGAGGATGTCGTGGTCGATGAATCGCAAAGAGGGCGGGGGATTGGTAAAGCGCTGATGAACCACCTGGTTAGCTGGGCAGATCAAAAAGGCTTGACCCGCATTCAGCTACTTGCTGACCGTGACAATACTGGCGCTCTGGACTTCTACAGGAAACAAGGCTGGTGTGTGACTAGTTTGACTGCGTTGAGAAGAATCCCCCGAAAAACCATGAAGCGCTGAAACCACCCAAAGTCAAAGCGCATGTTTGTTACGAGTGGCCGCTATCGCGGGGGGGGCGGGAAATTTGAGTGCTCAATCGTTGCTCATCGCTGAGTTTGAAGTGAAATGAGTCTGACTGTCTCGGATTCGTTGGTGAGCATAGCTGTCATTTCGTTCGCAGGGAGTGGCGTGCTGAAATAATACCCTTGGCCATAATCGCAACCCTGTGATGAAAGCAGCGCAAGCTGCTGGTCGGTTTCCACCCCTTCTGCGACCACTTTAAGTCCCAGACCATGGGCCATGGTGATTGCGGCGTTGACCAGTTCGCGATCTCCCGAGTCCTCGATGATATCGTTGATAAACTCTCGATCAATCTTGATTGCATTGAACGGATAGCTGCGCAGATAACTGAGCGAGGAGTAACCTGTGCCGAAGTCATCCATGGCGATGCTGATGCCCATTTCACTCAATGCCAGCAGTGCTTCATCGATATACGCGTGTCCACCCATAAGGACGCCTTCGGTTATCTCCAGTTCCAGGGACTTTCCGGAAATGCCGGACTGTTCCAGAGTATGTTTAATGAAAGTGACAAGATTCGGATCACGAAACTGTCGCGGAGATAGATTGACGGCGACAGTAATCGTGCGCCCGAGCAATGACTGCCACTGAGCGGCCATGCAGAGTGCTTCGCTCAATACAAACTGCCCTAATGAAACGATCAGTCCTGTCTGCTCGGCCACTGGAATGAATTCCATAGGGGAAATATTGCCTAAAGCAGGATTATGCCATCGCAACAGGGCTTCGACACCGAGGATGCTTCTGCTGACAAGATCGACTTGTGGCTGATAGCAAAGGCTGAATTCGCCTCGGCTCAACGCGCCGTGCATCTGCTCTTCCAGGAGGAGACGGCGCGCGACTTGTTGGTTCATTTCCTCAGTAAAGAATGAGTAGGTGTTGCGTCCTTGTTCTTTGGAGTGGTACATGGCCGAATCGGCCTTGCGCAAGAGTTCCGTCGGGTCGACTCCGTCATCCGGGTATATGGAAATGCCTATGCTGGATGTCAGTATCAGTTCGCGATTGTCGATCTTAAAAGAGTCCCTGAAGCGATCGAGGAGAGTTTCCGCAATCGCTCCTGCATCGGTGTTATCACTGAGTCCGCCAAGTATAACGATGAATTCGTCGCCTCCAAGACGCCCGACTGTGTCACTACGGCGCACTCCTGATTTCAACCGAGACGCCGCCTCTTTCAGTAGCTTGTCACCCGTGTTATGCCCCAACGTATCATTGATCTTTTTGAAATCATCCAGATCCAAAAACAGTACAGCAACACGCTCTTTGATGCGATCGGCCTCGTTTAGCAATTGAGAAAGTCTGTCCAGGGCTAGGAAGCGATTGGGCAGATTCGTTAAGGCGTCAAAATGCGCTTGCTTCAAAATATGCTCTTCCTGTTTCTTGCGTTCTGTAACATCTTCCTGGATCAGCACGACTTCCCTTAACTTGCCGTCGGCTCCATGCAGGGGATACAGGAATGTTCGAACCCACAATTTTCCGGACTGACCTGGAATCTGACGCGTCTTGGCCTTGTCGTACTCATGTGCCTCGAGCACCATGGTTTCACCGGCAAAGACTCTTTTGATAGCGGGCATGATGCCTTGATCAATCAGTTCATTGTCCTGAAGTATGTTGTAGTTTTTCAGATCAGAAAAAGGGATACCCCACAACTTCTCCCACGCCCGGTTTACACGAAGCGTATTACCCTGTGGCGAAACTTCCTGAATCGAAAGCGGAGAGTGTTCCATCAATGATCTGTACTTGTGTTCGCTTTCGCGAATGGCATCTTCCGCCTTTTTGTTCTCAGTCATATCACGCCAAACGCAGAACAGGGCATGGTCGCCTTGATAGGGGATGCGGGTGAGGGTCACCTCGATGGGTACAATGCTGCCATCCTTGCGGCTGTGTTCCCATTCAAACCGATGATATCCGTCGCGTAGCGCCCGGGCCATCATCTCATCTGCTTTGATCCGTGACAGGCGACCGTCTGGCTGATATTCAGGGGAGAGCAGTGACGGATGGGTGTTGGCTAGTTCGTCCGCATCCTGATAACCGAGCAGTCGTGGTACGGCATCGTTCGCCATGACAAAGTTGCCGTCAACGATCAGGAGCATCGGATCTTCGGAAAGTTCGAACAGGCTTCGGTATTTCTCCTCGCTCTCCTGCAATCGCTCTTCACTCTTTTGCAGAGCCATTTCGCGGGCATTGGCTTCCAGGCGCAAACGAAGGTTTTGCAGGATACTCCGGTTGATGCGGTGAGCGCCAATACCGGCAACAAAAAAGAACAAAGCCAGCAGCACCCCAAGGATTTGAAAGATATCAGAATCTTGACTCAGAAACCGTACGATCAAGGGCAGAACGGCCAGCGCCAAGAACGACACAATTGCAAATCGCGAGGCGGACAGGGATGTCACAGAGCCGGCAGCCAAACCGGCGATCAACACACCTTGAAACGCCTGATGAACCTCTCGCTCAGGTGGGTAAAGCATCCATGCGCCTATTCCCCATAGCGCTCCTGCCAACAAGGTGCCCGTGAGAAAACTGGTCATCCAGAACCTGGACGTCTCTGGGGCAGGATTCAAATGGAAATAGGCGATTGTGAGGGCACCGCGCAAAACATAGGTGAGAACAATGGCTGAGAACCAACTGATACCAACGACTTGATCGACGACCCCCCACTGGACGTAAATCAAGGCGCCCGCCAAGACAATAGCTATGGGAATGCTGGAATAGGACGAGGAGTAGAGAAGACTGATCTGTTCGTTCCGGATCAGATTGCTTTGTTGGGCCGGTGACTTGAATAGCCCTTCACCGCCGCCATATGAGGGGGGCACAGAAGCATGGTCGTTATTGCAATGTCGTATATTCATGGTGTGTGATCCATGCATCGGTACAGATGCGGGACTCGACGCGACTTGTTGCTGGTTCTTTCCAATGAACTGGGGCTGACCAACCCATATTATGATTTGAGTACTATCGGAACGGATGGTGAATACTTTAGATTCAGGCCCTACAAGCAATCGCCCGCTAAAGTTAGGGAGAATGGTCGAGGCCAGCGCCGGAGGATCAATCGTACGACAGACGATTGGCGTCATAATGATGATGCTACCGCGCCACCTAACTCAGTCTTGCTGTCTCAACCTCAATTTCACATGGCTCTGGTAGGGGATCTGTTGGGTGATTGCCGCTACCAAGCAGGCATGCGACACAACGGCTTCACTTAGGGATTTCACCCAGTTCAGGCCGGGAGATTCCCTGTCGAAATACTTAACATGCCACTTATGGAGAAAGATTAGGTTGATATCCTATTGAAATGTAACCACTAGCAATTTTATTGATGGCTCAAGATATGCATAAGCAATTTCATACCCGAATCGACATGGACGCGAATCAGATGCGTCATGGTGTCGAAAGCCCGTACGCATGTGAAATGGCGTACGCGATATTGAGGCAGAGATTGAGTCGATATGATAAATCAAACACAAAATCGACATGGTCAATGCATGATCGTTACCTTGATTGTCGTTTTGCTCGATTGCCATGCGACACAGGAAGTGCATGCGCAAGAGTTATCGGATGATCTTTCGAACATCATCGCACTGGTCGAAGAGAGCATGCTCGAACCGACAGGTGCGAGCATAGATCCGAGTGACGAGTCGTCCCCAGAGTCGGCGCCGGCTGAAGATGAAATTCGCTGCCTGGCATTGAATATTTACTTCGAGGCTCGAGGGGAATCGGAACAAGGACAGCGGGCCGTCGGTCATGTGGTCATGAATCGCGTTGCCGACAAACGCTATCCGGACACGGTCTGTGGTGTCGTTCAACAGGGAGGCGAAAAGCGGCGTCACAAGTGTCAGTTTTCCTGGTGGTGTGATGGTCGCTCGGACGATCCAAAGAACAATGGAGCCTGGGCTCGGTCTCTACAAATCGCCAAAACCATCTATTCCGGAAAATCGTTCGATCCCACGGATGGCGCACTCTGGTATCACGCCGTCTATGTCAAGCCCTATTGGCGCGATGCACTCACGTTCGTGAAGAAAATCGGTCGACATAATTTCTACCTGAAGAAGCCGCCGCAGTTATATAGCATGAACTGACGAGCCAGCCCGCACGAAACTGCTGCACGCGTACACACAAGGAAAGGAAGCGTCAGTTCGCTGCAGTCAGGTGGATTCCACCTGGCGAGCGCAGTTGGCCATACGCGCTACAATATTGTCAATATCTGCGCAGTGTTTGTGCCTGGATTCGGAACGGACATCCGCCGCTCAACTGTGCTGCACGGCGTCACTCCGATAACTCGTTATCATGCTATCGGTTCGTTAACGCTTATGCGTCTTCAAATGGTTGGCAAGCGCGCTATCCATCATCCTGGCATGCAGATCGAACCACTGGGGAAGTTGCTGCGTCACATAGGCCTTTCCCATTACGACCGATCCGGCAGCCACCCGCTGGGCGAAGCGATTCATCTCGCCCAGCACGCGCCGGTGTTCGTCCATATGTTCACGCATGCCAGGATAGCCTGAATTTTCCATCCACTGCTGTTCCTGTTCGAAGTGCGATTGGGTGTGTTCATGGAGTTCGCGGAACAGGTAAATGAAGCTGGCTTTGTCCGCTCCATCCAGACTGTTGACCAGCTCGACGAACTCGCGATGCGTATCATCCATGGCCTCCAGGCCCAGCAGGTACCGCTGTTCGAAGTTCTCTATCAATTCAGCCATGGATCAGGTGGTCGCTTCCTGCCGTTTGTACTCGATCATTTTGGCCACTTTACGCGCAATGTACTGGGTAAAGTCATCCACATTTTCGTAGTCGTACTCGATGGCGTGTTCGGATAACTCCTGCATGAGTTCGCGCAGCTTTTCGATTTCGGTCAGTTTGCGTCCGCAGGTCAGGCAAAGTACGCCATTGTCGCGACAGGCGTTTTTGCCCTGGCAGGGTGTGAAGTTAGCCATGGTGATACTCGATATTTCTGTTCAACAACCTACATCGTGTATCGGGGCGACCGTTTCGCTGACATTCCGTGGCGACAGACCTGTGTCGGCGTTCAGAAGGTCATCAATATCCGCTTCGATAATCTCGATGTTCATTTTTTTGCAAAAGCGACGCTCCTTGTCGTTGGGCTCGGGGATCAGGGCCCAGCCGGAGGGGCTTGCAGCCGCATAGATGATATCAGAAAGCACCATGCGCTCCGTATCCCGCGTCATGCGCAGGCCCAGGAACAGATACCGTTTGTCTTTTCGGTACTCCTTGAGAAAGCTCGGGATGGCAAATCCACCCATGAGTTCGGTGATATAGTCCACGTAGTCTGCATCGGAGGCGATGTAGGTGGAATCCGGCAGGGGGCTGCCCATGGGTTTGAACAGGATCGGCAAGGACGGATCGACTTCCGATTGATCGATCTCCTTTGCCGAGTACTTTTCGCCGTCGTAGTGGTGAATACGGAAGCGGTAGTCGGTGCCACCGATTCGTGCGATTCCCCGGATCAGGGTGTGGGGGGTGTCGCTGTAGGTCGCCTGCAGTTGCGTGTCACGATTGATGTCGATCACATATCCCGGTTTGATATCGACGAGCCATTCATGCAGGGGGGCGCGCGTCCAAGTCGATTGCCCATAGGTAGTGTCGAGAAAGCGATTGACCGCGGAACGACCCCTCTTCAGCTCCACGTCCATGGCGGCTCGAGCGAATTCGTACATCAGGCGCGGCGCCATCGGTTTGCCGTCGTTCATGGCCAGGATCAGGCTGTCACTGTCGGCGGGGATGGGTTCTCCACTCGCCGTATCGACCGCTCCGTTCAGTGCGCCTGCGCCAAGATAGGGCACGATGGTGCCATCTCTCAAGCCTGAAATGATCTCTTGGAATCGGATCTCGCCCATAGTTCTGCTCCAGTATCGGTCGTTTATCTGATCTCTAGATGCAAGACGTAGGCCAATCGACTATCAGTCTGGAAATCAAACAATTATCAGGACATGCCGCTGGCTGCTGTCGGCCATTTGTAGGATTTGCGACAAACAGGGAGAGTATTGGCTGATCGTAAAATGTCGTGATGGGCCTGAATACATCGGCACTGCTTCGTGATTTATGCGAATCATTTCAATTGGCACGATAAGTGTTTCTGTTCTTGAATAGGTGGAATGAAACGCATAGAACCTCGAGAGGGCGGAAACGATGCAGGAAAATGATTTTCACGAAGTGGCCGATGAGTTCATACACCTCGCCAACGAATTGAGCGAGGAGTGGGCGATGCCGTTTCTGAGCGCAGCGTTCATGTACGCAGCGGCGCGCTATAACACCTTCTTCTTTCGCGAGTCGGATGGGGCTGCCGAAAACCAACAATCGGCCATCGACTACTATTGCGATCAGTATCGTAAAATGCTGCAGGAATGCATGAGAGACTACGGAAAATCCGAAATTGCACGAGCGGCGGCAGACGGATAGGGGTGTCATGAAAGCCGAGCATTTCAAAATCCTCGAGAACCCCCATCCCGCCGCGCTGTGGGCGGCAGAGGCGCCCCTGGATCCCCTGCAGATCGATTGCATCACGACCGTGATGCTCAAGATACTCGACAAGAAGTGCAAGATGTCGCCGGAAGAGCAGGTGGCCCTGATTGCGATCTATCACGAGGTGAAGGATCGACAAAGTCTGCTCTTCGACGATTCCATTCATGTGGCGATTCACAATGCGATGAATGCGCGTCTTGGCGATTCCGAGCAACGTATCCATCAGCTCCGGGTGCAGGCGGAGGGGATGATTCCAAAACCGGTGATGAAGCACTTCAAGCGCTATCTGCGTGAGTCGCTATACGGTGTTTGATGCCGTGGATGTGTACTCGTAGGTCGGCTCCCGGCCGTCCTAGTCTGGACAGGGGGCGAATGGTTTGAACCTCGCGTGATAGGGTGCGGCTTGCCGCACCATTATGGGAATTGCAACGGTTTTGGAGCCGCCCCGCACGGGTAGTCACAGGATACTGACCTTGACCTGATAGACGCCGCCGATCACCAGGTATTCGTTCTCGCCCTTCAGCGTGCCGGGCAGCAGCTCCGGAAAATAGAACACTTTTGCCAGTGGAATTTCCGCCTCGAGTATATAGTCGCCGAATTCGTCGGCCTGGTTCCGGTCGTGAGTGAAGGAGTTGAGGTTGTTGAGCAGCAGAATGTAGGTGTGCTTTTCGGGTTGGTGCAATATCTCGTGTTCTCTCACCTGATTGATCCCGCGGTAGAGGCGCAGATGGCTGGTGTCGGCGAACCGACGTCCGAGCTCGTACTGGCAATAGGTGTAGAGCAGATCGAACTGCGCTTCCAGGGCATTGGTGTTGTAGAGTCCCTTTGCCCGGGCGCTGAGATAGCGTTGATAGCTTTCCGTCGAACAGTCGCCCAGCGGCCCCCCATGATTGCGCGGTAACAGGCCAAAACGGGATTCCACCCAGCTCTTCAGCACGGCCGCCTCCTTGCCGTCGGGATCGAACATCCAGCCGCGTAGCATTCTCAGGTAGTCGGCCTTGCCCCGTTTGTAGCGACTCTTGGCGGCATCGAAACCCGCCTCGTCCAGATGATCGAGCAGAAAACTCGAGGCCATGTAGTCCTTGAAACGAACGGCGCGCTCTTCACACGCCTCCACCGGCTGCAGGCTGCTGAAGAGTTCCGCGTGGAGCTCTTCGACCCCATCCAGATGCAGCGCCACCGGATGTTGTTGAAAGGTCAGGCTGCCGAGGATGACCGAGGGCAGATTGCAGTGGTTGATCGGCAGCCGGGCGTAGGCGGGCAGCGCGCTCAGGTTGTGTAGGGTTTGTTTGTGATCATCCATACATTCAATGCGTGATTGTCGCGAACCGAACCGGATTGCAGGGTCGGCATCGGCATAATATATCAAATAAAAACAAGAAGATATAAGCTAAATTCTGTTTTGGCACGCGGCTTGCTGAATAGTGGTTGTCCGAGTGACCTTAAACGACTTCAGTCACACATTGATTCATCAATAGAAGGAGATCCAACATGGCACTGCGTCAATGCGCAATCTACGGTAAAGGCGGTATCGGCAAGTCTACCACGACCCAGAACCTGGTGGCTGGTCTGGCCGAGCTGGGTAAAAAGGTAATGATCGTCGGTTGCGACCCGAAAGCGGACTCCACCCGTCTGATCCTGCACTCCAAGGCGCAGAACACCATCATGGAGATGGCTGCCGAGGCTGGCACCGTCGAGGACCTGGAGCTGGAAGATGTGCTGAAAACCGGTTACGGCGACATCAAGTGCGTCGAGTCCGGCGGCCCCGAGCCTGGCGTCGGCTGCGCCGGCCGCGGCGTTATCACCGCCATCAACTTCCTGGAGGAAGAGGGCGCCTATGAAGACGACCTCGACTTCGTCTTCTACGACGTGCTCGGCGACGTGGTGTGCGGCGGTTTCGCCATGCCCATCCGCGAGAACAAGGCGCAGGAGATCTACATCGTCTGCTCCGGCGAGATGATGGCCATGTACGCCGCCAACAACATCTCCAAGGGTATCGTGAAGTATGCCAACTCCGGTGGCGTGCGTCTGGCCGGTCTGATCTGCAACAGCCGTAACACCGACCGCGAAGACGAGCTCATCGAAGCCCTGGCCGCCAAGCTGGGTACCCAGATGATCCACTTCGTGCCCCGCGACAACGTGGTGCAGCGCGCCGAGATCCGTCGTATGACCGTCATCGAGTACGACCCGAGCGCCAAGCAGGCCGACGAGTATCGTTCTCTGGCGCAGAAGATCATCGACAACAAGATGCTGGTGATCCCCACCCCCTGCACCATGGACGAGCTGGAAGAGCTGCTGATGGAGTTCGGCATCATGGACGAGGAAGACGAGAGCATCATCGGTCAGACCGCTGCTGCCGAGGCTTCCGCCTAAGCAAACTGGACGGCGCCGGCCCTGCGGGGCCGGTATCCACCGATCGTTTTGTTTCATAGCCTGCGTATCCACGGATTAGTGGTGGCGGGTGAAGGAGAACATTATGTCTGCAATGACACGCGAAGAGACCGAAGCCCTCATCCAGGAGGTGCTGGAGGTCTATCCCGAAAAGGCGCAGAAAGACCGCGCCAAGCATCTCACGGTCAACGACCACGAGGTGGAGCAGTCGAAGAAGTGCATCACCTCCAACCGTAAGTCCCTGCCGGGCGTGATGACCATTCGTGGTTGCGCCTACGCCGGTTCCAAGGGTGTGGTCTGGGGTCCGATCAAGGACATGATCCACATCTC
>JBNLGI010000068.1:0-5941 GCA_050305975.1 Sedimenticolaceae bacterium | reverse complement strand
CGGCATAGGTCAGAAAACCTTGCTCCTTACCCTTTGCAATCAGTTGTTTCAATTGAGATTGCTGCTGTTCCTGGTTCATCTTTTACCTTGAATTGAAACGGGGTCCACCGCGTTCAGACTGAACACACCATATTAGCACAGTTTTATATGCATATGCCAACAATATTAGGGATTACCATAATGACCGGATTCATTCGGACGCCTCGTCGTCGGTTATCGACCCCGGATAGCGCCGTTTCAGCGCTTCCCGCTCTCTCTCAGACAGTTCGCTGGGTTTGAGATTCCCGGGGAGGGGGCGGCTCTCCTTGCGGAACTGCTCATTCAGCTTGACCAGGGCATCCCTCAGTTCGGTCTCCTGGTTCATGTCCGGCAGGTCGAAGGTGTACTGCGCGAGCTTGTTGAGATGGGCGAAGTGCTCACTGTCGCGCCAGCGTTCCAACAGCGCCGCCTTTTTAAGCGTAGGTTGAGATCGAATAATTTCAAGCAGTTGCGACAATATCCGGGTACCTGTCGTGTCCCACGCCTGCCAGCTGTCATCTACCGTGTCCGCCACCTGTATCAGATGGGGATTGTCCAGTAGAAGTGCAATAGCAAGACGTATCGGCGTGGGGCGCTGACTCTTGAAGGAGGGATTGGAAAGCGCCGCCCGGGTCACGTTTCCGGGTACGCTGCCGGCCCGTTCGAGGGTGCTGTCACGAATCCCCACGAGCTGTTCCAGACGCTGAAACATCATGCGTCGGAAGAGGCCGCCGGGCAGCCGCTCCAGATGGGGTTTGGCCAGCTCCGCCAGATGCGCCCGGCCGTCGATGGTGTCCATCTTGACCCGGGCGGTGAGCTGCTGGAACAGGAACTCCGACAGGGGCATGGCCTGATCCAGGCGTCGCTCCAGGCCGTCCCGGCCCTCTTTTCGCACCAGGCTGTCGGGATCCTCCCCCTCGGGCAGAAAGAGAAAGCGGACTTCACGGCCGTCACGCATCACCGGCAGGGTGGTCTGCAGGGCCTTCCAGCCCGCGTCACGGCCGGCGCGATCACCGTCGAAACAGAAGACCACTTCGGGACAGGTGCGAAAGATCAGCTCCAGGTGATCCTGGGTGGTGGCGGTGCCCAGCGTGGCCACGGCATTGCTGATGCCGAACTGGGCCAGTGCCGCCACGTCCATGTAGCCCTCGACCACCAGCAGCCGCCGCAGTTTGTTGTTGGCTTTGCGCGCCTCGTAGAGTCCGTACAGCTCGCGCCCCTTGTGGAACAGCGGCGTCTCCGGGGAGTTGAGGTATTTGGGCTTTTCATCGCCCAGCACCCGGCCGCCGAAGCCGATGACACGGCCGCGGGAGTCGTGGATGGGGAATACGATGCGATCACGGAAGCGGTCGTAGCGCTTGCCGTCCTGTTCGATGATCAGGCCGCACTCGGCCAGGCGCCGGATGGCCGCTTGATCCTTGCCCAGGGCGCTGAGCAGGTTGTCCCAGCCCGGCGGGGCGAAGCCGATGTGAAAGCGGGCGGCGATCTCTCCAGTCAGGCCGCGGGACTTGAGGTAGTCGACGGCGGTCTGGGCCCGGGGGTGGTGGCGCAGCTGGTGTTGGAAGAAGCGCGAGGCCTCTTCCATCAGGGCGTAGAGCGGCCGCCTGTCGGGACCCTGCTCCTGTGCGCCCTCCCGGGGCACTTCGATGCCGATGGAGTCGGCCAGCGCTTCCACCGCCTCGACGAATCCCAGGTTGTCGTACTCCATCAGGAAGCCGATGGCGGAGCCGTGGGCGCCGCAGCCGAAGCAGTGGTAGAACTGCTTTTGCGGGCTGACGGTGAAGGAGGGGGTCTTCTCGTCGTGGAAGGGGCAGCAGGCCTGGAATTCGCGGCCCGCTTTCTTCAGCGGCACGCGATGGTTGATCACGTCGACGATGTCGACGCGGTTGAGCAGCTCATCGATGAACTGATCGGGGATCTTGCCGGGCATCTCGTGTCAGCTGCCCACAGGAGTTAGGCGGACGACCGTCAGCCGGAGAGCTTCTGCTTGACCAGGGCGCTGACCTGACTCATGTCGGCGCGGCCCTGCATCTTGGGTTTGACCAGGCCCATGACCTTGCCCATGTCGCGCATCCCCTCGGCCCCGGATTCGCTGATGGCGGCGTCGACCATGGCCGCGATCTCGTCGTCGCTCAGGCCTTCGGGCATATAGCCTTCGATCACCGCTATCTCGCTCTTCTCCTGATCGGCCAGATCCTGGCGACCGGCACTTTCGTACTGGGCGATGGAGTCGCGACGCTGTTTGATCATCTTCTCCAGCACCGCCAGCACCTGGTCGTCTTCGAGCTCGGTCCGCTCGTCGACCTCGCGCTGCTTGATGGCGGCGGTGATGAGACGCAGGGTGCCCAGGCGCGCCTTGTCCTTGGCCTTCATGGCGGCCTTGACATCGTCCTGGATGCGATTCTTCAGCATGCTGGAGAGCTCCCTCTCGGGGAGGGATCAGTACTGGCGTTCGAAGCGGCGGTTTTCGCGGGAGATCTTCTTCAGAGTGCGCTTGACGGCGGCAGCGGCCTTGCGCTTACGCTCCCAGGTGGGCTTTTCGTAGAATTCGCGGCGACGGACCTCGGCCAGCACGCCGGCCTTCTCGCAGGAGCGCTTGAAACGGCGCATGGCGACTTCGAAAGGTTCGTTCTCTTTAACGCGTACGTTAGGCATCTATTCAGTTTCCTTAGATCTGTTAAGCTTGCTCAGCCGGATGAAAGGCGGAAATTCTACTCATTGATGGCGCCCAATGCAAAGGTGTCGCCACGAAAACAGGCGAAATTTCGGAAAAATGCGAGTATTGGGCATAGAAACCTCCTGCGACGAGACCGGCGTGGCCGTCTACGACAGTGATCAGGGCCTGCTGGCGCACGCCCTGCACAGCCAAGTGGCGCTGCACGCGGAATATGGCGGCGTGGTGCCGGAACTGGCCTCCCGCGACCATGTGCGCAAGGTGCTGCCCCTGGTCCGCCAGCTGTTCCAGGAGGCAGCTATCGGACCCGAATCACTGGACGGTGTTGCCTACACGGCCGGTCCCGGGCTGGTCGGCGCCCTGCTGGTCGGGGCGACGGTGGGACGCAGCCTGGCCTGGTCCTGGGGAGTCCCGGCCATCGGGGTTCACCATATGGAAGGGCATCTGCTGGCTCCGATGCTGGAGGCCAAGCCACCCCGTTTTCCTTTTGTCGCCATGCTGGTCTCCGGCGGTCACACCCAACTGGTGGAGGTGGACGGCATCGGCAGCTACCGCCTGCTGGGGGACTCCCTCGACGACGCCGCCGGCGAAGCCTTCGACAAGACCGCCAAGCTGTTGGGGCTGCCCTATCCGGGCGGTCCCGAGCTGGCCCGTCTGGCTGAACGGGGCGATCCCGGCCGCTACACCTTCCCGCGCCCCATGACCGACCGGCCCGGCTTCGATTTCAGTTTCAGCGGTCTCAAGACCTTCGCCCTCAACACCCTCGATGAGGCGAAGCGGCAGGAGGGCGAGCCGGTGCCGGAGCAGACCCTCGCCGATATCGCCCGCGCCTTCGAGGACGCGGTGGTGGAGACGCTGGTGATCAAGTGCCGCCGAGCGGTACGCGAGACCGGCATCCCGCGACTGGTGATGGCCGGCGGAGTCAGCGCCAACCGGCGGCTGCGTCAACGTATCGGTGAAATGATGGTGAAGGAGAAGGGCGAGGCCTACTATCCGCGCCCCGATTTCTGCACCGACAACGGGGCGATGATCGCCTATGCCGGTTGCCAGCGGCTGCTGTCGGGGCAGTCCGAGCCCCTGGGTATCAGAGTGATGCCGCGTTGGTCCATGGAGACGCTGGGACTCGGGGGTGATTGAATAGGGGATCTCCTCGTCCCCGACAGGCTCTCCCCGCCGCAGGCGAATGCGCTGCTCGGGGAAAAAAATACCCCGGCAGGGAGTAACCGGGGTATCAATCTTTCGATGCTGTTCCTAGAGCCGTTTCATCCAGTGGGCAGCATCCTCTCCACGCTTGGCAATCCTTGCCTTATGTACCGTTCCCTGCTCATGGTGTCGTGGGAGTTCGAAGGCCGACTTTGGGGCCTCTCTTATGCTGCAACTGGCAATCAGTCGCTGAGTGCGGGCCCATAGCTCCTGTCGATGACAGGAATATGGTGATCGAGCCAGTTTTTGATGAAGGCCATGGTGCCTGTTTCGATCTCGGCCTCGTTGGCATGAAATCTCCCCTGCAGGTCGGTACAGGTTGAAACGAGATTTTCATGTTCTTGGCGGTGCGCGTCCAGGCCGGGGTAGCCCCGCTCCGCCATCAGGCGCTCTTCGGTCTGGAAATGCTCCACCACGTAATCGATCAGCGCATCCAGCCGGTTACCGATCTCCTTTCGGTTGTTATCCGTCACCGCATCGTTCAACGCATTGACCCGGATGAACAGCTCCTGATGCTGTTCGTCACAGACGTTGACGTTGGTGCCGTACTCTTCTTGAGTCCATTTCATTAACGACATGTGGGTTCCTCCACTGTGATTTCCCTATGCAATATCCATATCAATAGAACCGAATCGACGCTGACAATCCTCTGTCTTTCCAGTTTTTGTATGGCACGACTCCAAACGATACTCAACTTTGCCGGTATCGATGGAAGTGAGGTAAATAGATCATGAAAGGTGGGTTGTAAAGGAACAGATCAGCAGATTTCCCGCATTTGTTCCGGAACTGTGTGAAGTGACCCGGCGGCGGGGATGAGTGTGTTAAATGACGAACCGTGCGAGCTTCGCCGGCTGCAGGCAGCTGCAGCCGATGGATGGTTTTCGTCAAGAGGCTGTGACTTCAAATGATCGGGGTTTTGGATGGCTCTCCCGCGACCTCCCGCACCAGCTTGGGCACCAGATATCCCGGCAGTCTGCCCTGCAGGGAGCGCATCAGGCTGATGGCCCGCCGTTCCTCCACCTCAAAATGGGCGGCGCCATCGACCCGGTCGAGCTGGTGGATGTAATAGGGCAGCACGCCGGCCTCGAACAGCCTTTCGCTGAGTTGCGCCAGGACTGCGGCACTGTCGTTGACCCCTTTCAGCAGTACCGACTGGTTGAGCAACGTGCTGCCGGCGGCCTTCAGCCGGGCCAGTGATTTCGCCACCGCCGCGGAGATTTCGTTGGCGTGGTTGGCATGGATCACGACCAGGCTCTGCAGCGGGAATGCGGCCAGCAGTTCCACCAAAGCCGGTGTGACCCGCTCCGGCAGCACCACCGGTAGCCGGGTATGCAGGCGCAGCCTCTTGAGGTGGGGCAGGGCGGCGAGCTGCGACAGCCACTCGGCGAGACGGTCGTCACTCACCATCAGCGGGTCGCCGCCGCTGAGGATCACCTCTTCCACCTCCGGATGGGCGCTAAGATAGTCGAGGATGGCGTTCCACTGGCGGGGCGAGGCGGAGCCCGAGGCGTAGGGATAGTGGCGTCGAAAACAGTAGCGGCAGTGGACGGCGCAGGCCCCGGTGGCGACGATGAGGGCGCGCCCCCGATACTTGTGCAGCAGACCGGGAGTGACCTCGGCTTCCCGGTCACCCACCGGATTGTCGGTGAATCCCGGCAGTTGCACCGTTTCGTCCGCCAGTGGCAGAACCTGTCGCAACAGGGGGTCGTGCGGATCGCCCGGTTGCATCTGGTCGGCGAAGGCTTTCGGCACCCGCAAACCGAAGCGGCGTGCGGCATGCAGTTCGGCAGGCAGGGGAGCCCGATCCAGCTTCAGGTAGGCCAGTAGTGCGGGCAGATCGGTAAAGGCCTCGGCCAGGGTCCGTTGCCAGGGGGGTGTCTGCAAACTTGCGGCGCACTCAGGTATGATGTGCGCCGCATTCGATCTGTTTCGTGAGGAAGACATGGCTACCTACAGTACCAATGAGTTTAAGGGCGGTCTGAAAATCATGCTGGATGGCGACCCCTGCTCGATTATTGAAAACGAATTCGTCAAGCCTGGCAAAGG
>JBNLGI010000067.1:0-6108 GCA_050305975.1 Sedimenticolaceae bacterium | reverse complement strand
GGAAGAGGCCGAAGAGGTCAAGAAGCAGCTGGAAGAGGCAGGCGCCAAAGCCGAGATCAAATAAGATTCTCGTCTCAATCGTCTGCAACCAGACAGGGTAGGGGCTGGTGGCGTGATGCCACCGGCCTTTTCCCGCTGGTGGGCCGGGTGATTCGATTTCGCCCGGGAACGGTCCTCCTGAACCGTTAATCAGGAAACGAGTTTGATGCGGTCGGCGGACGTCAGCGGGAAGTTGGCATCGCTACCGTTACACCATAGTCTAAGACACTGAGGGATGGCAGCATGGCCTATTCTTTCACCGAAAAAAAGCGTATCCGCAAAGACTTCGGCAAACGTCCAAGCATTCTGGAAGTTCCGTTTCTTCTGGCGACACAGATCGACTCCTACCGCGATTTTCTGCAGGACGGGGTGGCCCCTGATCGGCGTCAGGATGTGGGTCTGCATGCGGCCTTCAAATCGGTCATGCCGATCACCAGCTACTCCGGCAATGCCGTCCTCGAGTATGTGAACTACAAGCTGGGCGAGCCTGTTTTCGACGTGCGCGAGTGCCAGCTGCGCGGCACCACCTATGCGGCTCCCCTGCGTGTTCTCGTACGTCTCGTGATCTACGACAAAGAAGCGCCTGCCGGCTCCAAGGTGGTGAAGGATATCCGCGAGCAGGAGGTCTACATGGGCGAACTGCCCCTGATGACCGACACCGGCACCTTCGTCATCAACGGTACCGAACGCGTTATCGTCTCCCAGCTGCACCGCTCGCCGGGTGTCTTCTTCGATCACGATCGCGGCAAGACCCACTCTTCGGGCAAGCTGCTGTTCTCGGCGCGGGTGATTCCCTACCGCGGTTCCTGGCTCGACTTCGAGTTCGATCCCAAGGACAACGTCTTCGTGCGCATCGACCGGCGGCGCAAACTGCCGGCCACCATCCTGCTGCGCGCCCTCGGCTACGACACCGAGCAGATTCTGGAGATGTTCTTCGAGACCGACACCTTCAGCCTGACCAAGAAAGGCCTCAAGGTCGATCTGGTGCCCGAGCGTCTGCGCGGCGAGACCGTCAGCTTCGATATCAAGGCCGGCGACGAGGTCATTGTCGAGGCGGGTCGCCGCATCACCGCGCGCCATATCCGCGAGCTGGAGAAGGCCGGTGTCAACAAGCTGGATGTGCCGCACGATTTCGTCATCGGCAAGGTGCTGGCGCACAACGTGGTCGACAAGGATACCGGCGAGCTGATCGCCGAGGCCAATTCCGAGATCACCGACGAAATGCTCGAACTGCTGATCGAGAAAGGGGCGAGGAAGCTCAGCACCCTTTTCACCAACGATCTGGATCACGGGCCCTTCGTCTCCGAGACCCTGCGCATCGATCCTACCTCCAATGAGCTGGAGGCGCAGGTCGAGATCTATCGCATGATGCGCCCCGGCGAGCCGCCGACTAAGGAGGCTGCGCAGAACCTGTTCAACAATCTCTTCTTCACTTCCGAGCGCTACGATCTCTCCGCAGTCGGCCGTATGAAGTTCAACCGTCGTCTCGGCCGCGAGGACGAGGAGGGCGAGGGCGTGCTCTCCAAAGAGGACATCGTCGACGTGCTCCGGGAGCTGATCGACATCCGCAACGGCAACGGTGTGGTCGACGACATCGATCACCTGGGCAACCGCCGTATCCGCTGCGTGGGCGAGATGGCCGAGAACCAGTTCCGCGTCGGACTGGTGCGTGTCGAGCGCGCTGTCAAGGAGCGCCTGACCCAGGCCGAATCCGAGGGCCTGATGCCTCAGGAGATGATCAATGCCAAGCCGGTCTCGGCAGCGATCAAGGAGTTCTTCGGCTCCAGCCAGCTGTCCCAGTTCATGGACCAGAACAATCCGCTCTCCGAGGTGACCCACAAGCGTCGTGTGTCGGCGCTTGGCCCGGGCGGTCTGGCCCGCGAACGCGCCGGCTTCGAGGTGCGCGACGTGCATCCGACCCATTACGGCCGCGTCTGCCCCATCGAGACCCCTGAAGGACCCAACATCGGCCTCATCAACTCGCTGGCGGTCTATGCCCGCACCAACCGCTACGGTTTTCTCGAAACGCCGTATCGCAAGGTGGTGGACGGCCAGGTGACCGATCAGATCGACTACCTTTCCGCTATCGAGGAGGGACGCTATGTCATCGCCCAGGCGAACGCCTCGATCGACGCCAAAGGCAACCTGACCGACGATCTGGTCTCCTCCCGGTTCCAGAACGAGTTCACGCTCTCCACCCCGGACAAGGTGCAGTACATCGACGTCTCGCCGAAACAGATCGTCTCGGTGGCGGCCGCGCTGATCCCCTTCCTCGAGCACGACGACGCCAACCGCGCCCTCATGGGCTCCAACATGCAGCGCCAGGCGGTGCCTGTGCTGCGCGCCGAGAAGCCGCTGGTCGGTACCGGCATCGAGCGCGTAGTGGCGGTCGACTCCGGCGTTACCGTCGTGGCCAAGCGCGGCGGTGAGATCGAGTCGGTCGACGCCGCCCGCATCGTGGTGCGCGTGAACGACGACGAGACCGAGGCCGGCGAGCCCGGTGTCGATATCTACAACCTGACCAAGTACACCCGTTCCAACCAGAACACCTGCATCAATCAGCGCCCGCTGGTCAATGTGGGCGATGTCATCGCCCGCGGCGACGTGCTGGCCGACGGCCCCTCCACCGATCTGGGCGAGCTGGCCCTGGGCCAGAATCTACGGGTCGCCTTCATGCCCTGGAACGGCTACAACTTCGAGGACTCCATCCTTATCTCCGAGCGCGTGGTGGAGGAGGACCGTTTCACCTCCATCCACATCGAGGAGATGACCTGCATGGCCCGCGACACCAAGCTGGGTCCGGAGGAGATCACCGGTGATATCCCCAATGTGGGCGAGGCCGCGCTGTCCAAACTGGACGAGTCGGGTATCGTCTACATCGGCGCCGAGGTGCGCGAGGGCGACATCCTGGTCGGCAAGGTCACGCCCAAGGGCGAGTCCCAGCTGACCCCCGAGGAGAAGCTGCTGCGCGCCATCTTCGGCGAGAAGGCTTCCGACGTGAAGGACACCTCGCTGCGTGTGCCTTCCGGCATGGTCGGCACAGTCATCGACGTGCAGGTCTTTACCCGCGATGGTGTGGAGAAGGACGCCCGTGCCCTGCAGATCGAGCAGGTCGAGCTGGACCGGGTGCGCAAGGACCTGGATGACCAGCTGCGCATCATGGAGGACGACACCTTCAACCGCATCGAGAAGATGCTGCTCGGCAAGGTGGTCGATGGCGGTCCCAACAAGATCAAGGCGGGCACCAAGATCACCAAGGCCTACCTCAGCGAGATCGACCGCGACAAATGGCTGGAGATCCGCCTGCGCAACGAGGAGGCGGCCGCCCAACTGGAGGCCATCGCCGAGCAGATCAAGGCTCAGCGTGAGACCTTCCGTCACAAGTACGAGGAGAAGAAGCGCAAGCTGACCGCCGGTGACGACCTGGCACCGGGCGTACTCAAGATGGTGAAGTGCTACGTGGCCGTCAAACGCCGTATTCAGCCGGGTGACAAGATGGCCGGTCGTCACGGTAACAAGGGTGTCATCTCCACCATCGTGCCGGTGGAGGATATGCCCTTCGACGCGAACGGCGAGCCGGTCGACATCGTGCTCAACCCCCTCGGCGTGCCCTCGCGCATGAACGTCGGACAGGTGCTGGAGACCCATCTCGGCTTCGCCGCCAAGGGTGTCGGCCGTCGTATCGGCCAGATGCTCGAAGAGCAGGTGAAGATGGCCGAGCTGCGTAAGTTTCTCGAAGAGGTCTACAACACCAGCGGCAAGCAGGAGGACATCAAGTCCCTGAATGACGACGAGGTGGTGGCCATGTGCGAAAACCTGCGCGGCGGCGTGCCCATGGCCACCCCCGTGTTCGATGGCGCCCACGAGTCCGAGGTGAAGCAGATGCTGGAGCTGGCGGAGCTGCCCGAGAGCGGTCAGTGCCGCCTCTTCGACGGCCGTACCGGCGAACCCTTCGAGCGCGAGGTCACCGTCGGCTATATGTACATGCTGAAACTCAACCATCTGGTCGACGACAAGATGCACGCCCGCTCCACCGGCCCCTACAGCCTGGTTACCCAGCAGCCGCTGGGCGGCAAGGCCCAGTTCGGCGGTCAGCGCTTCGGTGAGATGGAGGTCTGGGCCCTGGAGGCCTATGGCGCCGCCTACACCTTGCAGGAGATGCTCACGGTCAAGTCGGACGACGTCAACGGGCGTACCCGGATGTACAAGAACATCGTGGACGGCGATCACCGCATGGAGGCCGGCATGCCCGAGTCCTTCAACGTGCTGGTGAAGGAGATCCGCTCGTTGGGTATCAACATCGAACTGGAACAGGACTGAGGCCGCCGGCGCGCGCCGGTAACCGATTGCAGGAGATACGATCTTGAAAGATCTACTGAACATTCTTAAGCAGCAGGGTCAGACCGAAGACTTTGACGCCATCCGTATCGGCCTGGCGTCGCCGGACATGATCCGTTCCTGGTCCTATGGCGAAGTCAAGAAGCCGGAGACCATCAACTACCGCACCTTCAAGCCGGAGCGCGATGGCCTCTTCTGCGCCAAGATCTTCGGCCCGGTGAGCGACTACGAGTGTCTCTGCGGCAAGTACAAGCGCCTCAAGCATCGCGGCGTGGTGTGCGAGAAGTGCGGTGTCGAGGTGACCCTGGCGAAAGTGCGCCGCGAGCGCATGGGCCATATCGAGCTGGCCAGCCCGGTGGCGCACATCTGGTTCCTCAAGTCGCTGCCCTCGCGGATCGGCCTGCTGATGGACATGACCCTGCGCGACATCGAGCGGGTGCTCTACTTCGAATCCTTCGTCGTGGTCGACCCCGGCATGACCCCGCTGGAGCGCGGCCAGCTGTTGACCGACGAGCAGTACCTTGACGCCATCGAGGAGAACGGCGACGAGTTCGACGCCCGCATGGGCGCCGAGGCGGTCTACGAGCTGCTGAAGACCATCGACATCCCGGAGGAGATCAAGCGCCTGCGTGAGGAGATCATCGGCACCAACTCCGAGACCAAGATCAAGAAGTACACCAAGCGCCTGAAGCTGTTGGAGTCCCTGCAGGAGTCGGGCAACCGTCCCGAGTGGATGGTGATGACCGTGCTGCCGGTGCTGCCGCCGGAGCTGCGCCCGCTGGTGCCCCTGGACGGTGGCCGTTTCGCCACCTCCGACCTGAATGATCTCTATCGCCGGGTGATCAACCGCAACAACCGCCTCAAGCGTCTGCTGGATCTCAATGCGCCCGACATCATCGTGCGCAACGAGAAGCGCATGCTGCAGGAGGCGGTCGACGCCCTGCTCGACAACGGACGCCGCGGCCGTGCCATCACCGGCACCAACCGCCGCCCGCTGAAGTCCCTGGCCGACATGATCAAGGGCAAGCAGGGGCGTTTCCGTCAGAACCTGCTGGGCAAGCGCGTCGACTACTCCGGCCGTTCGGTCATCGTGGTCGGCCCGACCCTCAAACTGCACCAGTGCGGCCTACCCAAGCGCATGGCGTTGGAGCTGTTCAAACCCTTCATCTTCAGCAAGCTGCAGCTGCGCGGCCTGGCCACCACCATCAAGGCGGCCAAGAAACTGGTCGAGCGCGGCACCGGCGAGGTGTGGGACATCCTGGAAGAGGTCATTCGCGAACATCCGGTGATGCTCAACCGCGCGCCGACCCTGCACCGTCTCGGCATCCAGGCCTTCGAGCCGGTGCTGATCGAGGGTAAGGCGATCCAGCTCCATCCGCTGGTCTGTACCGCTTTCAACGCCGACTTCGACGGCGACCAGATGGCGGTCCACGTGCCCCTCTCGCTGGAAGCCCAGCTGGAGGCGCGCAGCCTGATGATGTCGACCAACAACATCCTCTCGCCGGCCAACGGCGATCCCATCATCGTGCCTTCCCAGGACGTGGTGCTGGGTCTCTATTTCATGACCCGCGAGCGGGTCAACGCCAAGGGCGAAGGCATGGTCTTCTCCGACCCCGCCGAGGCCAAGCGCGCCTATGAGTCGGGCAACGCCGACCTGCAGGCCCGGGTCAAGGTGCGCCTGCGCCAGGTGGTGCAGGAAGAGAGTGGCGAGCGTACCGAGTCGACACGCAT
>JBNLGI010000066.1:0-12041 GCA_050305975.1 Sedimenticolaceae bacterium | reverse complement strand
CGGTCGCGATCTATGCCGAGAACAACCTGGACGATGTTTTCCGTCTGCGCCGGGCCGGTTTGGCGGCGGCCTGATTCCTTAGCCCTGGGTGCTTGTGCTCGGTATAGCGGCGACCATGCCGGGGAGTATTCGCTCAACCGTATCGACGATGGCCTGGGTCTGGGGATCGATTTCGATATTGACCCTGTCGCCGACCTGACGTGTGCCGATGTTGGTTCGTTCCAGGGTCTCGGGTATGAGGTTGACATCGAACGTGCCGCCCTCTACCTGACCGATGGTGAGACTGATTCCGTCGATGCCTATATAGCCCTTGGTGAAGAGGTACTTGCGCCAGGCATCCGGTAGGCGCAAAAGAATGCGGTGGTTGTTTGGACTTGTCTCTACCGCGATGACTTCCGCGGTGCAGAGGATATGCCCCGACATGGCATGGCCGCCGATTTCATCGCCGAAGCGGGCGGCCCGTTCGTAGTTGACCCGATCACCGACTTGCAAGGCGCCCAGGTTGGTGGCTCGCAGGGTTTCGCGCATCAGATCGAAGTCGACCAGGTCGTCCTTGATATGGGTCACCGTGAGGCAGCAGCCGTTGTGGGCTACTGAGGCGCCAGTGGTCAGGCCTTCAAGCGCGGAAGCCGGCAGGCGGATGCGGTGGGTGCGGAAGTTTTCCTTCTCTTCGATTTGGATGAGTTCAGCAGTGCCTTGAATAATGCCAGTAAACATGGGGACAAGTTCCGGGTGTGTATTGGGAGTGAATGATACCCAATGTGCGTGATCAGGGCTAAAGCGCGCAAGGGGACTGTTTATAGGCCGTGGCCTTGCTCCTGGCGACCATAAAGCGTGCTGTAGAGCCCGTTGTTTTCCAGCAGCTCTTCGTGGCGGCCCTCTTCGACCACCCGCCCGTCCTCGAAGACCAATACGCGGTCGGCCTGTTTAACCGCGCTCAATCGGTGGGCGATGATGATGGTGGTGCGTCCCTTCAGGAAGGTCTGCAGGGCCTGGTGCAGATCCCCTTCGGTGGTGGTGTCGAGCGCCGAGGTCGCCTCGTCGAGGATCACCACGCTGGGATCGGTCAGCACCATGCGGGCGATGGCCAGACGCTGGCGCTGGCCGCCCGAGAGGCGCACGCCGAAACGGCCGATCAGGGTTTCGAGGCCCTGCGGCATCTCCGTCACCGTCTGTTTCAGCTGGGCGATCTCCAGGGCCTGCCAGAGCTTCTCCACGCTGACTTCGCGTCCCAGGGTGAGATTGACCCGCACACTGTCGTTGAGCAGGGCAGGGTGTTGCAGCACGGTGGCCACGTGATCACGCACCACGTCCATGCCGATCTCGTCGACCGCTACGCCGTCGAACAGGACCCGCCCCGAACGGTTGGGGTAGAGCCCGAGAATGATCTGCACCAGGGTGGTCTTGCCGCCGCCGCTGGCTCCGACGAAGGCCACTTTCTCGCCCGGTTTGATCTCCAGGTCGACCCCGTTCAGCACGTTCGGACCCTCGCCGTAGGCGAAGCTGAGGTTCTCCAAACGCAGTCCGACCGTCGGCTTGCCTTCGAAAGGGTTGTGCAGATGGGGGTAGGCGGGTTCCAGGTCGACGCGCAGCAGGTGGTTGATACGACCCAGTGCCGCCTGCGCGGAGTGGTAGGCATACTGGATATTGAGCACCTCCTGCACGGGTCCCATCATGAACCAGAGATAGGCGTAGACCCCCAGCATTTCACCGATGGTGAGGCCTGACCAGAGCACCATGAACATGCTCACCGCGCGGAAGATGTCGAAACCGAAGAGGAAGATCATGAAGGAGAGCCGGTTGGCCGCGTCGCTCTTCCAGGTGAAGGCGGCGGAGTGGCGGCGGATATGGTTGGCCTTGTCGATGATGCGTCGGATGTAGTGGCGTTCGCGATTGCTGGCGCGGATCTGTTGAATCGCGTCAAGGGTCTCTTCCAGCGACTCCTGAAAGGCCTGAAAGGCGGAATTCTCCCGCTTCTTGAGCTGTTTCACCTTGCGCCCGAAGATGGTGGTGAAGTAGATCACCAGCGGATTCAGAAACAGGATGAAGAGGGCCAGCTGCCAGTTGATCCACATCAGCACCACCGCGGTACCGACGATACTCAGCACGGCAACCAGGAATTTGCTGGTGGTGACGCTGACGAAATTGTCGACCGCCTCGAGATCGGTCACCAGGTGGGAGGCGACAGTGCCGCTGCCCATGGTCTCGTAGGCCGACATGGAGATGCACTCCAGCCGGTGCAGCAGGTCGCGGCGGATATGGAAGATCACATCCTTGGCGATACGGGTGAACTGCCAGGTCTGCCAGACCCCGAAAATCAGGGCCAGGAAGCGCAGCAGAAGGGTCAGGACGAGGATCGCCAGGATGTAGAGCACCGGGCCATGCCAGTTCTCGGGAAACAGCGCCTGCATCACGCCGACGGCCCGCCCCGGCTGCTCCAGCAGCACCTCGTCGACCAGCAGCGGGATCAGCAGGGGTACGGGGACGGCGGCCAGGGTGCCGAGGATGGCGATCAGATTGGCCCACACCAACTCCCGGCGGTGCCTGAGCACCATGCCCATCAGTTCGTTCCAGCTGTATTCGCGGTTGCGCAGCTTTCGCGGCGTCGGCTCGTTACTCATGACAACGGCGTCTGGCTTTCAGATAGCGCAAGGCCTCGATACGGTTTTCCGCGTCCTGCATGCGGTCGTACTCGGCATATTCGGCCACGCCGGAATAGGCCATGTAACTCCAGGCGCCAGGCACCCAGACGGCCCCGATCCAGATCGAGGCGGCGTGATAGGGGTCGTCGTAAAATCCTGGCTTGCTGCTGTAGGTCTGCGGATTGAGGCGGGCGATGCGCAGGTTCAGTTCGTCGCAGGTCAGATTTTCGTCACCCTCTTCGAATTGCGGATTGAGCGGCTGGGGGTAGAGACTGGGCCCGGCGACCGATAACGGGACGGCAAGCAACAGCGCGCTGACTAGGAGGGCATAAGCCGAAATCTTGCCCATGGCTGGACTCCTTGGACGCAGGCATGTCCCAACGCGTCGCGGTTGAAGGCTGGAGAGGATCTGTGCATCTTGGCTGGCATGATCACTCCATTTTATAGCAAGATTGGCGGTCGGATCATGCCCGTGTCCACAGATGGGTGCGCTGCGCGGGTCTGCTGCTGTCCCCACGTGCGGAGCGGGAATGGGGAGCCCGCCCGGTGGTGTCCCGATTTCGCGTCGGAGCGCTGGGCATTTCCGCTCGGAGCAGACGTCAGGCGAGGCTAGGATCCAGGCAGATGTTTCAGAGGACGGACTCGGTAAAGTCGTAGATCAGATTGTTCTCGGGGCGTTGCACGAAATTGCCCTGCACGAAGTCGGCGCCGCTACTCCAGAGTATGGCGATGCTGCGGGGATCTTCCACCTGCGGGGCGATCACCTTGATTTTCAACTCGTGAGCCAGCGAGATCAGCTCCTTCAGCCCCTTGCCCGGTTCGGAGAGCAGACTGTAGTCCAGTTTGATATAGCTGACCGGCAGATGCCTGAGAATACGCTCGGATTCGGGTGTGAGGGTGACCTTCGTCAGCAGGCTGGTGATGCCGATCTTGCCGAGAACGTCAAAGCAGATCTTGGCCGAGTTGATATTCTTGCCCACATCGTTGATGTTGAATTCGAATGTCAGGTTGTTGCTTCCGATATGCCCGCTGCGGCGTTTCTCCCTCAGCCAGCTGAGGCGCTCCATGTCCTCCAGCAGGTCGGTCGATTGAGAGACGAAGAGGTGGAGATGATTGCCCTGCTTGCGGTATTCGTTGATCGCATTGATGGCCTGTCGCGTTGTCCACTTGTCGATCTTACTGATCAGACCCAAACGCTCGGCGGCGTGAATGAAGTCACCGGCGGTGAGCAGTTTTCCGTCCGGTTCCTGTAGGCGGATCAGGGTTTGATAGTGGGCTTCCGGCGAGCCCTGAAGAGCGACGACCGGCTGGAAGAAGACTTGGAACAGGTCCTGCTCGAGGGCGCGAACGAGTAGATCGTCGAGCTCCGAGCCGGTGTCGACTGCGGCCTGCTGCTTGGGTTCGGGTTTGACCAGCTTGATGCGGTTCCCTCCCTCTTCCTGTGCCTGGCGGCTGGCGATCTGGGCATGGGCGATGATCGATCGCGAATCCTGATTGCCGGACTCCAACGGATAGATGCCGATACTCAGGGTAACGCCGACTGTGGTGTTTTCGACCTCGATGATCTCCTGGGCTATCGCCTGGCAGACCTTCTCCATCAACGCCTCGATGTTCTCCAACTCGCCGCGGGACAGCAGCAGACCAAGGCTGCTGTCACCGAACCGGGTCAGGACATCCTGGGACTGCAGATGCTTCTTGATCGATTTGGCCACTTCCACCAGCACCACGTCCATGCCGCCGATACCCACGGTTTCGACCAGGTATTCCGGATTGTCGATCTGCAGGTAGACGACGGCGCTCGCTTCGTCGAGGATGGAATCGGCCATCAGCATGGCGTCTAGACGTTCCAGCAGATAGTTGCGGGTATGCAGACCGGTCACTTTCTCGCTGCGTGACGGGGTGCCGAGGCGGTTGCTTAGCTGACGTGCGCGCCGGATACGGTTGGTGACCGTCGAGATCAGGTGTTTGGGCGCTATCGGCTTGGACAGAAAATCCTCACCGCCAAAACTCAGGGCCTTCAGCTGTTTGTCCAGGTCCTGTTCGCCGGACAGGAAGACGATGGGGATATCAACGAATTCGTTCTGTTCGCGGATGACGGTGGTCAGTTCCGTGCCGCTGGCGCCTGGCATGTAGAGATCCATCAGGATCAGGTCAGGTTTGAACTCGTGCAGTGCGTTCATGACCTGCAGGGGATCGGTGACGATGCGGCACTTGAAGTCCGCCTTGCTCAGAATGGCGTCGGCGAAATCGGCCTGCGCCGGATCGTCTTCGACGATCAGCACCCGATAGGCGGTGTCCGATTCCGTCGAGGTCAGCTCGCGAACCCGTTTCGCCACCAGGAACGGATCGATCGGTTTCGACCAGTAGGCACTGGCGTCCACCCGCATGGCCGCAAGCCGGGTCTTGAGATCGTTGTTGTCCGCGATGAAGGCGACCGGCACGCCGGGCAACGAATTTTCCTTGTTCCACAATCCACCCTGCTTGTTCTCGGGGAAGAGCGCCTGCAGGTAGTCGGTATGGCTGATCAGCAGGCAGTGGTCGTCAGGATTGATGTCGTAGTGGTGGATCATCTCGTCGGCGTTCTGCAACAGGCGGACATCGAAGCCCTGTGCCTGCAGATTGCGGGTGAGACTGGCCGCCAGCGATTCCGGGATACCCAGCAGAAACACCACGCAATCACCGCGGTCGTGATTCTCTGGTGTCTCATTGATCTCCTGAGCCGCCGACAGCAATGTCTCGGCCTGCTGGTTGCAGGCCTGGATTGCGGCATCCTTGAAGGCATGAACCAGACCATCGAGCGCCACCACATCGTCATGTTGGGGCTTGAGGCCGGTGTTGTGGTAGTCGCTGAGATGGCCGATCAGGGAGTTTCCGCTCTGGGCAATCTGGGAGACCCCGAACTTGGAGCCGGATTCAGCCAGGGTGGAGATTCGCTCGATCAGGACATCGAGCAGCTTGCCGTCCCAGTCGCTGTGCACCAGTTGATGCCAGTTCTCGAGAATGGCCGAGACTCTGCCGGGAACCTGTTGTACGAACGATTGGATCAAGTCCAGTTTCTTGGATCGCTTGTCGGCTGATTTGTCGCTACACATCAGAATCGGGGGTCGTTTTCTCTGGTGTCATGCTCTCAAGAAGTAGATGAGCAGGGTCGTTGTGTCTGTCGTGCTGGAGAGGTTACCTGTCGCCACGACACCAGATGATATCGTTTTGTCACCCGTACCGGAAGCGAAACGGTCTCGGGCGAGTGAAAATTGGTATGTAATCAAGCGATCCCGAATCGCGAGAGCAGCCCCTGAAGGGTCGGGGTGGGGTCGCGGCTGAGGGCAATGGTGATGATGTAGAGGTAACAGCTGATGGCGGCTGCACCGGCGGTTCTTCGCACCCAGATCTGACGTCCCCGTCGCAATGCCAGACTGCCCAGCAGGATGTAGGCGAGGAGCACGAACAGCTTTGCGGTCAGCCAGGGCGCCTGCATGGGAAGCTGACCGATGATGGCGGCCATGCTCAGGCCGCTGATGAACAGCACCGTGTCGTTGTAGTGGGGCAGGCTGCGCACCCAGGCGCCTTTCTGCTCCAATCGGTTCTGCAGCATCCATACGAAACGCAGAAGAAACAGGCTGCCGGTGATGATCACCGTGGTGACATGGAGGAGTTTGAGATAGGGGTAGAGACTGGCTGTGTCCATGAGACGAGTATGGTCTATTTCATTCCAGGGCGGTATCGAGAGAGATCACCCAGAGTCGATCCCCGTCGATCTGCCAGTGCAGATCGTAGTCCAGCAGCCGCATCCCGTAGCGCCGCTCTTCCGCCTCGCCCCGGCGATAGCCGGGCCGCGGGTCGAGGACGAGTATGCGGCGGATCAGCGTCCTCAACTGCTCGGCCTCATCCGGGGGCAGTCCACTCAAAGTCTTCTCGGCGGCTGGCTTAAAGTCGAGGCGGTAGCGCTCCTGCGGCGCCACGGGTGCATAGCCTGAGCGGGCGTCGGCGATGGCGTCGGCATAGGGCAGGTAGGGTTTGACGTCGAGTACCGGGGTGCCGTCGAGCAGATCGATGCCGCTGAGGTGGAGCCGGACCCGTTTGGGGTCCAGTTCCATGCGCTCCAGACGCACCACCGAGAGGCCGATCGGATTGGGTCGGAAGGGGCTGCGGGAGGCGAACACCCCCACCCGCTGATTGCCGCCGAGCCGGGGTGGTCTCACCCTGGGTTTCCACGGCGACTGCTGATTGGCGTGAAAGACGAAGGTCAGCCAGATGTGGGAGTAGTCGGCCAGCTCGCGAAACGCCTCCGGTCGGCTGTAGGCCGGGGCGATCACCAGGATGCCGCGGGCCTCGGGGATCAGACCGGGCTGGCGCGGGATGCCGAACTTCTCCTTGAAGCAGGAGCTGACATGGCCGATGGGTTCGAAGGTGTATTGGGTCACGATTTGAAGCGGATCACTTTTTTCAATGGATTGAGATTGATCTCGTCGTAGACCGTTCCCGCCGGGGCCTCCAGCACCAGTTGCACCGCCTGGGCCACATCTTCCGGGCGCAGGTGGTTCTCCGGCGCCTCGCCGGGGGCGAAATCGAGCGGGTCGTAAAAGGCGGTATCGACCATACCGGGATTGATCAGACAGACACGCACTCCACGACCGCTGCACTCCTCGCGCAGCGACTGGGCCAGTCCGCGCGTTCCGAACTTGCAGGCGGAGTAGACCGCTCCCTTGCGCCCGCCGCTGATGGCGGCTTCCGATCCGATCAGGATCAAGTCGCCCCATCCCTGTTTCTTGAAGCGCGGGATGAAGGCCCGGGCGAGATAGATGTGCTGCAGCAGATTGGTCACGACCAGCTCACGGATCTGAGGATAGGAGAACTCTTCCAGGGAGCCGAAGCGGCCATATCCGGCATTGAGGATGAGGCCGTCCAGTTCCGGATGGATGCGTGCCAGTTCACCGAGTTTGTGGGGCAGGACGTCGATCTGGGAGAGGTCGAGTTGCACTTGCTCCATGCCTTCATGCGGATTCGGCCAGTCAGAAAAGTCTCGCGCCACGGCCACCACCCGGCAA
The DNA here is from genome assembly GCA_050305975.1 of Sedimenticolaceae bacterium. Taxonomy (GTDB): domain Bacteria; phylum Pseudomonadota; class Gammaproteobacteria; order Chromatiales; family Chromatiaceae; genus Thiodiazotropha. The sequence goes on along the minus strand of JBNLGI010000066.1, from coordinate 4,354 downwards.
CCGCTCGCCAGTAGCTGACGGGCGATGGCGGCGCCGATGCCGCGGCTGGCACCGGTGACGAGGATTTTGCGTTCAGCGAGTTTCTGCATGGGATACCAGGTAACGGATCATGATTTGCAGGGTCGGCAGGGCGCCTTCGATCAACTCAGCGACCATTCTAGCGTTTATCCGCCGGCTCGGGTTGGCGGGATTGTCCGAAATGACCTTCAAGACCTGCAGTCTCGAAAGGGCGTTGCGCTCATCGAGGACGCGGGCGATGGCGGAGGCTTCCATATCGTAAGCGACGGGTTCGGCGAAACGGGTCTCCGCTTGCGTCACGCAGTGTAGCGATCCGATCTGGATGGCAGGCAGTCCGCTGAACGGTTTCAGGGTCCAGCGCTCTCCGGTTGCGGTGTCGATGATGCGGTCGGCCAACAGCGCCTGACCCGGTTGCAGCGCAGCGTGACCGGCAATGCCCAGGTTGATCCAGTGGGCGGTGTCGTCGGCGCTCATCGACGCCATCCATGCAACGGCCTTGCCGGCGGCATCTCGCCCGGCTCCGCTGAGAACCAGGGTGATCGCCCCCCTGCCATAGCGGGGATAGGCGCCATCCGGCTGCAGGCGTTTGAGACCGAGGGCGCGAATAACCGGCTTCGCTTCGGCTGGCAAGGCCACCACCAGGCACAGGGAGTGGTCCGTCATAGGCGCTGCAGCTGGGCCTGATAGTCGGACTGGAGTCGGCGATAGTGAGAGGCCCGCGTGTGCTGGCCGCGCTTTTCCGCCCCCTGTGCGAGGATGCCCGCCTTTTCGATCAAGACCTCGATGGCCGCGCGACGATCAGGCCCGTTCAGTGTCGTGGAGGCCAGGATCTTCTCCAGGGCCTGGACCCTGAATCGATCCATGCCCCAGTGCCGGCGGGAGAGCTGGTCGGGGTGTCCGCCATATTTCACGGTCAGCGGCCGGTCGATGAAGAGGACCTCCTCGTGGGCACACAGGCGAAGCCAGAGATCGTAATCCTCACAGGCGGGGAGGTGACTGTCGAAGTCCCCGTACTCCTCTAACAGACTGCGATGCAGCACCACCGATGAGGGAGAGATGACACAGAGGGGCAGACAGCGATGGAAGATGCGACCACCCTGTTTGGCATGCTTGCGCATCGGATTGACCCGCACCCCGTTGCGCATCCAGATCTCCTCGGTATGGCAGATCCGCAGGTTCGGATTCCGCGCCAGGGCTTCGGCCTGCAAAGCGAGTTTCCCGGGCAGCCAGGCATCGTCGGAATCGAGCAGGGCGATCCACTCCCCCTCTGCGTGGGCAATGCCCAGATTGCGGGCGCTGCTGACTCCCTGGTTGGGCTGGTGCAGATAGCGACACCCGGCATAGCGCTCGCGCATGAGCGTTGCCGTGTCGTCGATCGACCCGTCATCCACTACAATGATCTCATGAGCCGGCCGGGTCTGGGCCAGCACCGAGTCGAGCGCCCGCGGCAGCACCAATGCCCGGTTGTGGGTGGGAATGACGACAGAAATTCGCATGGACTCAAGGATAACCCCATTGTGATGAGTGATAAATCTATGAAGACGTTTGCATTTCAAAGTCTAGATTTCGCCTATCATTGATAATTGCCGGTTTCGAAAAAATCTCATTATGAGAGGTCTGGAACGGTGTGACGAAAACGAATGTGGCAAGGGACTCTGCTATGCTTCGAAGGTTGTATCAGACGGGCGCCACGCCCGGGGGTGATAGTGGAAGTGTCTTCGCGAAGATTCGATACAGATGCGGTTCTGCAACACATCATGGAAAAGGACAAGGAGGCCTTCGAAGCCTTTTATGAGAGGTACCGGGGACGCATCTATCGCTTCATCGCCAGGCAGTACGGCACCGGTGATTTCGGCAAGGCGGCCTACTATGCCGCCTGGCGCCATCTGGTGATCAGCAGCCACACGAGCAAATCACCCAAGGAGCTGAAATTCAGTTTCTTTCAGAATCTGGGAAAGCCGAGTCAGGTCAACCAGCAGTACAGCCAGGCCGCGAGTCAGACCAACTATCTGCCCCGGAACATCGAGGAGGACGGCAAGTGGTCGGTGGTCTTCATCGAGCAGTTCAGACGTCTGCCCGAATCGATGAAGAAACGTTTTCTGTTCAAGCACGAGATCGGCCTCAGCACTACCGCCATCGCCCGTATCTTCGAAGACAAGCGCAAGTATATCGAAAAGTCGATCGAAGAGGCGGAGAAGATGTTGCGGCTGCACATGGACGAAGCGGGCTGCCCGGCAAGTATCTCCCTGGACCGACTCTATCGGGAGAGCCGCGTGGTCAAACCGCCGGCCAGCTGGAACAGCGAAATTCTCGAATCATTCGCCATCTGGCTGAAGCAGGCGGAAAATCCCGGTCTCGAACAGAAACGGGCCGAAGAGGACGAGGAGGAACCGCAAAACCCGTTTGCGGAAAAACTCACGGAGCTGAAAACCACGGTCAAGCAGCTTACCACCCAGCTCAAGAGCCGCTTTGGAGGCAAGGGCAAGAAGCCGCGCCTGTCCACTCCGCGTCGCTGACTCCGGGAGCGCTGATTTCAGGCTTTTCCAGGCCAGCCCCGGCTCTGGTGCTTTCTGCCGTCCGGCGGCTGGTGTAGAATCCCCGCTTTTTCGACACCGGAAGCGATCATGCAAGACATCAACCCGATCATCCACCAGATCGATGACCTGAAGGGACGCAGTGCCTCCCTCAGGGGGTATCTTTGACTACGAAGGCAAGAAGGAACGCCTGACCGAGGTCCTGCGCGAACTGGAGGATCCCGGCATCTGGAACGACCAGGAGCGCGCCCAGGCGCTGGGTCGTGAGCGCGCCTCCCTGGAAGCAGTGGTGCTGACCCTCGAAACCCTCGCGGGCGGGCTCGACGACGCTGCCGATCTGCTCGAGATGGCCGTCGAGGAGGCTGACGAGTCTGCCGTGAACGCCATCGAGAGCGATGTCCAGGACTACGAAAAGCAGGTCTCCGAGTTGGAGTTCCGACGCATGTTCTCCGGCGAGACCGACCACTGCAACGCCTTCCTCGACATCCAGGCCGGCTCCGGCGGCACCGAGGCCCAGGACTGGGCGGAGATGCTGCTGCGCATGTACCTGCGCTGGGGCGAGCAGCGCGGTTTCAAGACCGAGCTGATCGAGGTCTCCGCCGGCGAGGTGGCCGGCATCAAGAGCGCCACCGTGCGCTACGAGGGTGAGTACGCCTTCGGCTGGTTGCGCACCGAGACCGGCGTCCACCGGCTGGTGCGCAAATCCCCATTTGACTCCGGCAACCGACGCCACACCTCCTTTGCCGCGGTCTTCGTCTCGCCGGAGATCGACGACTCTATCGAGGTGGAGATCAACCCCGCCGATCTGCGTATCGACGTCTACCGCGCCAGCGGCGCCGGCGGCCAGCACGTCAACCGGACCGAGTCAGCGGTGCGTATCACCCACAACCCGTCCGGCATCGTGGTGCAGTGCCAGAACGACCGCTCCCAGCACAAGAACAAGGCCACCGCCATGAAGCAGCTGAAGGCCAAGCTCTATGAGCTGGAGATCCAGAAGCGCAGCGCCTCCCAGCAGGCAGTGGAGGAGAGCAAGTCGGATATCGGCTGGGGCAGCCAGATCCGCTCCTACGTGCTCGATCAGTCGCGCATCAAGGACCTGCGCACCGGGGTCGAGACCGGCAACACCCAGGCGGTGCTCGACGGCGGGCTCGATATGTTCATCGAGGCCAGCCTCAAGAGCGGGCTTTGAAGGTCTCTATAACGCAAAGGACGCAAAGAAGCGCCAAGCGCGCAAAGATTGCACATGTGGATTCGTGTAAGGTCGTGGAGAGAAACACTCAATCCCCATTGCGTACTTTGCGCTTCTTTGCGCACTTTGCGTTATAAACGAACAGACAACTTGATACGAAGTGCACATGAACGATCAGATTGACGAGAACAAACTCATCGCCCAGCGGCGCGAGAAGCTGCAGCAGCTGAGGGAGAACGGCAACGCCTTCCCCAACGACTTCCGGCGCAACACCATGGCCGGCGAGCTGCACGCCGAGTATGACGAGAAGGGCGACGAGGAGCTGGAGGCACTCGGCCTGCGGGTCAGTTTGGCCGGTCGTATGATGAGCCGCCGGGTGATGGGCAAGGCGAGTTTCGCCCACCTGCAGGACATGACCGGACGCATGCAACTGTTCGTTCAGCGCGACGCCCTGGAAGAGGGTTTCTACAACGAGCAGTTCAAGAAGTGGGACATCGGCGACATCGTCGGCGCCGAGGGTGTGCTGTTCAAGACCAAGACCGGCGAGCTCTCGGTCAAGGTCGACAAGCTGCGCCTGCTGACCAAGTCGCTGCGCCCGCTGCCGGAGAAGTTC
>JBNLGI010000065.1:0-4604 GCA_050305975.1 Sedimenticolaceae bacterium | reverse complement strand
GGCCTGACCGATGCGCCGGGTCATGGCGTTGAAGGAGGTGACCAGAAAGGCGAGTTCGTCCTTGGCTCGCGGTACCGGCAGCTGGCGGTCGTAGTCGCCATCGGCCACGGCGCGGGTGCCGGCGGCGATGTTGGTGATCGGCGCCACCATGCGGCGGGCCGAGAAGAAGGCCGCCCAGATGGCCGACAGCACGGCGAACATCAGCACCATGAAGAGGGTAAGCGAGAAGTTGCGTTTCAACGACTGGCGCAGGAAGGAGAGCTCCTTGTAGCGGTTGTAGGCCAGCTCCAGCTTCTCGGACAGGGCGCTGACCCGGTCCGAGGCGGGGTAGAGCCCCTGGATGATGAAGGGCCGGCCCAGCGGATCCTCCACAGCGACCCGGATCATGAGTTCGTCCTTCTCCCGTGCCAGCCCCACATAGCTGCTGCCCTCGCGCAGCTGCTGCATGATGAAGTCGTCAGGCTTCGACGGCGCCAGCTCCGAGGCCACGGCGTTTGAGTAGGCGATGATCTGGCCGTTGAGGTCGCTCAGGGAGAGCTCCAGCGCCCCCGACTGCTGGCGCAGTTCGGCGATGGTCAGGGACAGCGCTGATTCAGAGGAGTCGGTGATGCTCAGCAGCTGCTGCTCGGTGTATTTCAGCCACAACCGCTGATTCAGGTCGAGGGAGGCCTGGGCCAGCTCGCGGGCATCCTCCATGGCTTGGTCGATGCGCACGTCGAACCAGCTGTCGATGCCGCCCTGCAGGAAGCTGAAGGAGTAGAAATAGACCACCCCCACGGGGGTCAGGGAGATGACGATGAAGATGGCCACCATGCGCAGGGTCAGCCTGGAACCGGCGCTGTGACGCAGGTACTGGCGGATCAGCCGGATCGAGTTGTAGGTGATGAGCCCGATCAGCACCACCATGCCGGCCAGGTTGATCACCAGCAGCGGCACGAAGTAGCGACTCAGCTCGGCGGAGTTCTGCACCGCACTGCTCATCAGGTGCAGGGTGACCAGCAGCAGGATCAGCAGCAGGGCTACGGAGAGCCCGCCGAGGCGCAGGCGACTCAGGGTTGAAGGGGCCATTGTGTCCAGCCTGTGGTGAGGCGCCAGCCACGGCCCAGATAGGCCAGCGGTTGCAGCGGCAGCGGCAGGGATTCGATCTCCAGATCGGCCCGCAGCCGCAGTTGATAGGCCTCACCCGGCACCAGATCGGCCTGGGAGACCAGAGGCAGCTTGCCGATATCGCCCAAGGCGTACAACGCGGCGTCCTGTGTCACGAAATTCTGTTCCTCGCCAGTCTGCATGTTGACCACACGATAGAGTTCGGTCAGGGCATGATAACGGATCTGAAAGCGTAAGGTGCGCGACAGCGGATTGCCCTCCCAGAAGTCGCGCCAGACCTTGCCCACCTCGAGCTGAACCTTGAAGGTCAGCGGCACCCCGTTGCTCAGGGCCTCCTCCACCTCCGGAGTCAGCCGGTAGTCGATGCGCGTATTCAGGTAGTAGGCGCTCTGCTCGTTCTGAATCGAAAGATCCTTGACCACGAAGGGCGCTGCCCAGAGGAGACCGCACCAACCCCACAACAGCAGGATCGTGCCCAGGCGACTCATGACGACGGCTTCTCCAGCAAGGCGTAGTAGAAACCGTCCGCGCCCCCCTCTCCGGGGGCGATCTGGCGGCCTACCGAGCGGGCTTCGCCCCAGTTCGCCTCGATGGGCCGCTCCCGCGCCTCCGGCTGTTCCACCAGAAACCAGTCGAGCTGGTGCTCGTTCTCGGCCGGCAGAATGGAGCAGGTGACGTAGAGCATCAGACCTCCCGGCTTCAACAGGGGCCAGATCGCCTTCAGAATGCGTCGCTGCAGAGCCGCCAGCTCGGCAATATCGCTCTCGCGGCGCAGCAGCTTGATGTCGGGATGGCGCCGGATCACACCGGTGGCCGAACAGGGGACATCCAACAGAATCCGATCGTATTGGCGCTCGGCCCAGTCACCGCCAGGGTTTGCCGCATCGCCCTCCACCAGTTCCGCCTGCAGTTCGAGCCGGGTCAGGTTCTCTGCCACCTTCTGCAGGCGTTCGGCATCGATATCCATGGCCGTCAGCTGCAACCCGGGTTGCGTCTCCAGCAGGTGGCAGCTCTTGCCGCCGGGCGCGGCGCAGGCATCCAGAACCGACTGCCCGGGCGCCAGCTCGAGCAGTCCGGCCGCCAGCTGGGCGGCGCCGTCCTGCACCGACACCTGGCCGCTGTCGAAACCGGGCAGCGACTCCACCTCCCGCGGCTGTTCGAGGTCGATCCCGCTGTCGGCGAATGCATGCGGATTGGCCTTGATACCCGCTTCGGCCAGACGTGACAGGTACGCCTCCCGGGAGCTCCGCAGTCGGTTCACCCGCAGGGTCATGGGCGGACGCGCATTCAGCGCCGCCACCCGATTCTGCCAGCTCTCGGGCCAACGCTGGCGGATCTCCATGAGAAGCCAGGCAGGCATGGCATAGCGGGCCTCCTCCACACTCTCCAGCCCGGCCAGCAGCGGCTCCTGCTCGCGCTGCAGGCGGCGCAGCACTCCGTTGACCAGTCCCACCGCCCAACGCTTGCCCAACTGTTTGGCCGCGCCGGCGGTCTCGTTGACTGCCGCATGATCGGCCACCCGCAGGTAGAGCAGCTGATAGCTCCCGATCAGCAGCAGCGACATGACGTCCCGGTCTTTGGCCTTCAGGGGCTTTTCCAGCAGGCGCTCCAGCAGAGCCTGCAATCGCGGATAGCTACGCAAGGTGCCATAGCAGAGCTCCTGCGCCAGCGCCCGGTCGCGGGCATCCTCCAGGGCAGAGAAGTGGTACGGGATCAGACTCGAGAGGGAGCGTCCCTCAAGCACCCCCTGGACCACACGGGCCGCGGCGATCCGGGGGGCACGACTGGGACGACTCGCGCGGGATTGGGGCATCAGCGCAACACCACCCCGTCGACACTGTGCGCATTGAGAAAATCGGCGGCGGCCATGGCCCGTTTGCCCGACATCTGCAGCTCGGTGATGCGCAACACCCCGGTCCCGGTCGCCACGTCGATACCCGCCTTGCCGGCTTCGAGTATCGTTCCCGGCTGGGCGTCGGCCGGCAGCTCGCGCTCGAGCGGCCGGGACTGCCAGATGCGCATCACCTGCCCCTGAAACTCGCACTGCGCCACCGGCCAGGGATTGAAGGCGCGCACCTGCCGGTCGATCTGCGACGCGGCTTGGGACCAGTCGATCAGCGCCTCCTTCTTGTCGAGCTTCCTGGCGTAAGTGGCGAGGGCGTCGTCCTGAGGTTTCGGCATCAGCGAACCGTCGGCGACGGCGTCGAGACTCTCCACCAGCGCGCGGGCGCCCAGCTCGGCAATCCGGTCGTGCAGGCTGCCACCGGTATCGTCGAGCAGGATCGGCGTCTTCAGAATATGCAGCATCGGCCCGGTATCGAGTCCGGCCTCCATCTGCATGATGGTGACGCCGCTCTCCTCGTCGCCGGCCAGGATTGCCCTTTGGATCGGCGCCGCCCCGCGCCAGCGCGGCAATACGGAGGCGTGGATGTTGATACAACCCAGACGCGGGGCATCGAGCACCGCCTGGGGGAGCAACAGACCGTAGGCGGCGACCACCATCAGGTCGGCGCCGAGATCCTGTAGCGCCGCTTGATCGGCCGGGTCTTTCAAGGTCGCCGGCTGACGCACCTCGAGCGCATGCTCCAAGGCAAGCTGTTTGACCGGACTAGGCTGTAATTTCCTGCCTCGGCCGGCTGGACGGTCAGGCTGGGTATAGACCGCCACCACCTGATGTGAGGTCGTCAGCAGCGCCGCCAGGGCGGTGGCTGCGAACTCCGGGGTGCCGGCAAAGATGATCTTCAACGGGTCGCTCATGAATCGTGTTCCTGAAAAGAGACGGGCGTATCACTGGACTGGGAACAAGGTCTCAGAAACCACCCGCGGCTGGGATGAAGATGCAGTCAAGATCCAGGGGCGCTTCAGATGGCCTGATGCGTGCCGGTGGCCGGTTCCGCCGGCTGCCGGCTCTCCTTTTCCAGCTTTTTCCGAATGCGCTGACGCTTCAGGCTGGAGAGATAATCGACGAACAACTTGCCTTCCAGGTGATCCAGCTCATGCTGAATGCAGACCGCCAGCAGGCCTTCGGCCTCCATCTCGAAAGCGCTGCCATCCCGGTCGAGGGCGCGCACCCGGATGTGGTTGGCCCGGGTGACCTGTTCGAAGACCCCGGGGACCGAGAGGCAGCCCTCCTCCATCTGCTCGATGCCGTCCTTTTCCAGGATTTCGGGATTGATCAGGCAGAGGGGTTCGTCCTTCTCCTCGGAGAGATCGATGACGACCACCCGCTGCGCCACATTGACCTGGGTGGCGGCGAGGCCGATACCCGGCGCCTGGTACATGGTCTCAAGCATATCGTCGACCAGCCGACGTATAGAGTTATCCACTTGCGCGACCGGCTTGGCCTTGTTGCGTAATCGCGGGTCGGGAAAGTGAAGTATGTCGAGAATCGCCATCGTTTTTTCCAAAAAAATCTATAGTACAAATGCAAGAAATTACGCTAACATTATGATCATACTGGAATCTGGGGACAATTTCCGGCCTTGATCTCTAGCCTT
>JBNLGI010000064.1:0-1578 GCA_050305975.1 Sedimenticolaceae bacterium | reverse complement strand
GATGTTGAGAGACCTCTCCCTGGCCAGCGACCTGAACTATGTCGCCCTGCGCTACTTCAACGTGGCCGGCTGCGATCTCGACGGCGAGATCGGCCAGTCGACGCCCAAGGCGACCCTGCTGACCAAAGTGGCCTGCGAGGCCGCGGTCGGCAAGCGCGAGGCGGTCTACATCTTCGGCACCGACTACCCTACGGCGGACGGTACCGGCGTACGCGACTACATTCACGTGGTCGACCTCGCCGATGCCCATGTCAAAGCCCTGGCCTATCTGCGTCAGGGCGGCGAATCGACCACCCTCAACTGCGGTTACGGACACGGCTATTCAGTGCGTGAGCTGCTGCAGGCGGTGGAGAGCGCCAACGGCGCGCCGCTCAATATCATCGAGGCGGAACGCCGGGCGGGCGATCCGCCGGAGCTGGTGGCGGGCGCCGAGAAGGTACGCCAGGTGATCGGCTGGCAGCCCCGGCACGACAACCTGGCGACCATCGCCGAATCGGCACTGGCCTGGGAACGTTCACAGCTCGCCACGCCCTGGAACAACGACTAGTTCGCTGCGCGGCCTGAGCGGGCCCCGCTGAACAACAGACAACCGATAACGAGGTACATCAGTGGAACTTTTGCAGATCCTGATCCTGGCCGTGGTGCAGGGTCTCACCGAGTTCCTGCCCATCTCCAGCTCCGCCCACCTGATTCTCGCCCCACTGATCACCGGCTACGCGGACCAGGGCCTGGCCTTCGACGTGGCGGTCCACGTGGGTACCCTGGCGGCGGTGATCGGCTACTTCCGGCATGAGGTGGTCGCCATCGGCGGCGATTTCTTCCGCTCCTGGGTCAACCCGGCGGCCCGCTCACGGGATTCCCGTCTCGGCTGGATGATCGTCATCGCCACCCTGCCGGTCGGTCTCTTCGGTCTGCTCATGAAGTCCCTGGTGGAGACCGACCTACGCGCCCCGCTGGTGATCGCCGTCACCACCATCGGCTTCGGCATCCTGTTGCTGGCCGCCGACAAGCTGGGCAAACGGAGCCGGGACGAGTACTCGATCGGCTGGCGCGACGCCCTCATCGTGGGGCTGTTTCAGGCCATCGCCATCATCCCCGGCACCTCGCGCTCGGGATCGACCATGACCGCGGGACTGTTTCTGGGACTGACCCGCAGAGCGGCCTCCCGCTTCTCCTTTCTGATCTCGATCCCGACCATCATCATGTCGGGCGGGCTGCTGACCCTGGAACTGATCGAAAGCGATCTGCCGGTGGAGTGGGGCTCGATCGCGCTGGGGGTGGGATTGGCCTTCGCCGCAGCCTACCTCTGCATCCACTTCTTTCTGCAGTTCATCGAGCGCATCGGCATGTTGCCGTTCGTGATCTATCGCTTCCTACTGGGCGCGGCGATTCTGCTCTGGCTAGTCTGAAAGCCTGATCGACCTGAGCGGCAGAATGGGGGGGGGGACGGGAACACCGCAACCTCCCCCTGTCTTCCTCATGAGCCGCGACCTGCCGGCCGCCCATCCTCGAACAACCCCGCCCTGGGCATACTTGCAAACACCGACACCCCTCGCGTAATCCCTCCGTCAGCCCATT
>JBNLGI010000063.1:0-41728 GCA_050305975.1 Sedimenticolaceae bacterium | reverse complement strand
GGCGTTGCGCACTCCCATGAAGTACCAGATGATCAAGGAGACCAGGACGATACCCGCCAGCATGTTCATGCCGAGGGTGGAGAGGCCGTCCTTGATGTAGACGGTGGAGTCCTGGGTCAGCGCCAGCTCCACCCCCTGCGCCGCCAGTCCGGGGCGGAACTCGTCGGCCACCGCCAGCACCTGGTCGCGAATGCGCATGGCGTTGCCGGCGTCCGACTTGAGCACCTTGAGGCCGATCGAAGGCTTGCCGTTGACCGAGGCGATGACGATCGGGTCGCGGTAGCCGAGACCGATATGGCTGGCCAGCGCCTGCAGCCGCAGCAGGCTGCCGTCGGCGTCGCGCCGCACCACCGTCTGCTGCACCTGTTCCAGGCTGCGGAAACGCTCATCGAGCTTGACCAGGAACTCGCCGCTGTCGTTGGTGTATTTGCCGGCGGGGATGATGCGGTTGATGCTGCCGAGGGCGGCCGCCACCTGATCGAAGGTGACGCCGTAGAGGCGCAGCCTGGCCGGATCGAGTTCGACGTGGAACTCCTGGGTCTGTTCGCCGGTGATGTCCACCTGCTTGATGCCGGGGATCTTCAGCAGCCGGATCTTGATCTCGTCGGCCATCAGCGCCAGCGCCCGGTTGCCGTGCTCGCCGGCGAGACTGAGCGTGAGCACCGGCAGCCAGTCCTGCACCTTGGCGTTGAGCAGGCTGGGCGGATCGACCCCCTCCGGCAGTTCGCCGAGGATGTTCAGCACCTCGAAGCGGACCTCGTCGAAGAGCCTGTCGTAGTCGCTGTCGTCGACGAACTTGAGGCGGATGTTGGAGCGCCCGCTGAAGGAGGTGGCGTTGATCCACTCCACGTCGTCGACCCGCTCCAACGCCTCCTCGATCTTGCGCGTGACCAGGCTCTCCACCTCCACCGGGGAGGCGCCGGGATAGATGGTGGAGATGATCACCTCGCCGAAGCCGAAGTTGGGGTAGCGCTCGGCCGGCAGGGCGAAGAGGGTGATGAAGCCCACCACCATCAACACCACGAACATCAGGTTGTAGAAGACGCGCTGTTTGAGAGAGAAGGCGACGACCCCACGCACGGGTGGTTACTCCGGATGGCGTTGAAAACGGTCGCCGGCATTGACCTCGGGCGAGGCCACCCGCACCACGCCCCCCTCAGCCCCCTCCTCGTGTCCCAGGTAGACCACCCGGACCTCCTCGCCGTCGGGCCGCCTCAGCCAGTACTGTTCGTAACGCTTCACCAGCGCCGACTCCGGCACCACCACCGCCCCGGTGTTGAGCGGTAGGGTCAGGTCGAGTTCAGCGCGCAGACCGCCGCGTGGAGTGTCGATCCCCTCGCCGATCTCCAGCTCGACCTGAATCTTGCGTGAAGCCTGATCGAAGGCGGGGGAGACCCGCAACAGCCGGGCCGGCACCGTCACGCCCTGCTGCGGCAGGCGCAGGGAGAGGTCGTCGTCCAGACGCTGCATGGCCCGGTACTCGGTCATGCTCAAGGCGAACGGCACCAGCAGACTGCGGTAATCACCGATCTCCACCACCGGCTGACCGGTGTTGATCCACTCCCCGGGCTCCACCTGGCGACTGATGACACGCCAACCGGCCGGCGTGCGGATACAGTGACGCGCCTTGCGCTCTCTCAGGGTTTGTGCGGCGATCTGCAGCGCTTCCAGCTGTACTTCGGTCTTGTTCTGGTTGCGCACGGCGGCGTCGAGCTGGCTCTCGGACGAGCTCTTCTGCGCCAGCAACTGTCGGATGCGTTTCACCTCCTTGCGGAAGTAGTCCAGATCCACCCGCAACGCCTCCTGCTCCGCCCGGTTGGCCGCCAGTTCAAGGTCGATGAAAGTGGGATCGAGACAGGCAAAGGGCGGTTCGTCCACGGTGAGGTCCCCCACGTCGCCGTACACCGCCGTCACCCGGCCGTTGGTCTCTGCTGACAGCAGTACCCGTGTACGCTCGCGGGTAAACCCGGAAAGGGTCTCCTGCCGATACGCGGGTTCGGCCGTCACCAGTTGCCCGTCCGCCCACGCGGCGCTGGTGATCAACAACCATCCGATAAGCATGCATCCGGCACGATAACACATGAAGGGTAAGCGCCCTGTCGAGTGGATCCTTGGATCAGGATAACCCATTCGAGGCTGCGGGGATAAACAGACCGGAGCATGAATACGCCGGACCTGCTGACCCGTTCATATTCAAGCCCATCCATTCCAGCCTCGCCGATGACATGAGTTGGGATGGTTGGGCTGACCCGCCCCATATCTGTGCCGGGACAGAAACCTGCTCGGCCGAGGCCTTGTGTGTCGGCAGGAAGGGACTGAGGAGCCGCCCCGGCAACAAGCAAGTCGGTCAGCTCCTGAACTGCACTACCAGATGTTCGAGCCGGTCGATGATGGCCACCATCTGCTCGCTGGCCTCGACACTGCGGTGGGCCCCCTGCGAGGTGATCTCGGCCACCTGGTTGAGGTTGACGATGTTCTGGTTGAGCTCTTTCGCCACCCTGCTCAGCTCCTCAGACGCGCTGCCGCGATCAGCTTCCGGCCTTGGCTTCGCCGGCTCGCCGGTCCGGGCTTGAAAGCCTTGCCCCCGAGCAGCCGTCTGTAGATCGATTCGGTCCGTTCGATCCGTTCCCGCTTGGGCTTGTAGCGGACGTACTGATACTCGAAGGTTTCACTCCCCTACTGAATCGGCATCACGCGGCCAATGGCGGACGAAATGCCGAATGGGTGGTATCAACCTGCAGGATAGGCCTGTTCCAGACGTCGATAGACCTCTTCGCTGAAACCGGCGTTGTCGGCATCGAGGCTGGCGAGGATGTCGGCCAGGTATTCGTTGTCCTCACGACCGTTCCAGAGTTTGATGTAGCTCCCCTCCTTGTAGCCGTGGTCCTGGCGGAAGAAGTTGAGTACGTTCTTGCCCACGTAGGTCTTGAAGAGTTCATCGAAACCCAGATCGGCCGCTTTCATCACTTCGGCGAAGCGACCGATGTCGGCCGACTGGTGCTGGATGCTGGCCATGGCCAGGTGTTCGATCGAGCTTCTGAAGTCGATGTCGCCAACCTGCTGATTCAAGCCTTCGAGCGCCAGTTCCGCCGCCTTCTCCATGGAGTCGTTGTGCAGGATCAGATCACTCAAGGCGAAGTGCCAGATATCGACGATCTCCAGATGCACCTGCGCCATGTCGGGCTTCTGGTGCTTCCACCACTTCCACCCGTAGTGGTCGAGCATCTCGGCGCAATTGGTCCAGATCGCCCGGTACCAGGGGTAGCCCGCATCGCGCCAGTCGGGATTGACCTTGCGGTTCATGGCGTCCTGCAGTTCGAGCATGGTGAGGATTTTCTGTTTCATGTTGGCTTGTTTCTCTGCGAACCATTCGTCGAGCAGGGTCACCACCGTCTCCACGTAATGCGGGCAACGGCGCTTGAACAATCCCAGCTCACGGGCCTGTTGGTACTCTTCGTCGACGCTCAGATCCTTCTCCAGCAGCTCCCGGCACTGGTTGCTGCCGTGGCGCTCGATGAAGCGCTGCTGCAGCCACCGGGTGGCCGCATAAGTTGCCTCCTTGGCGTTCTGCCCTCCCTGGATGTGGGGACCGTGTTCCAGACCCAATACCAGCGCGGCGCCGGTCAGGGTACCACAAACCCCGCCCATGCGGCCCACACCGCCGCCGAGACCGGTGGCGATACGCATGGCCAGCGACTCGTCGATCCCATAGCGTCCGGCATAGACAGTCAGCACAGACTGGGAGCAGTTGCAACCATCGCAGAAGCGATCAACGGCCTGTTGAGGCGTGGGAAGATCGGATTGAATTGTTTTGTCGTCAGCCATCGGCGGTCAGTCCATGAGGCAACAGAAGTGAAAGCTGAATGATTCGAGTAGGGAGGTCAAGCCCTTGGGGGTTGGTATGGTGAGATCCCGATTAAACAGTGCGGCAAGATGCACCGATCGGTTTATTTGTTGTCGTGTTAATGTTTGGTGGGGCAGGGCAGGGCCCCACCATTCGGCTCAATGAATTACACTCCGCTCAACAACTCCACCAAAAGCTTGCCGTCAGGCGGCTGCAAAGCATGACCCACCGGCAGGGTGACAACACGGGACTTGCCCTTCAATGCCTGCACGTTGTTCATGTCCTGGCTGAAGGCGGGCACCAGTTCGTCGCCGGCGCCAATGGGACCCGGGCGCACCACCGAGACATAGGCGATGTCGGGATGCGGCTGGCGGTTGAGCCAGAACAGCAGGTTGCCCGGCTCTTCGGGGGTGAGATCGATCAGCACCTCCCAGGAGTCGCGTACCACGCCATAGAGTTCGCCGGCGAAGAACTCCTTCACCACGCTTATCGGGAAGGGATCGTCGGTCTCGTCAAGCGCCTCCACCGCCCGCAAGGTGCCGAGGTGGGGCGAGGCAATGGTGATCAGGGCCTTGGGCCGCCTCACCCCGCCCTGCACCAGCAGCAGGCGCGCCACCACGCCACCGGCGGAGTGGCCGACCAGGATCACAGGCTCACCCGGATGACGCTGCTCGACCGCTGCGACCATGCGACCCAGCAGATCGGCTTGCAGAGCCACCGGGGCCATGGAGGGGAGTTCCACGGTGTAGAAGGTGTCGCCCCTGGCCTGTTCCCTGACGGGGATCAATCCACGGGGCGTGAGCACCCCGGCGCGCTGCCAGCCGTTACGCTCCAGGACCGGGGTGACGCCGCTGACATCCCAGGATGCCGCGCTACCCAGGTAGCCGTGGACGAGCACCGCCACATCGGCACGAACGGCGGTGGAGAAGAAAAGCATCAAGGCGAACAGATAACGGTTCATGGTGAACTCCTCGCGCAATAAAATCGATGAGCCTGGTACTGGTTTGAAATGAATGAGTTCGCTGCGCTCACGGTTTTTATCTCCCCCTCTCCCCAACCCCCCTCCCGCAAGGGGAGAGGGGCTTTCGGAGGCACCCAGCTCGCCGGAAAAATTCCCTCTCCCCTCGCGGGAGAGGGCCAGGGAGAGGGGGATCCAAAAAAAGTGCGCAAAGCACCACACCACCACCAAAATTCAATACTCAACACACCATTGCATCACGCCATGCTCTGGTAATAGAGATTCTGCGGATGCTTCGCCTCGGTGAAGAAGTGGTAGCGCTCCAGTACCAGGCCCAGGTACTGGATCGCGAAGGCGGCGATGGGCAGCCGGCTCGACTCCAGGCCGTAGGCCAGCAGGATCAACACCACCGGCAGAATGAACACCATCAGCAAGAAGCCGTAGCGCACCATCAGCAGGAAGCCTTCCGACTTGTGGTGGAAAAACTCCCGGGTGTTGAAGGAACCGCCCATGAAGCCCTGCGCCTTCTGATGCAGCTGGCTGTGATGCACGCCGATGGCCGATTGCAGATCGACCTTGCAGCGAACACTGGTGTTGCGATAGAGCGAGAAGCCGCGGGTGACGGCGCCGAGCAGGGTCGCGATCACCGCCCAGGTGCCGTAGAAGGCCACCAACTCGGTGCCCAGGTAGGCGGAGAAAGCAGCCGCCAGCATGAAGCCGGAGGCGACGCCGAGAAAGAGAAAATTGGCTACCGTCAACGGCGAGTGCCAGGCCTTGATGAAGCGCAGACTGGCATAGATCATGGCCGTGCAGAGAAACAGCACGAAGCTGGCGACGGTACCCAAAGCGCCGATGATCAGGGTGATATCCACCGGCAGGGTTTCGGAGATCACGAACAGGGGATCGGTCCAGCCCAGGTAGTGGAGCAGACCGTAGAGAAAGGTCAGCCCCATGGCGGCGGGCAATGCGATAACCTCCCGCGAGAGCCAGGAGGTGCGCCACTGGGTGGCGGCGCGCCAGGCGCGCTCGGGACGCCCCAGGTGGAAGACCGAGGCGACCAACCCACCGACCAGCAGTGCCAGGGCGGTGAGACTCCCCAAGGCGTAAAAGTGCTCGCTCTGCGTTGGCAGCAGATTGGCCAGGGAGTAGAGCTGTCCGGTGTACAGCGCCAGGAACAGGCCCTGGCCGGCGCCGATCAGGGTCGTTAAGAAGATTACCGAGAATGCGGGATGCATCTTTTTCTCCAAAAATTTTGAATTTTGAATTCTTGATTTTGAATTGGGGTGTTCGCTTCGCTCACGGTTATTCAACCCCCCTCTCCCCAACCCCTCTCCCGCAAGGGGAGAGGGGCTTTCAGAAAGCACACGGCTATCCGGGCAGATTCCCTCTCCCCTCGCGGGAGAGGGCCAGGGAGAGGGGGAGATAAACCGTGCGCAATGCGCACTCATCCAATTCAAAATTCAACATTCAAAATTCATAATTAAAAAATAATCACCAGGCCACGTCGTCCAACGTCTCCCCCGCCTCCGGCGTCGGCAGCTGCTCTTTCTTGAGCGGGTTGTCGGCGCGCACCAGTTCGTCCTCGTGGATCTGGATGCGGGTCTTGCGACGCGGCAGGTAGTGGTTGGCCGGCTTGGTGCCCCACTCCGGCTGCAGCGGATAACCGCCCTCCTCCCGGATCGCCACCGAGACCACCGAGTTCGGATCGTGCACATCGCCAAACAGCCGGGCGTTGGTCGGGCAGGCCAGCACGCAGGCGGGCTTGCGCTGGGACTCGGGCAGGCTCATGTCGGTGATGCGGTCGATGCACAGCGTGCACTTCTTCATCACCCGCTGCTTCTCGTCGATCTCGCGGGCGCCGTAGGGGCAGGCCCAGGAGCAGTACTTGCAGCCGATGCACTTGTCGTAGTCGACCAGCACCACGCCGTTGTCCTCCCGCTTGTAGGAGGCCCCGGTGGGACAGACCGGCACGCAGGGCGGATCCTCGCAGTGCAGGCACGACTTGGGAAAGTGGTAGGTCTCGGTGTGGGGGAAGACCCCCGCCTCGTAGGTCTGTACCCGATTGAAGAAGGTCCCGGTGGGATCCTCGTCGTAGGGGCGCTGGTCGGTCAGGGGGCCGGCCCAGCCGGAGGTGTTCCACTCCTTGCAGCTGGTCACGCAGGCGTGGCAGCCGACACAGACGTTGAGGTCGATTACTAGTGCTAGTTGTGTCATCTCTTGTCCTTCGGAAGTTTTGAGTTTTTAGTTATGAGTTTTGAGTTGATGTGTTCGCTTCGCTCACGGTTTTGATCTCCCCCTCTCCCCAACCCCTCTCCCGCAAGGGGAGAGGGGCTTTCGGAGGCACCCAGCTCGCCGGGTTAATTCCCTCTCCCCTCGCGGGAGAGGGCCAGGGAGAGGGGACCGAAAAAAACCTGCGCGCAGCGCACTCCACAACTCAACACTCAAAACTCATCACTCAAAACCTCTTCACCTTCTTCACCCAATATTGCTCTTCCGCCGAAACGTCCCCGCAAAGAACGCCTGCCACTTCCCGCGCTTCGCGTCCTGCCCCGGCAGCCGCTTCATGGTCGCGAACTGGGGCGAGGTGACCTTCGGCTCCTCCGGCCCCGCCGGGTAGAGGCGCACCCGCACGTCGAACCAGGCGGCCTGGCCGGTAACCGGGTCGGAGTTGGACATGTGGTCGCCCGCCTCGCAGGGGGGCAGCTCTTCGGAGATCAGGTGGTTCAACAGGAAGCCCTTCTGCGACTCGTTGGCCCTGGGCGACAGGCCCCAGGCCCCCGACGCCTTGCCGATGGCGTTCCAGGTCCAGACCGTGCCCGGCTCCACCGCCTCGGAGAAGCGGGCCATGCAGCGCACCTTGTTGGTGGGCGACTCGACCCAGATCCAGTCCCCGTCGCCGAAGCCGCAGGCCTCGCCCAGCTTCGGATTGACGAACAGGTAGTTGTGGGTGTGGATCTGGCGCAGCCAGGCGTTCTGGGAGTCCCAGGAGTGGTACATCGCCATCGGCCGCTGAGTCAGGGCGTTGATCGGATAGTGGTGGGTATCGACCAGCTTGTGCTCCAGCGGCGCGGTGTAGAAGGGCAGCGGATCGAAGTGCTCCGCCACCCGCTTGCGCAGACGCTGCGGCGGCTGCTTGCCCGGCAGCTTGCCCTGGGCCGCCAGGCGGAAGCGCTGCAGCACCTCGGAGTAGAGGTGCAGGGTGATCGGCTCCA
Organism: Sedimenticolaceae bacterium; assembly: GCA_050305975.1. Classification (GTDB taxonomy): domain Bacteria; phylum Pseudomonadota; class Gammaproteobacteria; order Chromatiales; family Chromatiaceae; genus Thiodiazotropha. The sequence goes on along the minus strand of JBNLGI010000063.1, from coordinate 33,714 downwards.
CGTAGCGGGTCATGCCGTGGTAGCGGGCCCACTCCAGGTAGCCCTGGTTCCAGTTGCGCATGTACTGGTAGGACTTGGGCAACTCGTAGTGGTAGACGCAGCCGTTCTCCTTGTACATCTCCCACTGGCGCGGGTTGGGCTCGCCCTTGAGGAACTTCTCGCCTCCCTTGCCGCGCCAGCCGGCGAGAAAGCCGATGCCGGAGCCCGGCGAGGTCTCGTAGTTGGTGACGAAGTCGGGGTAGTTGCGGAACTTGCGGCTGCCGTCTTCCTTCACGAACGCCGGCAGGCCGAGACGGCTGCCCATCTCGATCAGCACCTCCTGGAACGGCTTGCACTCGCCGCGCGGCGCGACCACCGGGATGCGCACCGAGTCGACCGGGCCGTCGAACTCGGAGATCGGCCGGTCGAGCATTGACATGGCGTCGTGGCGCTCCAGGTAGGTGGTGTCGGGCAGCACCAGATCGGCGAAGGCCACCGTCTCTGACTGGAAAGCGTCGGCGACGATGAGGAACGGAATCTTGTACTCCCCGTTCTCGTCCTTGTCGCGCAGCATGTCGCGCACGTTCTCCGTGTTCATCGACGAGTTCCAGGCCATGTTGGCCATGAACAGCAGCAGGGTGTCGATCTTGTAGGGGTCGCCGCGCCAGGCGTTGGTGATGACGTTGTGCATCAGGCCGTGCACCGACAGGGGGTACTCCCAAGAGAAGGCCTTGTCGATACGCACCGCCTCGCCGTTCTCGTCGACGAACAGGTCGTCGGGCTTGGCCGGCCAGCCCAGTGGCATGCCGTCGAGCGGCGTATTGGGTTTGACCCCCTCGGGCCCCTTGGGCGGCTTCGGGCAGGGCGGGATCGGGCGCGGGAAGGGCGCCTTGTGGCGGAAGCCGCCGGGACGGTCGATAGTGCCCAGGATGGTCATCAGAATACCCAGGGCGCGGATGGTCTGAAAGCCGTTGGAGTGGGCCGCCAGACCACGCATGGCGTGGAAGGAGACCGGGTTGCCGGTGACGCTGTCGTGCTCGTTGCCCCAGGAGTCGGTCCACTGGATCGGCAGTTCGATCTTCTGGTCGCGCGCCACCACGCCCATCTCGTGGGCCAGGCGGCGGATGGTGTCGGCGGAGATGCCGGTGATGTCCTCGGCCCACTCGCAGGTGTACTCCTCGACCCGCTCCTTGAGCAGTTGCATGGCGGGCTTCACCGGGGTGCCGTCCTCCAGGGTGAAACTGCCGAGCAGGCGCGGATCGGTGCCGGGGGTGTGGGTGGAGATCTCACGGTCGAGCTCTCGGTCCCACCAGAGCTTGTTCTCCGGGTCGAAGCAGCCCTCCTCGATGTGGGTCTCGAAGCGGCGGAACAGGCCATGGTCGTCCCGCTTGGGATCGTCCACCACCAGTTCGGCGGCATTGGTGTATTTGATCAGGAATTCACGGTCATACAGCCCCTGCTGGATCAGCTCGCGGATGATCGCCAGCAGCAGGGCGCCGTCGGTGCCGGGCTTGATCGGCACCCACTCGTCGGCGATGGCCGAGTAGCCGGTGCGGATCGGATTGATGGAGATGAAGCGGCCGCCGCGCCGCTTGAAGTCGGAGAGCGCGATCTTCATCGGGTTGGAGTGGTGGTCCTCGGCCGTGCCGATCATGATGAAGAGCTTGGAACGCTCCAGGTCGGGACCGCCGAACTCCCAGAAGGAGCCGCCGATGGTGTAGATCAGCCCGGCCGCCATGTTGACCGAACAGAAGCCGCCATGGGCGGCGTAGTTGGGGGTACCGAACTGCTTGGCGAAGAGACCGGTCAGGGCCTGCATCTGGTCGCGGCCGGTGAACAGCGCGAAGCGCTTCGGGTCCTCGGCGCGAATGCGGCCCAGGCGCTCCTGCATGATCTCGAAGGCCTGCTCCCAGGAGATCTCTACGAAATCGGACTCACCCCGCTCCGCCCCCGGCTTGCGCAGCAGCGGCCGGGTCAGGCGCGCCGGCGAATACTGTTTCATGATGCCCGACGAGCCTTTGGCGCAGATCACGCCCTTGTTCAGCGGGTGGTCGGGATTGCCTTCGATATAGCGCACCTCGCCGTCACGCAGGGTGACGCGGATGCCGCAACGGCAGGCGCACATGTAGCACGTTGTCTCTTTGACCTCGACGCGTCCCATGTGGCTGTCAGAGTGGGTGGTGGGATCCTGCATGAAAAATAACCCTTGTAAAACTGAGCCTTACAAAATGGCTCGACAATCTTCTTATATTAGACTTTTCTGAATTTCCATGCCAGACCTGGGGCCATCACAATACTTTGGGGATGGAACATCTGGGTTAATGAATGAGGCCCCGGCGCTCTGCCTCACCGCAAGGCCACAATCTGGTCGATATAGCTCTTGATGGCGGCCTGCCCCTCGTCGTCTATGCGGGTGAACTCCATCCGGCATAGCCAGCCGTTCTTCTCCGGTTTCGTCTCCAGCACCTTGGCGTAGATATACCGGTTCACGTTGCTCATCAGCGAGGTCGCGAGGGTGATGCGGATATCCGCCATGTTGCGAAGCTTCACAGGGAGATAGGCATGCAGCCCATAGTAGCTCATGTCCACCACCCGGCCCTTGTGACGGGTACGCATGACGGCTTTGTCCTTGAGGGTCTGGAAGCTGATCGGAAAGTCGACCGGGACGCGTGGACTGCGTCGGGATTCGACTCGCGGAACCTCCAGATAGTGGGGCCGGTAGGTTGCATAGAGTTCGTAGAGATTCATTGGCTGCGACTTGCCCTTGAGCTCGACCTGATTGGGGGGACCACAGTCGGTATAGCTCTCCGCCAGGTGATGCGAATGATCACTCAAGAGAATCTGACCGCGCAGACTGTAGGCCTCGATGCGAAACGCGAGATTCACCTCGTCGCCGATGATCGTGTATTCGTGGTGCAGATCGGAACCCAGGCGACCGACCACCACCTCCCCGGTATTGATGCCGATCCCCATGTAGAGGCGCGGATAGCCCTGCGCACTCATCTGCTCATTGAGTTCCAGCATCGCGCGTTGCATCTCCACCGCACAGGCTATGGCCCGCTCCAGGTCGTCCTGCCGGTACTCGGGCAACCCGAAGACCACCATAATGGCGTCGCCCATGAACTTGTCGACAAGTCCACCGTGGCTATAGACGATTTCACACATACGGGTGAAATATTGGTTGAGCACGGTGACCACCAGATTCGGCGGATACTGCTCCGCCACCGCGGTGAATCCACGCAGATCGGTGAGCAGTATCGTGACCTGTCGCGTCTGCGGCTGCTCGTGGTTGTTGAAGGTCGAATCCAGTGACTTGAACAGCACCTGCTGCAACCGGTGTCTCTGTCTCGCGGTAAGATCGCTTCCGATTTTGCTGCCTAGGCTGTCGATGACCCAGTTGATGAGCTCATCTCTGTTGAGACTTTTCATAAGGCTCACTCTCGAAAGTCGGCTCTATGGGTATGTTGAGTATAGATGCTCATGCTCAGGGGCTGGGCAAACCGGCTCGGCATGAATTCACCGCCAATCAGGCAAATCGATAAAACATGCAGAAATCGAATGCCGGATATCGAAAGGCGGTGTGAAGTTTGCGGCGAAGCGGATTAAAGCGCACTACGGACTGGAGACATTCCGGTGCAAACCGAAGAGCCGGGTCAAAACTCGACCTTGGTCAGGCTAATGGGGCAGGTTCGGCATTCGTCGAAGGATTACTGTTCCAGCCATTCGATCGCACTCGCTTCATTCGTAAAGAGACGAACATTGTAGCCGGCGTTCTTGAACACGGTCTCCAGGAAGTCGTGGGATCTGTCTCTGGGAGCCGTCAGCAACGCCGAGCGGGAACCTCTGGGGAAACCGAAACCCTTCAGTTCCTTATAGGCGAATTCATAGTTGGGGAGTACGGACTGGATATTGGGAGCACGTCTGAGATCGAAAAGGTAGGAGCTGATCCCGTGCACACTCCCCAGCGCGACAGCGGCCGCGCCGCAGCGGCGACCGAGTTCGCTCGTCATGGGACTGTTGACCACTATCCAAATATATTTACCATTGCCTGAAACCGAGAGCTCGAAATCCGAATCTGCCAATGGATATCACCTCGTGATTATGAGTAGTGTGAAGTCAGGGCAGGCTTCCGTAATAACCCCTGTCACGGTTGGGAAAAGTCTACGGACTGCATGAAAGCAATGTCAATCCAGTGAGTGAGTCCGCGCCAGGCTGGAGGTTGATCCGCTGCGCAGGGGGAGACCATTCCTCACACACATCGGCATGCCGCATAGGAATGACTGAACTTCCAGCCGGGGAAAGCAGCCTTGAAGGGCACAAGGTCTCTGCGCTCTGGACAGAGATTCCGCTCGCTGTCATCGTCATGCAGAGCAGCCTCCATGGATTCAAAAGCGACTGCGCTCGATTACCTCATAACCCTGTTCGGCCCGCCAGCCCCAGGAGTAATTTCGCAGGTCGTAAACCGCGGCCCGTTCCGCTTCGGCGGCAGTCCGGGGACTGTAGCCGCATCCGTAGCTGGTGCGGGTACGGCCGGTGGCGGTGAGGTACCGGGTCTTGATTATCACCAGAAAACCCCGCCGCAGCTCGGTATTGGCTTGCGGGTGGATATCCTGCCCCTTGATGCGGTAGCCCTGATCGAGGAGTCTCTGAGTGGCCCTGTCGATGGCGCCGGAGGCGCTCACCTCGGGTGAGGCGACCCACTCGATGGCCAGGGAGTCGCCGAGGCGTTTAGCCACCACGCAGGCGGCGCCGGCCTCGACCTGGGCGGCGTTCAAGAGCAAGGTCAGGGTAACCGCCGTCACCCAGAGGATCGGTCTAAGCCCCATGCTTGAGGGATTCGAGGGTTTCCCAGCGTGCATAAGCCTGCTCCAGTTCGGTCTGTACCCGGGCGGTCTCCTGCTGCAGTCGCGCCACCTGATCGCCCTGGGTGCGGTAAAGTTCGGGATCGCTCATGCGGGTCTGCAGTTGGTCGAGTTCGACCTCCAGATTCTCGATTCGCTGTGGCAACTCGTCGAGCTCCCGCTGATCCTTATAGCTCAGCTTTTCTGTCCTCTTTTTCGGCTTCTCGGGAGCGGACTTGACCTTGGCTTCGGGGGCGACCGGTTTGGCGGCGTGTTGGCGGCGTTGTCGGGTTGCCTCCCAGTCGCTGTAGCCGCCGACATATTCCGCCACCCGTCCCTCGCCCTCGAAGACCAGACAGCTGGTTACCGCGTTGTCGAGAAACTCCCGGTCGTGGCTGACCAGCAGCAGCGTGCCGTCGTAGTCGGCCAACAGCTCCTCGAGCAACTCCAGGGTCTCCACGTCGAGGTCGTTGGTCGGTTCGTCGAGCACCAGCACATTGGCCGGCTTGGTGAACAGCTTGGCCAGCAGCAGGCGGTTGCGCTCGCCGCCGGAGAGCGCCTTCACCGGGGTGCGCGCCCGTTCGGGGGTGAAGAGAAAATCCTGCAGGTAACCGATGATATGTTTGCTCCTTCCGCCGACCTCCACCTTGTCGCTGCCGCCGCCCACGTTGTCCTGCACCGAGCGCTCCTCGTCGAGCTGGCCGCGCAGCTGGTCGAAATAGGCGACCTGCAGGTTGGTGCCGAGTTTGACCCGGCCGCTGTCGGGCTGGAGACGGCCCAGCAGCAGGTTGAGCAGGGTGGTCTTGCCCGAGCCATTGGGACCGATGATGCCAACCCGGTCGCCACGCAGGATGGTGGTGGAGAAGCCGCGAACGATCGGCTTGCTCTCCCAGGCGTAGTCGATGTTCTCCACCTCCACCACCAGTTTGCCGGAGCGCTCGCCCGAGCTGAGCTGCATCTGCGCCTTGCCGGTCTGCTCTCGGCGCTGCCGGCGCTCCTCGCGCATCGCCTTCAGCGCCCGCACCCGGCCCTCGTTGCGGGTGCGCCGCGCCTTGATGCCCTGGCGGATCCAGACCTCCTCCTGCGCCAGCTTCTTGTCGAAGCGTTCGTTGGCCAGGGATTCGGCGTTGAGCCGCTCCGCCTTGCGGCGCAGGAAATTGTCGTAATCCCCCGGCCAGTCGGTGAGGCGGCCCCGGTCGAGCTCCAGAATGCGCGTGGCCAGACGGCGCAGAAAGGCGCGGTCGTGGGTGACGAAGAGGATGGCTCCCGGGTAGTTGAGCAGGAACTCCTCCATCCAGTCGATGGCCTCGATATCCAGATGGTTGGTAGGCTCGTCGAGCAACAGCAGGTCGGGTTCAGTAATCAGGGCCTGGGCCAGCAGCACCCGCCGCTTGAGACCGCCCGAGAGCTCGCCGAACTCGGCGTCCGCGTCGAGCTCCAGCCGGGAAAGCACCGTCTCCACCCGCTGCTCCAGCGCCCAGCCGTCGGCAACCTCCAGCTCATGCTGCGCCCTGGCCAGCTTGTCGAGCAGCGCGTCGTCACCGCTCTCGGCCAACTGGTGGCTGATCTGGTGATAGGCCTTGAGCTTGTCGGCGAGCAGGCCGATACCGTCGGCCACCACGTCGAAGACGCTACCGGCCATGCCCACCGGCACCTCCTGGATCAGTCGCGCCAGTTTGACGCCGCTGGCGACAACCCGTTCGCCGTCGTCCGGGGCCAGCTCGCCGAGGATCACTTTCATCAGGGTCGACTTGCCGGCGCCGTTGCGCCCCAGCAGACAGATCCGCTCGCCCTTGTCGATGGCCAGATCGATACCGTCGAGCAGCGGGGCCGAGCCGTAACTGAGTTGGATATTCTTTAGGGTGATCAGCGGCACGTTTGCTCCCGCCTGACGGTATTCATGAGTTGATTCGATCGAGTCCGGCTTGCGTGGCAATCAATGGCTCGATGTGTGACTATCCCTTAGGGCCTGTGGATACGAACCCAACAGGCTCTGGGTCAGGGAAGGCTATCACAACATCAGACAAAGTACGGACCAGCCTGAGGAGATTCGATCGCATGAAGACCAAGATCCTGCTCAACGAGTCGGAGATGCCGACCCATTGGTACAACGTGGTCGCGGACATGCCCAACCCGCCGGCGCCTATCCTGGCGCCCGACGGCAGCCCGATCAGCCCCGATGCCCTGACGGCCATCTTCCCACCGGCGATCATCGAACAGGAGGTGAGCAGTGAACGCTGGATACCCATTCCCGAGGAGGTGCGCGAGGTACTGAAACTGTGGCGCCCCTCCCCGCTCTATCGGGCCGAGCGGCTGGAGCGCGCCCTCGACACGCCGGCCAGGATCTACTTCAAGAACGAGTCGGTGAGCCCGGCCGGCTCGCACAAGCCCAACACGGCGGTGGCCCAGGCCTACTACAACAGGATCCACGGCATCAAGCGCCTCACCACCGAGACGGGCGCCGGTCAATGGGGCTGCTCCCTGGCTCTGGCCGGTCAGCTGTTCGGGCTGGAGGTGCGGGTCTACATGGTCAGGGTCAGCTACGATCAGAAGCCCTACCGCCGCTCCATGATGCAGACCTGGGGCGCAGAGGTCTTCCCCAGCCCCACCGAGATGACCAACTCGGGCCGCCACATCCTGCAGCAGCACCCCGACTCCCCTGGCTCCCTGGGCATCGCCATCTCGGAGGCGGTGGAGGAGGCGGCGGGTCGCGCCGACACCAACTACTCCCTCGGCTCGGTGCTCAACCATGTGCTGCTGCATCAGACCATCATCGGCGAAGAGGCAAAGAAACAGATGGCCCTGGCAGGCGACTATCCGGACATGGTCTTCGCCCCCTGCGGCGGCGGCTCCAACTTCGGCGGCATCGCCTTCCCCTTCTTCGCCGACAAGGCGGGCGGTACCGAAGTGGAGCTGGTGGCGGTGGAGCCCACCTCCTGTCCCACCCTGACCAAGGGGGTCTACGCCTACGACTATGGCGACACCGAGGGTCTCACCCCGCTGACCAAGATGTACACCCTGGGTCACGACTTCATGCCCCCCGGCATCCACGCCGGCGGGCTGCGTTACCACGGCGACTCGGCCCTGGTCAGCCAGCTCTATGACGAGGGGCTGGTGAGCGCGGTGGCGATCCCGCAACTGGAGACTTTCGAGGCCGGCGTACTCTTCTCAAAGACCCAGGGCATCATTCCCGCGCCCGAGTCGTGCCACGCCATAGCGGCCGCTATCCGCGAGGCGAAGCGCTGCGCCGAAACCGGCGAGCGCAAGACCCTGCTGTTCAACCTCTCGGGTCACGGCCACTTCGACATGTCGGCCTACGACCGCTACTTCAAGGGTGAGTTGGAGGATTTCGACTATCCTGAGGCGGCGATCCGGGAGTCGCTGGCCCACCTGCCGAAGGTGGGGTAAGACCGCAGGCCCTAGGAAGCCCCGCGCCCAGCCACTCTGGGACCGGCCTGGGACTCCCAGACGCTGCGCAGGCGGGTCAGGTGCGAGGTGGCATGCTCCTGATCGATCGGCATGGTCGGGTCCTGCAGACTCTCAATCAGCTGGTCCAATCCCTTCATCAGGGCGTGCAAATTGGCATGGTGCGGTTGCAGATTGGCCGCCTCCACCGCCGCCACGCAATCGTTGACCACGCCCACCAGAAGATTGATGTGCTCCTTCCAACGGCGGTAACGCACGGCGTCGTGGACCGGCATGTTACGCACCAGCACCGAGACATGGTCGGCATTTACCAGAGTACGATGACCGAAGTCGATGAGTCGGCCCTTGTCGTACATCGCCTCCATCATCTCCTGGTCCAGCACTCCGACCTCGCCGGCATGCGAGAAGTAGTGGCCGTTTCCGATCATACGCACGATCACGCGCAGTCCGAAACGATCGAAGGTCTCCAGCAACCTGTCGCCCAGTGAACGCAGATCGGCACACCCGAAGGCCTTCTCGGCGAACTGGCGCAGGGCGTCGAGTTCATGGCAGGCGGAGAGGGAGTCCGCCACGTCGCCGTGCATCCTCTGGGTGCGCTCCTTGGCGGCCTCCAGGTCGTGCCGGTTGTTGAGGGCGATGCGGATCTTCGCCAGCAGCTCCTCCACATCGTAGGGTTTGGCCACATAGTCATCGGCCCCGGCCCGGTAACCGGAGAGTCGCTCCTCCAGGCGTGAAAGGGCGGAGACCAAGATGATCGGAATCATCGAAGTACTGGGGTCTGCCTTCAGCTTGCGGCAGACCGTGAGGCCGTCCATCACCGGCATATCCACATCGAGCAGGATCAGATCGGGGTGGACTCGATAGGTCTTTTCGATGCCGATCACCCCGTTCTCAGCGGTTGAGACACGATAACCGGCGCCACCCAGGATCTGCTCCAGGCTGGTGAGATTCGCGGGCTGATCATCGACCACCAGGATGTGTGCTGAATACTCCCCCTTTTCCCCTCGATTCATTGTCTTACCTTTCTGCATAGCGTCTTTGGTTGCAGTCGATGACGATGCTTCTTCCGACCCCTGAACACCACATTACACTGCAACTCCGTGTCGATCCAGGTCGTTTTCGCGCAAAAATTGGGTATTCTGCTGGGGTATTTATCTGGTATCGTTCAGTCTGCTCGAGTTCAGCCAAGGCCTGACTTCCATTCTGATTAACATAGCAGGACTGCCCTACCCGCCCGCCATGGTCAAAAACGTTTCGTTCAAAGAGGCCAAAGACGGCATAGCCGATTGCCGCATCTGCTCCATTCGCGAGTCGGTGCTCTTCTCCGGACTGGAAGACAGCGCCTTCGAACAACTGCACGATCCGATCGATCAGTACACACTGCCCGTTGGCGCAACCCTCTACCACGCGGGTGACCACGGCGAACGCCTCTACACCATCCGTTCAGGCATTCTGAAACTGGTCCAGTACCTGCCGGACGGCAGTCAACGCATCGTGCGCCTGATCCGCACCACCGACGTGACCGGCCTGGAAATTCTGGTCGGCGAGCCCTATCAGCACGACGCCGTGGTGTTGCAGGAGACCGAGGTCTGCGCCCTGCCGGCCAGAGTGGTGGACAATCTCAGTAGGGAGTATCCCGGCCTCCACCGGGAGCTGCTCAACCGCTGGCAGCGGGCTCTCAACGAAGCCGACGCCTGGCTCACCGAACTCTCCACCGGATCCGCCAAGCAACGTATCGCACGTCTATTACTGCGGCTGGTGATGCACAGGGAGGAGAGCAGCTGCAGTCTCTTCGCCCGCGAGGACATGGGGGCCATGCTCGGCATCACCACCGAAACGGCCAGTCGTACGATTGCCGAATTCAAGCGCCAGAGCCTGCTCATCGAAACCGCCCCCAACCGCTTTCTGCTCGACTTCCCCAACCTCAAACGCCTGGCCGAAGATTGATCATTTTCAATGCCCGTCGGCTTGTGTGGGCATTATTCTGAGCGCTGTTTCCACGAAAACGCCAAACTCGTGCAGAGTCAGGGAGAGCGCCCTTGAAACAGGCCGTTGCGCAGATAGAGTATCCTGTTTTCACCCTCCAGCTGGATGCCTCGGAATGCCGATTCGACACGGCGGACGAGGTCGCCGAATATTTCAGACAACGGATCGAGTCCCAGAAGGCGGCCTGCTACATCGCCACCTTCGACCACATGAAGCACACCCAGCATCTGCCGGAAGGCCAGGTCGCCGAGGGGATCGATGCCGCGATCAACGTGGTCTTCTGCTTCGGCTTCACGCTACAGGATCCGTCACAGCTGGCGAATCGCCCCCGCACCATCGGCATCTGCCACAGCGATGAAGGATTCACCATCTCATTCGTCGAGGCTCCCATGCCCCTGGTCAACGCCTTGATGGAAGAGTGGGCGATGAGCCTGAGGCGCTGAACCTCCGCCTTCTCCCCGGATCCAATCCAAACGAATCAGCGTGGCGGGCCTCACCCGCCGAGGTTTTGAGCCATGAAAATTGCTGTCACCAGCCAGAATTTCCGCACCATCACCCAACATGCCGGCAAGACACGCCGGTTCCTTATTTTCGAACAGGAAGCGGGTGGTGGCGAGGTCAAGGAGATCGCCCGCCTCGATCTGCCGAAAGAGATGTCGATGCATGAGTTTCGCGGCAGCGTACATCCGATTTTCGAAATGGACTGCCTGATCACCGGCAGCGGCGGTCAGGGCTTCATCCGGAGAATGGCGAGCGAGGGGGTGGAAGTGATCCTCACCGGCGAACAGGATCCGCTCACCGCCGTGCAGGCAGTGATCGAGGGCAGGCCGCTGGCGCCGCCGGTCACGAACGACCACGAGCACCACCAAGCCCCCATCATGCCACGCCTTTGAAGCATGATGGTGGGGCGGGGCCCCGCCCCACCAAACAACCGCTATGCCGCAACGAACCGACGCGGCGCGGCCCCGGGAATCCCTACATCGCCATCTCGAGATCATCGAGCACCTTATCGACGCCGGCCTGGGCACAACGCTCGTCGGTCTCTCCCGAAGGTGCGCCGCTGACACCCACTCCACCCAGCAACTGGCCGCCAGCCTGGATCGGCAGACCGCCGGCCGACATCACCAGACCGTCGATACGACCGATAGGGCTATCGGCCCGCTCGGTCAGCGCCGAGGTGGGTGCATTGAAGTTGACGGCGGTGAAGGCCTTCATGCGGCTGATCGGCACCGTGATCTGGGCGGCGATGGTGTCACGCATGACCGACTGCACGGTGCCGTCACGATCCACCACGGTGACGCCGATCTGGATCCCCTCCTTACGACAGGCCTCGATGGCCCCCAGCGCCACCCGGTTGGCGGTCTCCAGCGAGAGCCGCTTCAGATTGACTGTCGGCGCAGCCTCATCCGCCTGAACCCCTGGGGTCAAGGTCAACAGGGTGGTGATCGACAGGGTCAGTACGGTTCTTTTCATGCTCTCTCTCCGATAGATGTCTGGTATCAATTATTGTTTGAAGGAGCGCCCGTATACGGGCTTATCCGCTATTGCTGCGGAGTCGAATAGTGTTGCTTCACATAGTCGTCGACCAGTTCGATGAACTGGCCAGCGATATCCTCACCTTTGAGGGTGACCGATTTCTCGCCATCCACATAGACCGGCGCCGAGGGCGACTCGCCGGTACCCGGCAGGCTGATACCGATATTGGCGTGTTTGCTCTCGCCCGGTCCATTCACCACGCACCCCATCACCGCCACCGAGAGATTTTCCACCCCCGCATAGGTGCCGCGCCACTCGGTCATCCGCGCGCGCAGATGCTGCTGCACCTCCTTGGCCAGATGCTGAAAGTAGGTGCTGGTGGTCCGGCCGCAACCGGGACAGGCCACCACCATGGGTGCAAAGGCTCGGATCCCCATCGACTGCAGGAGTTCCTGCGCCACCACCACCTCCTGAGTGCGCGCTCCACCCGGTTCCGGTGTCAGCGAGATGCGGATGGTGTCGCCGATACCCTGCTGCAACAGCACCGCCAGGGCAGCGCTGGAAGAGACGATGCCTTTGGAACCCATGCCGGCCTCGGTGAGACCGAGATGCAGCGCATAGTCGCAGCTGTCGGCAAGGAAATGATAGACGGCGATCAGGTCCTGCACCCCGCTCATCTTGCAGGAGATGACGATACGCTCGCCGGAAAGCCCCAGCTCCTCGGCGCGGCGGGCGCTCTCGAGGGCCGACACCACCATCACCTTGTGCACCATCTCGACGCTGTCGAGCGGGTTGTCGGAACGGGTGTTCTCATCCATCAGACGGGCCACCAGCCCCTGGTCGAGACTGCCCCAGTTGACGCCGATGCGCACCGGCTTGTCATAGCGGCAGGCGGTCTCGATCATGCTCGCGAACTGGCTGTCTCGCTTCTCGCCGCTACCCACGTTGCCGGGGTTGATGCGGTACTTCGCGAGCGCCTCGGCGCAGGCGGGGTGGTCGCTGAGCAGGCGATGGCCGTTGAAATGGAAGTCACCGATCAGCGGCACCTCGATCCCCTGCCGGGCCAGCCTGTCGCGGATCTCGGGGATCGCCCGGGCGGCCGCCTCATTGTTCACCGTCAGACGCACCAGTTCAGAGCCTGCCTGGGCCAGCGCCCTGACCTGCTCCACACTGGCGGGAATGTCGGCCGTGTCCGTGTTGGTCATCGATTGCACCACCACCGGCGCGCCACCGCCGATAGTGACTCCACCCACATGCACCGCCCGGGTCTGCCGCCTCTGAATTGTCACGATTGTGCCGCCTCATTCCAGTTGTCAGTGAGGGAGGATATCAAAATTGCCGCCTTCAGATTACCCGCGAGAAGTGAGAAAAAGCGCTACCAGGCGCGACAAACCCGAGACGAAAACAACAGCACCGCTGCCGGCATGGAACGGGTTCACCAGCCCCGCCATCCCATTCGGGGACGCACGGTCTGCCGCGTGAATATGTCACACCCGCCCGGTCGACTAAGTCACTGAGAACCGCAGCTGCCGCTCCTAACCTGGAGCCGCTACCAATGACGAGGAGATACGATATGGAAAATCCAAACAGCTGCTGTCCGGAACTCCCTGATGGAAAGAAGTGCGATTACCTGGACTTCATCTATCGACTGACCCACGTGGCGACAGTCACCGAGGGCAATCGACCCACGCGGGTTCCGGTAGAGGTGGCCCTGCATGTCCGGGTGGAGCGCTGCACCGGGCCACTCGAGCTGGGCAACCTGGTCTACAGCACCACCCTACTGCCGGGTGAGAAGGTACGCTTGTTCACCCTCGACCGCCGCTCCCGCTTCACCTTCGACAGCGAAAGCCAGCTCTCCTACCGCCATGAGCGCATGGCCGAGGAGCAGTTCTACATGGATTCGATGGAGCGCTTCATGTCGGACCTGGAATCCAGCGACAAGCAGACCTCGAGTTCCAGCTCATCGGGTTCCGCCTCCAGCAGCACCGGCACCAGCGGCATCTTCGAGACCATTTTCAGCGGGCCTTCGGTGAGCGTTTCCGGCAACTACAACGCGCAGTCGACCCACTCCTTCCTGCGCGAACTCAACGCCCATGCGGAGTCCTCTCACAACCGTTCGGTACAGATGACCCGTGAATCGAATTCAATCTCGATCGGTGAGGTCTCTACCCGCCAGCACGTCGAAGGCGAGAGTGAAAGCCACCTGGAGAGCAGCAGCCGTACCTTCGCCAATCCGAACCGCTGCCACGCCGTGAGCTACCTGTTCTATCAAGTGAACAAGGTGCAGACCGTCAAGCTCACCATCCAGGCGATCCGCACCCGGGTGATCGATGCCGCCGGCGACAGTTCGGTGGTCAACCGTCCGATCACCAGGGACCCGCAGCTCACCCTGCTGCCTGCCGGCGTTCTGGCCAACTCCAGCAGGGTGCCGGAGGTACAGGCCGCCTACCTGACCAGTGGACTGCAGTCGCCTCAGCTGGCCAGTTTCAGTCGGGTCAATCTGGCCTCGCTCAGTGCCGTCGCCATCAATCAGGAACCGATCAGCCAGTCTCTGGCGGCCAAGGCGCGGAGCAGCGTGGAGTCCGATCTGCAAAAGAACGGCATCCTGGACAAGAGCGGCAACGTCACCAAGGAACTGCGCGCCGAGATCGAGTTCTCCTACCGCACCACCCTGCCCACTCCCGGTGTGGTCGTGAAAGGCTGTCTCGACGATTGCCAGACCTGCGAGCCGGCACTGGAGGAAAGCATCAAGATCGAACTCGAGCACAAGAAGCTGCAGAACGAGCTGCTGAGACGCCGCATCGAGCTGCTGGAGAAGTCCCAGGAGTATCGTTGCTGCCCGGTGGGTGAAGCGGAAGAGGCGTGCGAGACGGCCTAGGCCGCGACCGATTTCCGCCTGGAGCGGAGCCGAAAAAAAGCCCGGCCAAAGCCGGGCTTTTCTGGTGACACGGCTGTGCCGAAAGGTTATTTCAGCTTGCCGATTCCGAGCATCTTGAGGATGTACTTCTCGTAGATCGGCTCCGAGGTCCCCTTCTTCATCTTACGGATGAAGTACTTCTCGAAGGCGATCTTCGCCATGTGCACCCACTTGCCCTTCTTGAACCAGGCCACGTTGCGCGGCGGGATCTGCGGCAGGGCCACGAAGGCGGCGCCGGTGTCGCCCATGTCGGCCAGGCAGATGGCGTTCCAGGTCGCCAGGGTGGTGCCCTCCTTGCCCGCCAGTTCGTCGGCGATGTTGTGCACGATGGCGGTGACCATCGACTCGATCATATAGCCGGTCTTGGGTGCGCCGGTGGGCACCGCGGTGGCCTCTACGGGCGGAATGGCGATACAGACGCCGGCGCCGTAGATGTTGGGGTACTTGGGATTGCGCTGGTGATCATCGACGAAGACGAAGCCGCGCGGGTTGCAGAGCCCCTCCACGTTGCCCACCGCGTCGACGCCCTTGAAGGCGGGCAGCATCATGGAGTATTTGAAACTCAGCTCGTGATCCTTGATCTTGTGGCCGGAGTCGTCGTACTGCTCGACGAACATCTTGCCCTCTTCGACCTTGATGACTTTGGCGTTGGTGATCCAGTTGATGTGGTGGTTGCGGAAATCGCTCTCGAGGAAACCCTTGGAATCGCCCACGCCGCCCAGGCCGAGATGGCCGATATAAGGCTCGGAGGTGACGAAGGTCATGGGAACCTTGTCGCGCATCTTACGCTTGCGCAGGTCGGAATCCATGATGAAGGAGAACTCGTAGGCAGGACCGAAGCAGCTGGCGAAAGGCATGGCGCCGATGATCACGTGGCCCGGATCCTCGAGCAGGTTCTGATAGGCCTTGTAGGCCTTCTCCGCGTGGTCCACGGTGCAGATCGACTCGGTGAAACCCTCAGGTCCGGAACCCTCGACCTCCTCGAAAGCCAGACGCGGACCGGTAGCGATGATCAGATAGTCGTAGTCGACCGTATCACCGCCGTCCAGGGTCAGCTGGTTTGCCTCCGGGTCGATCTTGTCGACGCGCTTGGCGATGAAGTTGATGCCTTTCTTCTCGAGATGGGGTCGAATGTCGAACGTAATGTGGGAACGCTCACGCCAGCCGACAGCCAGCCAGGGATTCGAGGGCACGAACTGGAAATACTCGCGCTCGTTGATGACGGTGATCTCATGTTCCCGCCCCAACTCCATACGCAGCTCGTAAGCGCAAGGCATGCCGCCCGTACCGGCACCCATGACAACGATATGTGCCATTAATAAACCTCCAATTCTCCTAGTGTTATCCGCTGTATCGATGAGGTCAGGAGATAAGCCACACCGCCAGTTACCAAAAACCCCATGACTCTACACTCAACTTACTGAAAACCAAAGTATTTGAAGTGTATTACCATGCACTAATACAGTGCCGCCGCCCCCGTCATTGCGCACATAACCGCCCGGAAAAGCCGACCGCCTGTCCCGGCGGGAAAACAACATCCGCAATCGATTCATAAACTTAGCCACGATCTCATTCGATCTGAAACCACTCGCTGACGCTATCCTGATTGGCGAAGTGGAGCCGATCCATCAATTCGGGCAAGGTCTCTGACAGCGCCTCTTCGACCCGATGCGGATGGTTGTTCTTTGCGCTCAGATGAGAGGCAAGCAGGCAGCTGACCCGCTCCAGGGGGAGTTGTTGCAGCAGTTCGACCGACTGTGCGTTGCTCAGATGTCCGTGTCGCCCACCCACCCTGGCACGCAGACTGGGGGGATAGGGGCCGTTGGCCAGCATCTCCGTGTCATGATTGAACTCCAGAACCAGGGCGTCACAGGCATCGAGGCTTTGCCGGATATGGGGGGTGATATGGCCAGTATCGGTCAGCAGGCCAAGCTGCACTTCACCCACCCGAAACAGGAACTGACAGGGTTCCCGGGCGTCGTGGGGTACCGGAAAGGGGAGCACCTCGATATCCCCCAACGAAAACCAGCCGGCGTGGCAGTCGATACGTTGGGGTTCGGCGATCTCCCCCAAACGGCCGGCGCGAAAGGTGCCCGCCGTCAACCAGACCGGCAAGCGGTAGCGTCGCGCCATGGCGCCGACACCGCGGATATGGTCAGTATGTTCATGGGTCACGAGGATGGCGTGCAGGGTTTCCGGATCGACCCCAAGATGGTCTAGCCGGGTCTCGATCTCACGCGCTGGAAAACCACAGTCGATCAGCACCCGGAGTTGGGGCGTCTCCAGCAACAGGGCATTGCCCCGGCTGCCGCTCCCGAGCGAAGCGAAGCGCAGCGTCATGGCTCAGGGCCTGTCGGCCAGACAGGAACACCCTTCAACCATACCGGATGGCTTTGCAGCTTCCGTCTGCGCCACCTGCCTGCCGGACAGCCGCAAAAAACCGTTGCCAGCCGCAATCCCGTGCAAAGCCCCGGGATGCCTGCCACTGCTGACGACGACGGCACATCTGGACAAAGCCCGACGCCGCACATCGCACCAGAGCCGCATCTGGCAGAGACCCTAGCGAATCTGCTCGCTGATGAGGGTCAGAATCCGCTGCGCGACCTTGGAGTTGTCGATATTGCCAGCCTCATCGCGCACCACGACCCTGGTTTCGTCACCAAGATCGTTCAGTTTGACCTGATACTGGACCTTGTCGTCGATCTCCTCCTCGTCGTCGCGCCAGAACGCCAGTTTGGAGAAGAAACCGCCCGACTCCTCCTTGTCGCTCTTCAATTGGTTGTAGCGGACGTAATAGATACCGGCGCTGCGATCCCGATCCTCGACCGCGAAGCCGACCCGATCCAGCGCCACACCGGTGAGGCGCCATGCCCGGGGATAAATCTCGCGGATGTAGAGCGTGGTGCTGTCCTGCGTCTGGACCAGCCGGGAGCGTGGTTCGGTCTCCTGCGCCTGCGCGGCGATCTGTTCCGCCCGCTCCTGACTGACGCCCAGATGCACCATCAGGCTTCTCAGCATCGCCGCCTCGATACCCGGATCGTTGGGCCGGGGCGTCCAGTAGGTGGTGTCCGCCTGGCCGCTGACATTCTCCACCAGCTTCTCTTCCATGCCCCGATGGGTCAGATAGAGTTCGGTGGTTCCCGGCTCCTGCCCGGGTTCGAGCCGCACACGGAACTGATCGCGGGTGGCGGAGGAGTAGAGGCCGCCGATCGCCTTGCGGAAAAACTCGGTGATCGTGCCCTGTTTGATGTCGGTCCGGCTCTCTAGCCAGTCGGTCTTCATGACGCCGATGGCGGGATCCTGCTCCACCAGCAGCAGACCGTTTTTGCGCCAGAAATCGACCACTTTGGGCCAGACCTGCTGCGGCGTGCCCTGAATCATCAGCCAGCGTTGATTACCGTCCCGATGGAAGGTCACATTCTCGAACTCCGGCAGGACATCGGCGTTGGCGGTTGCGGCAGCGCCCGTGCCATGTTCCCGCCGGGAGGTGTACTCCTCATAGGAGGCCGCGCCTGTACCGGGCACCACCATGGCGTCCTGTATCGCCGAGCGGGTCAGATCCGGTGGGATCTCCAGGTCATCCACCGTCTCCCGCTGGGCGCGGTACTCGCGCTCGGAATCGGAGAAAAAGCCCCCGCTGGAGCTGCAGCCGGCGAGAATATAGAACAGGGTGAGGATGACGAAATGAATGGGTTTAAGCTGCATGTCAGGATAGATCGATCTTGAGAGAATCAGTTCCCGTCTGGCGACGGTTTATGTGTGTCGCACCGCCAGTCCGCCACCCTGTCGGCTCGAAGCAGGGAATCGGCAGACGCGGTTTCAATGAATGCCGGCCTGGTTCATCGCGGCTTCGACCTCGGCCTCATACTGTGGACTCAGCCAGGTCAGGGGCAGACGAATCCCCTTGCCCACCAGTCTCATGCGGCAGACTGCCCATTTGACAGGTATGGGATTAGATTCCACGAACAGGGCTTTGTGCAGACCGGCGAGACGCGCATCCACTGCTTGCGCGGCTTCGCGCTCTCCGGCCAGTGCCAAAGAGACCATCTCGTGCATCAGGCCCGGCGCCACATTGGCCGTCACCGAAATCACGCCTTGACCGCCCTGCAGCAGGAACTCGCAGCCGGTGGCGTCGTCGCCGCTGTAGAGCTCGAAATCGGCAGGACAGAGTTGCTTGAGGCGGCTGAGACGCGAAAGGTCTCCTGTCGCCTCCTTGATGCCGACGATATTCGGCACGCTCGCCAGGCGGGCGACTGTTTCAGGAAGCATGTCACAGGCCGTGCGGCCCGGCACGTTATAGAGTATCTGAGGGATCTCAATCGCTTCGGCTATGGTCCTGAAGTGCTGATAGAGCCCTTCCTGGGTCGGCTTGTTGTAGTAGGGCGTAACCAGCAGGCAGGCGTCTGCCCCGGCCTGCTTGGCGCAGCGCGTCAGTGAGATCGCCTCGCTGGTGGAGTTGGCGCCGGTACCGGCGATGACCGGTATGCGCCCGGCCACGTAATCGACGGTCTTGGCGATGACCTCGCAGTGCTCCTGCTCGTCCAGGGTGGCGGACTCCCCCGTGGTGCCGACCGATACGATGGCGTCCGAGCCCTGTTCGACGTGGAACTCGATGAGCTTTTTCATGGCGGCATAGTCGACGCTGCCGTCCTCCGACATGGGCGTGATCATCGCCACCATACTGCCCTGAAACATGATGAAACGCTCTCTCTGAACTTGATCGGCAATGGTATCCTGTGGTTTGCAACTATGACAAGGGGAGAAAATCGGGCTTGTCGCTGAACCCATTTTCCGATAGATATTCCACGTAGATGTTACACTTCGAATAACACCAACCAATTCCCGTATGGCAGCACCCTCCATGTCAACCACACCCAACAACTACCTGGTCATCTCCGCCCTCGGCAAAGACCGACCCGGCATCGTCAAAGCCCTGTCGAAAAAGATCCTGGACGAGGGCTGCAACATCACCGACAGCCGCATGACGGTGCTGGGTGGCGAATTCGCCGTGCTGATCCTCGCCGAGGGGCACTGGAACACCCTGGCGAAGCTGGAGAACGCCTTACCCGAGCTGCAGGACGAGTTGGGCCTGACCATCATCAGCAAGCGCACCGAAGGGCGCGCGAAATCGAACAACCTGCTGCCCTATATGGTCGAGGTGGTCTCCATGGACCATCCGGGCATCGTCAACCAGCTGGCCGAGTTCTTCAGCGAGCGCAACATCAATATCGAGGATATGATGACCGCCAGCTACTCCGCCGCCCATACCGGCACCCCGATGTTTTCGGTCCACATGAGTGTCGGCATCCCGGCCGCCATCCATATCGCCGCCCTGCGCGACGAGTTCATGGACTACTGCGACGCGCTCAACCTCGATGCTGTCATCGAACCCATCAAAGGGTGAGGCCACTCAGTGAAGAGGAGATTTTTTCCCGTAACGACCTGCCACTTTCCAGGAGAAAGCACCCTTCCATGAGCAAGATCGCGATCGGCAAACCCGTACCCGACATCGAACTCCCCGCCACCGGTGACAAGATCATCAAACTCTCCGAATTTAGGGGCAAACCGGTAGTGCTCTACTTCTATCCCAAGGCGAGTACGCCGGGCTGCACCCAGGAGGGACTCGACTTCAAGACGGCGATCACCAAGTTTCGCCGCCAGTCCGCCGTGATACTCGGCGCCTCCCGCGACAGCCTCAAGGCACAGGAGAACTTCAAACAGAAACAGGGATTTCCCTTCGATCTGCTCTCCGACAAAGATGAGCTGCTGTGCAAGGCGTTTGACGTGATCAAGATGAAATCGATGTATGGCAAACAGGTGCTGGGCATCGAGCGCAGCACCTTTCTCATCGACGCAGCGGGCATACTCCGCCAGGAGTGGCGCAAGGTCAAAGTCAAAGGCCATGTGGACGAGGTGCTTGAAGCCCTCAAGGCCATAAGCAGCGGTAAATAACCCTGAGCCGTTTTCGCTCCAGCATCTGCAGACAGGATCGGGCGGGTCTCCGGCGCCACGCCGGCGCCCGCACCGGCCCCCATGACATCCAACTTACCCAGCCCCCCGAGATCAAGCATGCCTGACAACGCCCAGGAAAGACCCCGTCTCTATGTCCTCGACACCAATGTGTTGATGCACGATCCGACCGCCCTGTTCCGTTTCAAGGAGCACAATATCTTCCTGCCGATGGTGGTTCTGGAAGAACTCGATAAGGGCAAAAAGGGCATGTCGGAAGTGGCCCGCAACGTCCGCCAGACCAGCCGGTTTCTGGACGAACTGATGAGCCACGTGCCACAGCATGCCATCAGCCATGGTATCCCGCTCAACACCCTGCAGCTGAACGGTGCGATGGAGATGCTGACCGGCCACCTCTTCATCCAGACCAAGCCGGTCTCTGTGGATCTGCCCTCCACCCTGCCGGGCAACACGCCCGACAACAATATTCTGGCCGCCGCCCTGAGCCTGCAGACCGAGCATCCCGACAAGCGCATCATCCTGGTCTCCAAGGACATCAATCTGCGCATCAAGGCCTCGGTGCTGGGTATCCGGGCCGAGGATTACTCCAACGACCAGGTGCTGGAGGACGTCAACCTCCTCTACAGCGGCTTCGCCCAACTCGCGGACGATTTCTGGGAACAGCACACCAAGGAGCTGGAATCCTGGCAGGAAGAGGGCCACACCTTCTATCGTGTCTCGGGCCCGGACACCACGGAGTGGTACCCGAGCGAATGCCTCTATATGAGCGCTGGCGAGGGTTTCCAGGCCATCGTGCGCGAAAAGCAGGAAAACACCGCGATCATCGAACTGGCCGAGGATTACACCAATCCGAAACATGCGGTCTGGGGCATCACGGCCCGTAACCAGGAGCAGAATTTCGCCCTCAACATGCTGCTCGATCCCGAACTCGATTTCGTCTCGTTGCTGGGCACCGCCGGTACCGGCAAAACACTGTTGGCGCTGGCAGCCGGACTGGTGCAGACCCTCGACCTGAATCTCTATCGGGAAATCATCATGACCCGGGTGACCGTTCCCGTAGGTGAGGATATCGGCTTCCTGCCCGGCACCGAAGAGGAGAAGATGACGCCCTGGATGGGTGCACTGATGGACAATCTGGAGGTCTTGACCCAAACCGAAGGCGGTGAATGGGGGCGCGCCGCCACGGAGGATCTGTTACGCAGCCGCATCCGCATCCACTCCCTGAATTTCATGCGCGGCCGCACCTTCCTGAATAAATACATCATCCTGGACGAGGCGCAGAACCTGACCCCGAAACAGATGAAGACACTGATCACCCGCGCCGGCCCCGGCACCAAGATCGTCTGCCTGGGTAACGTGGCGCAGATCGATACCCCTTATCTGACCGAGACCACCTCCGGCCTCACCTTTGCCGTGGATCGATTCAAGGATTGGCCCCACAGTGGTCACATCACACTTCAGCGTGGCGAGCGCTCACGCCTGGCGGACTATGCGTCCGAACATCTGTAGCCGGGAGGAATGAGCCCCGGCTCGTGAGCCTGCCCCGGCTCTCGATCGGGGTTTTGCGACAAACAGCCGATCAGGAGATCAGACCCGACCCGCCTCAACGATGTCGCGCAGTTCGGCGACGCTCTTACGAAAGACCTCGGCAGTCTGGTTGTAGCAGCCGACCAAATCGGCCTGGTCGTTTTCCCGCCCCTTGAACTCCAGCTCCCTGGCGAGCACGGAGAGCTCCATCGCGCCTACATTCGCACTGCTCGACTTCAATGGATGCGCCGACTTGACCAGGGCATCCATATCACGATTCTGCACCGCCTCACGGACACCGTGCATCAGGTTCGGAGCGCTCTTGAGATAGCTCTGGATCACCGAGACAAAATCCTCTTCCATGATCTCGTACAACTCCTGCAAGACTGCTCGGTCGATCACTCCCTGTTTACTCATAGACGCCAGCGTCTCCTTTTTCTGCATTGTGCGATGTTTCACCTGCGAAGTGGATTGGGTGGTCAGGTCGGGTTCGCTCGACAGTACGATGTGCTCTGTGCCGGCACCTGCACCGGCAAGCACTGTCTGTTCATTGTATTGTTCAACCAGCACATCTTCCATCGGCAGCCATTGACGCAGCATGTTCTCCAGCTGTCCCGGCTTCACCGGCTTGGAGAGATAGTCGTCCATACCGACGGCGATACAGCGCTCCCGATCACCCGACATGGCATTCGCAGTCATGGCGATTACCGGCATTCTCATGAGCCCCTGCTTCACCTCGCGCTCACGTATCGCCTCCGTCGTCTCATAGCCGTCCATTCGCGGCATCTGGCAGTCCATCAGCACGACATCGAACTGTTCCTCGCGCAGCGCCTCCAATGCCTCGATGCCGTCATTTGCGGTCACCGGTGACAACCCGGCTTTTTCCAGCATCTTCTTCACCACCGCCTGGTTTACCGGATTGTCCTCCACCACCAACACACGTCCGGCAAGTCTGGTGTGTTGATCAGTCGCGACCCGCTCCGCATCACTCTCCATATCCGGCAATGGCTCTGCGCGTCCGATATTATCATGCTTATCGAGCCAGTTGAGGTGGTCGTCGGGCAAACGGGGCACCGGTTCGTCCGCCGGTTCCAGATTGACCGTAGTGCTCTGTTCCACATCCAACAGCCGCTCCAGTCGCTGTTTGATCTCTCGGCTCTTGATCGCCCCAATCACACATTCGACACCCAGGTTGCCCAATAACTCCTGATCCTTGTCGGAAGCGTTCATCAGCAGAATATGGACATCCCGCATATGGGGAATCTCCCGCGCGGTACCGACAATCTGAAACAGGTTCGTGGCGTGCTTGACGGCATCGACCAGCAGTACCTCATAGCGCCAGCTGGCCCCCAGGTTGGCGGAGGCTTTGAGCTTGTTGAGCGCATCGTACTGGTCGTCGGCAAACTCCAGCAACACACCGGAGTTTCTCAGCAGTGACGCCAATGAACGCATCTCCTCGCCCGCTTCCGAAGCCAGGATCAGGATACGAATATTTCTCAGGTTGCGACGACTGGAGGGCATATCCTGCAGAGACTTTCGCATCGGCAGGATAAACCAGAAATAGGAGCCCTGACCGAGCGTGGACTTGACGCCGATACGACCTCCCATCAACTCGGTCAGACGCTTGCAGATCGCCAGACCGAGGCCGGTACCGCCATGCTTCCGTGTGGTCGAGGCATCGGCCTGTGAGAAAGGCTCGAACAGGCGCTTGACCTGCTTCTCGGACATGCCGACTCCGGTATCGCGTACAGCGAAGAGCAGATCCACCTCGGTGCGTGAGGCCTGTCGACAGGAGACCTCGACACAGACCTCCCCCTGTTCGGTGAACTTCACCGCGTTGCTCACCAGGTTGGTGAGAATCTGGCGCAGTCGAATCGAATCTCCACGAACATTCTTCGGCACACTGTCGTCGATCTTGTACCTGAGTTTCAATCCGCGTCGATCGGCGGCATTCTTCATCAGCGAGGTCACCTGCTCGACAATGCTTTGCAGATTGATCTCGATGAACTCCAGATCGAGTTTACCGGCCTCGATCTTGGAGAAATCAAGAATGTCGTTAATGATACTGAGCAACACCTGAGAGGAGTTGAGCGCGGTGGTCACGAATTGTCGCTGTTCATCGTCGAGGCGGGTCTCGCGCAACATTTCGAGAATCGGCAGGATACCGTTCAGCGGCGTGCGTATCTCGTGGCTCATGGTGGCCAGAAATTCGGACTTGGCCATATTCGCGCTCTCGGCCGCCTCTTTGGCAAGAAACAGCTCCTGCTCTACGGTGTGGCGCTGATCATTCTCCTCGGTCAGCCGGTTGCGCATATCGTTGAGTTCGTTCTCGGCCGCCACCATACGTTCATGCAGTAGTGAACGATTGGCCGATATCAGCAGATAACCCTGCTGATAGAAAGTCATCCAGGCGGAGAGAATGAGCAAGGCCAGTGAATAGGCCACCATGCCCACCAACACACTCTCGGAAAACGGCAATTCGTCTCCGGCCAGATTGACGATCAACAGACTCGATGCCGCCAACACGAAAACGATACTGAAGAAGGTGTCCACGGTCAGCAGCAAGGCTGTCAACAGGAACACGGTACCGATCAAGACCACATCCATCACCAGGTGGGATGAGTGCATATCGTACCTGAACTCGTGGAGCAGAGCGCCCGCCCACAGGGATCCCAGGAGAAGCACTCCGGGAAGAAAGGCGTAGCGCCAGATCTGAAGCCGAACCAGCGAGATATTGCGCACGAATATGGTGAGAATCACCTGAGCCAGCAGCACGCTCGCCAGCATCCCCCCCCAAAGGAGCCCTTCCGGTTTGCTCCAGGCCTCGTTGATGTAGACGTAGAGCAAGCCCGCGAACAGGTTGGCAATGATCAACGTAATGCCGTTCGAATAGAGCAGGCGCACCTGCTCCTCTTTCACTTTTAGGGCTTCATTACGCGTTTCAGACATGTTGCCTTGGATCAGTCTTCGTAGGGCAGTTCGAACGTTTCATGTAAACTTAGCATATCGCCGACGCCAGCCTCGCCATCGTGCAGCCAGTCATGTCTCACCAATGGGGGCGGGTGGCGGCCCGCTGCTCTGTTGACATATCATATTAACCCGACGGGCAACACATGACATCACAGATTTACATCAGCGGTTAGCGACCAACTTGATTTCAGATACACGGCAAATCGAAACACTGACCCGGCAGTTCCCCTTTCTGCAGCAGGCCGACAGCGCTTTCCGTGACAGCTTTTTTTCGCATGCCAATACGGTCAGCGTCGCCGTCGGCAGTCCGATTTGCGACCAGGGCATGCAGTGTCAATATCTGGCACTGGTGAGATCCGGCATCGCCCGCGTCTACAAGCTGGGAGAAAATGGCCGGGAGATCACACTCTATCGTATTGCGACCGGTGAGAGCTGCATTCTCACCGTATCCTGCATTGTCAGCGGCTCCCCTTTTCCCGCCTTTGCCGTCTGCGAGGAGGCGATCGAAGCTCTGGTGATCAGCCCGAATATGGTACGGCAATGGACGGATGAGTTCCCTGTCTGGCGCCGCTATCTTTTCGGTCTCATCAGCGATCGCCTGGGAGACGTCATGAGCGTAATAGAAGAGGTCGCGTTTCGTCGTGTCGACCGGCGTCTGGCCTCGTATCTACTACAACGGGCCCGCAGCGAAGATGGAGAGAGCGTCAAAATGACTCATCAGGCCATCGCTTCCGACCTCGGCACCTCCCGTGAAGTGGTGAGCCGCATCCTCAAGGACTTCGAGCATCAGGGCCTGATCTCGGTATCACGCGGCCAGCTGAAGCTCTCCGACCGCGACGGACTGGCGAACAAAACCCTAGAAAATTGATCCAAATGCTTTGTGACAAAGTCACATACATACCCGAGGGTGCCCCCTATGATTGGCACCATACCCCGCCAGAGCCCTCAGGCACTGGTTGCCGGGCCGGCACAGAGTTTCTCAACGCGTTCTCAGAGGAGATTTCCATGAAACAGAATGTAGGTGGCATTGACCGGATCTTGCGTATCGTCGTGGGCATCGCTTTGCTGGTTTGGGCTTTGGTACTCAGCGCCCAACCCGTGATCTTGGTGGCAATCATCGGCGGCGTACTGTTGCTGACCGGCCTTATCGCCTGGTGCCCCGCCTACCTGCCGTTTGGCTGGAGCAGCAAGAAATAGACGGTTCATGGGGAGGTCGGCTCCACTACCGACCTCCTCAGTCAGGCGCAGCGGTACCCTCACTGCTCGGCCAGGCCTCCAGCACGGCCTGCACCAGGGTGGCAAGCGGAATGGCGAAGAAGACCCCCCAAAATCCCCAGATCCCACCAAACACCAGTATAGCCACGATGATTGCCACCGGATGGAGATCGACCACCTCCGAAAAGAGCAGCGGCACCAGTACGTTGCCATCCAGCGCCTGAATCACGAAATAGGCTACCGCCAACCAGGCGAAATCCGACCCCCACCCCCACTGGAACCAGGCCACGAACAGCACCGGCAAGGTCACCACCGCAGCACCTATATAAGGGATGATGACGGAGAGTCCCACCATCACCGCCAGCAGCAATGCATAATTCAGCCCAAGCAGAGTGAAGGTCAGCAGACTGGCGGCCCACACGATGATGATCTCCCAGAACTTGCCCCGCACGTAGTTGGCGATCTGTCGGTCCACGTCTTTCCAGACGGTACCGGCGAATTTGCGGTGGCGAGGCAGGTGCTGGACCATCCAGCCGATGATCAGCTTCTTGTCCTTGAGGAAAAAAAACACCAACAGCGGCATCAAGATGAGATAGACGATCAGGGTGATGACACCCACCACCGAGGCCAGTGACCAGGACACGGCCTGTTGTCCGAAAGAGGCGATATCATTGCGGATCTGACGGATCAGCTGATCCACCTGATCCTGGGGTATGAGATCGGGGTATCGCTCCGGTAACTGCATCAGCGCCTTCTGCCCCGTAGAGATCATCGTCGGCAGCTGCTGGACGAATTCCGTTATCTGGCGCGACAGCAGCGGCAGCAGACCGAGCAGCACCAGGGCGACGAACAGCATGAACAGGATGAAGACGATGATCACGGAAATCAGCCGCGGCACTGAACGCCGCTCCAGCAAGCCCACAACCCCTTCCAGGAGATAGGCGATGACGATACTTGCCAGTACCGGCGCCAGCATGTCGCCCATGGTGATGACGACACCAAAGAAAAAGAGCAGAAACAACGTCAGAAAGACGATCTGAGGATCGGAGAAGTAGCGTTTGAACCAATCGGTTATGACCTGCATCGATGACTCCCGCTGCAAACTCCTCCAGACTTAGTCATTGTCATACTGCTGTAGATAGCGTTCATAGTGCTGACTGAAGACGATCTCCAGCTCATCGATGACCGAGGTGGCATCCCGACCCTGGAGCACATGCGACATCATCAGCGACGAGGTCTGATCGAGCAGCTGGCCCCGTTCCAGCATGTAGTAGGTTTCCGAAAGCCGTTTGATGGCCTTGACCACCGACTCCGTTTCCGGTCGCTCGATGGACTTGGGCTGGTGTGCCGAGGCGGGCACCTCATCGACACTGTCGGCGGAGGTCTGGCGCGCCTGCAGAAATTCGGCAAACGCCAACAGCATCTCTCGGTCCTGCCCATCGAGACTTTCGAAGAGCGACAGCAGACGGCGCTGCTCCGGCTTCAAATTTTGCTGCTTGGGCACGAACTGCACAATGGTGACTCCTCGCCGGGATCAGTTGGCAGGCACCGGGATACCACCAACGGGGAAGACCTGTGTACTGCTATCTGTGGACCTTTGTCAATCACAGAGGACGCGCCACATCAGAGTTTCTCTTCGGCGTGATCCTCGCAATATTCGCGTGCGAAATCGAGCAGCTCCTCCATCGCGCGCAATCTGAATTTCTGTTTCTGATGAACAAAGGAGAAGGGACGCTCGAGCTTGGGCACCAGGTTGATTGCCCTCAAGGTATCGAGTTTCAACTCTTTCTGGATCGTCGCTCGTGACACCACGGATACACCCATACCCGCCTCGACCGCTCCCTTGACGGCCTCCGGGCTGCCGAGTTCCATCGAGATATTCAGCGCCGTGCTGCAATTCTGGTTCAGGTAGTCGTTGATCACCTCGCGGGTACCGGAGCCCTCTTCACGGCAGATGAAGGGGTATTCAAGCAGCTCGTCGATCGCCACAGATTCCTTTTCGGCAAGGTCATGGTTGGGTGGCACGATGGCCACCAGCTGATCCAGACGGCAGACTTCCACCACCAGATTCTTGTTCCCGACCGGGGCCTCGACCACGCCCAGATCGATGGTGTTGTTCTCCACCATGGAGACGATACCTTCCGAATTCGAGACCCGCAAATGGATGGTCACTTCCGGATAACGGGCACCGAAGTCCCCCAACAGGGCGGGTAACATATACTCCGCGATGGTGGTGCTGGCGCCGATGGTGAGGGCGCCTCTGATCTCCCCCGTCATCTCCCGCACCGAGTTTTCCATCTCGTTATAGAGATCAAAAATCCGGTCCGCATATTCATAGACCCGCTCCCCGGCCTCAGTCAGACTGATCCGGTTGTGAGTGCGATCAAACAGCCGGGTGTTGAAGTACTCTTCCAGCTGTCGAACCTGGAAGGTCACCGCGGGTTGGGTCATATGAAGGGTTTCCGCCGCCTTGGTGAAACTTAGAAGCCGGGCAACGGTATGGAATACCTGTAGTCTTCGATCCGCCATAGTAGTAGACGCCTAATTAGTCATTCTTTATTGTGATAAGCTCAGTTTATACCACAACTTGCCAGACTATGGGAGCGACAACGGAGGATATCGTGGAGATCGGCAGCTCCCCTGCAAACAGCGATCATCAGGCCGACTTTCAAGCACCGATTCCGCATGCAAAATTTGTGGCTTTTTAGACAAATATCTTCTAGCCTCTCATAGAATCTTCCCGCGGAGGACGATACAGCCCCGTCAGGGGCGATCATCAAACACTCCCCGGCTCAACCTTTCAGAAGCCGGGACGAGGAGACAATAACAGACAAGTAGAGACCACGGCGGAGGTGGCTGATGCATGATAAGAAGATCTTTTCCCGTTCTCTCCTGGCGATCGCCTGTGGTGCGACCCTGATCACATTCAAGCCTGCCGTGCAGGCATCGGGATTCGCCGTTCCGGAGCTCAACGTTACCGGCTTGGCACTATCCAACGCGCTCGTCGCAAATCCAGAGATGCAGGCTGCAATCGCCTATAACCCCGCCGCCATGTCGTTCCACGAAGGCAACTCTCTGGCTTTCGGAGTGTTGCTGGTGAAGCCCGATCTCTCGGTGGATACCGGCTCAGGATCAGTCGACAGCGATGCGAATGACAGAGTCGCCATTCCGTCGATCACGGCGCACAGCACGCTGAGCGAGAACTGGGCCATCGGCGTGTCTGTCAATGCCCCATTCGGGCTCGAGACGGAGTGGGGAGCAGGGACCTTCGATGCCCAATACCCCGGCGGCTCCACCATCCCGACCAAGAGCAATCTTGAAATTGTCGCACTCACTCCCAGCGTCTCCTATAAGGTCAACGACAATGTCAGTCTTGCCGGTGGTGTGGATATTTACGACATGCGCGAGGTGATTTTCAACAGCGTCGTCAATGCCGGCACCCCGGGTTCAAACCCGGCCGTCGATCTCAAGGGTGACGGTCGTGGCGCGGGTTTCAATCTCGGCTTGATGGTGAGACAGGGGAACTGGACCTTCGGCGGTAGTTACCACTCCGAGGCGCACATCCCGGTCGAGGGGAATATCGAGACCCCCCTCGGATCGGCCAATGTCAACGCAGACCTCGATCTGCCCTCTCGCCTGCAGCTCGGCGTCAGGCACCAAACCACAGACAAACTGGGCATTGAATTCGATTACACCCGCACCGGATGGAGTTCCTTCGACCAGTTGATCATCGACGAGAATCAGTATGGGGTCAATCTGGTCACCAGCACCAACAACTGGGATGACGCCAACGCCTACCGGCTCGGGGCCACCTACGATATCTCACCGGCGACGCAGCTGAGAGTCGGCTACACCTTCGACGAAACACCCCAGGATGACGACTATTTCAGTCCCAGAATTCCTGATTCCGATCGTCAGCTGTTCAGCCTGGGAATCGGCCACACCCTCAGCGGCGGCTGGACCATCGACGCCGGCTACATGTACGTTAAATTCGATGACAGGACAGTCAACTCAACGAAAACAGCAGCTGACAACAACGCCATTCTCGGTTACCCGGAAACCAACGGCACGACGGCGGTCAACGGCACCTACGAGTCGAGCGTGCACCTGTTCGGCGTGGGCGTAACCAAGAAATTCATGTAGCCGTTGCCTGCACCTGCGGTATACGAAAGCCCCGTCAACACGGGGCTTTTTTTTGCACAAAAAAACGCCGCCCTTGTGGGGCGGCGCCGTGACTGCATTTTACAACGGGTTAGATGTAAAGGCAGATATCACTTTCACCGGCAAACTCGAAGAAGCGAGCTGCGCCGGCATACTCGATACCATCGATAAATTCAGCTGTATTGAGCTCGAACAGGTCAACGGTCATCTGACAGGCGATCAGTTTCACTTCGGCCTCCTGGCACAGCTCTCGCAGCTCTGCAAGATCGGCTACACCCTTGGATGCCATCTTCTTCTTCATCATGCTGGTCATCATGCCCTGCATGCCCGGCAGTGCAAGACCGAGCACGGGGAACCATTTGTCCATGCCCATGGGCATCGGCATACCGGGGTTACCCAGGGGGGTCACTTCGAGGTCCAGATCCTTCTTCAGCAGCTGCAGGCCGTAGAAGGTAAAAAAGATCTCGGTCTCATAGCCCAGTGCAGCGGCGGTTGAAGCGAGAATGAAAGGAGGATAGGCCCAATCAAGCGAGCCTTTGGTGGCAATGATGGCCAGCTTTTTTTCGTCCGACATCGTATTCGTCTCCTAATAATAGGGTCTGATCCCGGGCTGTTAGGCCTTTTTGATCAGAAATTCGAACTTGCCGCCCACTTCCTTGGATTCCATCAGCTCGTTGCCGGTCTGGTTGGCGAAGGCCTCGAAGTCCTTCACTGAACCGGGATCGGTGGCAATGATGTGCAAGACTTGGCCAGATTCCATACCATTCAGGGTTTTCTTCGCACGCAGGATCGGCAGGGGGCAGTTGAGTCCGCTTGCGTCCAGTTCTTGATCAAAATCTGCCATGGTATGACCTCCAGCTAAATATCGATGTTTTAGTATGTTGGAAAAAACTCAGACGGGCTTTTATATGACATGCTCTTGTGAAACGCAAGCAAAGCGGCCGTCAAGTCTTTTTTATGCAGGAATAACCTATATTTTATCCCGCCACGAATCAGGAAGTTAGCTCGCCATCCTCGTGATCAGCTGATAACCGGAACGCGCCCAACCCAGAATTCCGCCGCGCAGGTTGATGACATTGTCATAGCCCTGTTGCGCGAGATAGGCGCAGGCATGGTAAGAGCGGGCACCGCTGTGACAATAGAGGACCACGTCCTTATCCTTGGGCAGCTCGCTGATGCGCAGGGGGATCAGATGCATGGGAAGGTGATCAGCATCCGGCAGCATGCCCTGAGCCAGTTCACCGGCGCTACGGATATCGAGCAGTATGAACTCATCGCCGGCCGCGATGCGTGCTTGCAGATCGTATGCGTCGATTTCTTTAATCATCATCGAATTGACCGCCTCAAAATGGAAAGTGAAGGCGTATTAGTATATTAATGTGTTTAAATATTGCAACCCGGATTATCCCTGATAGTCCTGGTTAACCCATGATTTGAGACGTGCTAAAGTCACCCGGCGCTCCCGGCAGGGTTTTGCTCCAGGCGCCTGTCCTGCAATCCCGAATACGGGACTGCGAGATAGGCTCCAATAACTATCAGGCTGAATACCATGGATTTTTTCCCTATCTTTCTCGACATCAGAAACAAGCGCTGTCTCGTCGTCGGCGGCGGCAACGTAGCTGAGCGCAAGACGGCCTCACTGTTGAAGTCGGGTGCGGATGTCATCCTGGTAGCACCGCAACTGACCCCCAATCTGACCATCTGGCGCGATATGGGACAGCTCGGTCACCAGGCGCGCGAGTTCCAAGAAGAGGATCTCGACGGCGCCTTTCTGGTGATTGCCGCCACCGACAGTGCCGACATCAACCGCCGCATCTCGCAGCTGGCGGGAGCGCGGAACATTCCTGTCAATGTGGTGGATCAGCCCGAGCTGTGCAGTTTTATCCTGCCTTCGGTGATCGACCGTTCACCGGTGGTGGCGGCCATCTCCACCGGTGGCGCCTCACCGGTGCTGGCCCGACTGATCCGCTCCCGTCTGGAGTCGCTGATTCCAGCCGGTTACGGCCGCCTGGCCGATCTCTGCAGCCGTTTTCGTCAGCGCGTCAAGGAGACCTTCGCCAATCCGGCCGATCGCAAACTGTTCTGGGAGCGTGCGCTGGAGGGCGGAGTCGCCGAGCGGGTCTTTTCGGGACATGACGCCGAAGCCAACCAGCTGATGGAGCAGGCACTGGCCAACAGCTCGATTTCGCAGGCGACGGGCGAGGTCTATCTCGTCGGCGCCGGTCCCGGCGACCCCGATCTGCTGACCTTCCGCGCCCTGCGTCTGATGCAGCAGGCCGACGTGGTGGTCTACGACCGCCTGGTGGCCAAACCAATCCTGGAGATGACCCGCCACGATGCCGAGCATATCTATGTCGGTAAGGAGCGGGACAAGCACACCATGCGCCAGGAAGAGATCAACAAGCTGCTGGCCCGCCTGGCGAAACAGGGCAAGCGGGTGCTGCGGCTGAAGGGCGGCGATCCTTTTATCTTTGGCCGTGGCGGCGAGGAGATCGATACCCTGGCGGCAGAGGGCGTGCCCTTCCAGGTAATTCCCGGCATCACCGCCGCCGCCGGCTGCGCCTCCTATGCGGGCATCCCACTCACCCATCGGGACTACGCGCAGTCGGTGACCTTCGTCACCGGCCATCTCAAGGACGGCAGCATGAACCTCAACTGGTCGATGCTGGCCCAGCCCAACCAGACTGTCGTCTTCTACATGGGGCTGGTGGGCCTGCCGGTGATCTGTCGCGAACTGCAGGCCCACGGGGTGGAGGGTGACATGCCGATCGCCCTGATCCAGCAGGGCACCACCCACATGCAGCGGGTCTTCACCGGAACCCTGGAGACCATCCAGGGCATAGTCGAGAGGGATAAGCCGAAACCGCCGACCCTGATCATCGTCGGCCGTGTGGTGGAACTGCAGGAGAAGCTGGCCTGGTTCGTGGCGCCGCCCCATTCCGAGCAGGGGGCCACCTCGCCGGTCGATTTCTGAAGCTGAAGAGTTTTGAGTTGTGAGTTATGAGTTTTGAGTTGAGGGGTTCGCTTCGCTCACAACCATTTGATCCCCTCTCCCTGGCCCTCTCCCGCAAGGGGAGAGGGGAAGTGCTGTTCGAGTGCATCGAATGCTTACTGTCAGCCCGTGCAATCGAGCTGTTTGTTCGCGTTGGCGCTTAATCACTGCGTCCCCTCTCCCCTTGCGAGAGAGGGCCAGGGAGAGGGGGGGATATAAACTTGTGAGCGTAGCGAACACGCTAACTCAAAACT
>JBNLGI010000062.1:0-2233 GCA_050305975.1 Sedimenticolaceae bacterium | reverse complement strand
GCGGCCGGTGAAGGGATTGAAATCGATATTCCGGATCTGGACCTGG
Source organism: Sedimenticolaceae bacterium (assembly GCA_050305975.1). GTDB lineage: Bacteria > Pseudomonadota > Gammaproteobacteria > Chromatiales > Chromatiaceae > Thiodiazotropha. The sequence continues at coordinate 2,187 of JBNLGI010000062.1, read as the reverse complement.
CGCGCCCCGTGCTGCTCGAGGAAATCGGCGAGGCCGAACTGGATGCCGTAGGGCAGGGAGACCAGTATCAACAGCGCCAGCGCGAGCGCGGCTCCGGTAGTGATCCAGACTCTTTTTTTCAGGTACAAGGCCTTGGCGGGGGGGCGATTCTCTTCGCTGGTCACGGTCGCTTACTCCGGATTGATCGAGGGAGACGCGTCGCTCAAACAGGCGGGTTCGCCGGAGCGGGATTGAATACTTTTGAGCATTAGATCGCGTCGGGTTTACCGGCTGACCTCAGACTGGATCGACCACAGCGGTGACGATCGAATCGACCGTCTCACCGCAATGATGCGCCTGTCGTTCCGGTTATCAATTTAATAGTGTAGCAAGCCGAGGTCCCCGGCCCAGCGATCACCTTCAGTTGAAAACCTCTTGCATGATCTCCAGAAAGCGTTTGGCCTGGGGCGAGAGAAACTTGCCGCGGCGCTGCACGATACCGTAGCTGCGTTTCGGGAAGTACTCGTCCAGCGGAATGATCTCGATCTGCTCTTCACCGGTCAGGCAGACATCGGTGACGATGGAGATGCCGAGACCGATCTCCACGTACTTTTTGATCACCTCCCAGCCGCCGGCCTCCAGGGTCACGTTGTAGCTGGCGTTGTGCTGTTTGAAGACCAGGTCGACCATCCGCCAGGTGCTCAGGTGGTGAGGCGGCAGGATCAGGCCGTAGGGGCTGATGTCGTGCAGGCGGATGTTCTCCTTCTTGGCCAGCGGATGGTTTCGCGGCGTGATCAGCACCGGCGCGTAATCGACCACGGTCTTGAAGGTCACGTCATCCGGAATATCGATCATGGAGCCGACCGCCAGATCGGTCTCGTCCGCCCTCAGCATGGCCATGCCGTCACGCCCGGTCACGTTGTGCAGCTTGACCCGGATGCCGGGATAGCGCTCGGCGAAACGGCGTACCGGCTCGGGCAGGATATAGAGCAGGGTCGACTCGCCCGCGGCGATATTCAACTCGCCGCTCTCCAGCTTGCCGCAGGAGGCGGCGAAGGTCTCCTGCAGTTTGTCCATCCCCTCCACCAGGGGCTGGGAGAGCTTGTAGAGGGTCTCGCCCTCCGGAGTCAGCTTGATCTTGGGGCCCCGACGCTCGAACAGCACCGTCTCCAGCTCCCGCTCCAGGGCCTGGATCTGCAGGGAGACGGTGGGCTGGCTCAGATAGAGCCGCTCGGCGGCCTCGCTGATGGAGCCGGTCTGGGCGGCGTGACAGAAGGCGCGCAGCTGCTTCAGGCGATTCTGTTTGTAGTGGATCTGCGGTGTACTGGCCATTAGGGTTTCCGGCAATATTGGTATTTTCAATGCTAGATGCGATTATCAGTAAATTCAACAGAAAAGAAAGGGGGTGACAGACCAGCGACTCCCCCCCGATGGCCCGCTCGGTACGCCAAGCCGCACCCTGCCCTTGGACCGCCCGTAGGGTGCGGTTTGCCGCACCGAAAGACTCTCAACGTCCGAGTCAGGATTGGCTATTCTTATGGCAGACACACTGACAGCCTTTCTGGATCAATACAGGGAAACAGAAACGATGCAAACGCCGGAAGTAAAGAAAGACCCTATGTATATGCTGCTCAAAGAGGGGCGGGTGGATGAGTTCAACCGTCGGCGCGCCGCCGGAGAGAGTTGCGATCTGCGCAGCGCGGACCTGCGGGGAACCGATCTGCGGGGGCTCGATGCCAGGGATCTGGATCTGAGCAACACCTACCTGCGCCATGCGGACCTGCGCGGCCTCGATCTCACCCATACCAATCTGGAGGGTGCGAGCATCAACAGCGCCAAGATCTCCGGCACCTACTTCCCCGCAAGCCTTTCGGCGGAGGAGATCACCCTCTCCCTGGTGCACGGAACACGGCTACGCTGTCGGTGAAATGGTCTGCAGGATGGTGCTGACTGAAGGCCGAAGCCGGTGACTGCGAAAGGGCGCTCGAGGGGCATCAGCAAGGAGCGCTTCGGTTCCAGGCTTACAATCTGAAGCCAGGGTGTGGGTCGACCCTCTCAACAACCATCGTCCTCGACAATCCGCTGACCGTTGTCCGTGTCATGCATCGCTTCGCCCTTGTCGTCGGTGACGACCGTCCTGACGAACATCATCGAACCGATCCGATCAAACTGGGTATCCAGTGCGAGGCTGATCTGTCGGCTCGTCAT
>JBNLGI010000061.1:0-8850 GCA_050305975.1 Sedimenticolaceae bacterium | reverse complement strand
TCCATGGCCATGGAGCCGAACAGGTAGGGCACCAGGCCGCCGATGAACAGACCGATCAGTACGGCAGGATCGGAGAGCGGAAAGGTGATGGTCTTGCCGGCGTGCTCCAGGGTGCTGGTGAAGTCGGCGAACAGCACCAGGGCGGCCAGGCCGGCGGAGCCGATGGCGTAGCCCTTGGTCACCGCCTTGGTGGTGTTGCCCACCGCGTCGAGCGGGTCAGTGATGTTGCGGATCTTTTCGTCCAGCTCGGCCATCTCGGCGATGCCGCCAGCGTTGTCGGTGATCGGGCCATAGGCGTCGAGGGCGACGATAATGCCGGTCATGGAGAGCATGGAGGTGGCGGCGATGGCGATGCCGTAGAGGCCGGCCAGGTCGTGGGCGCCCCAGATGGCGGCGCAGACAGCCAGTACGGGCGCGGCGGTGGCCTTCATGGAGACGCCCAGGCCGGCGATCACGTTGGTGCCGTCACCGGTGGTGGAGGCCTCGGCGATGTGGCGCACCGGGGCGTACTCGGTGGAGGTGTAGTACTCGGTGATCACCACCATGGCGGCGGTCAGCACCAGGCCGATCAGGGCGGAGCCGAACAGCTGCATAGTGTTGAAGCCGCCCACCCCGTTCATCATGGCGTCGGTGACGAAATAGAAAGCCACCGCCGCCAGGGCGCCGGCGACGATCAGGCCCTTGTAGAGAGCCGGCATCACGTTGGTGTCGCTGGCCTTGGCCTTGACGAAGAAGGTGCCGACAATCGAGGCGAGGATGGAGACGCCGCCCAGTACCAGCGGATAGAGCACGGCCGCGGGACCGGAGTCTGCCATCAGCAGTCCCCCCAGCAGCATGGTGGCGACCACGGTCACGGCATAGGTCTCAAACAGGTCGGCGGCCATGCCGGCGCAGTCGCCCACGTTGTCGCCCACATTGTCGGCAATGACCGCCGGGTTGCGGGGATCGTCCTCGGGGATGCCGGCTTCCACCTTGCCCACGATGTCGGCGCCCACATCGGCGCCCTTGGTGAAGATGCCGCCGCCGAGTCGGGCGAAGATGGAGATCAGGGAGCCACCGAAGGCGAGACCCACCAGCGGATGCAGCGGATCTTCAACGCCCATGGCGATTAGGATGGCGTAGTAGCCGGCCACCCCAAGCAGGCCCAGGCCGACTACCAGCAGGCCGGTGATGGCGCCGCCGCGGAAGGCGATCTGAAGGGCGGCGTTGATGCCCTTGTTGGCCGCCTCGGCGGTGCGCAGGTTGGCGCGCACCGAGATGTTCATGCCGATATAGCCGGCGGCGCCTGAGAGGATGGCGCCGATGGCGAAGCCGATGGCAGTGGCGGTGCCGAGGAAGTACCAGAGTACGACTAAGAGAATCAGGCCTACGATGCCGATGGTGGTGTATTGGCGGTTGAGATAGGCCGAGGCGCCCTCCTGGATGGCGCTGGCGATCTCTCGCATGCGCTCATTGCCCTCGGGCTGGGCGAGTATCCATTTCACGGACAGGAAGCCGTAGGCGAGTGCGGCGAATGCACAGGCCAGGGCGAAAATCAGTTCAGTGCTCACTTGGTGCTCCTCCTGGGATGATTGAAAACCGGTTTCTCAAATTCATATCCGTGAGTCGGCCGCCTCCACGAACTCGGGTTGGCGTCATGGCGACCGCCTGAGTCACAGCCCACTCAAGGGGGTTGAACAAAAAGGGGGCTGTGAACAGCCCCCCCGATTGTCGTTATTTATAGTTCGAAAGCTTCCAGCTTTTTCGGTACCGATACCCCCTTGAGGGTGACATAGTCCGGCATGCCGTTCTCGTTGTAGGGAGGGTAGGCCTCGCCCTTGATCAGCGGGTAGAGGTACTCCTTGCACTTGTCGGTGATACCGTAACCGTCTTCGGTGATGAAATCGAGCGGCATCATCTTCTCCACATTGGCCACCTCGCTCAGCGGGGCCTCGCCGATGCTCCATTTGTAGGGGCTGGAGGATTCACGCACCACGGTCGGCATGATGGAGTTCTTGCCCTCCAGGGCCTTCTCCACCGCCGCCCTGCCCAGGGCATAGGCCTGCTCCACGTCGGACTCGGAGGCCAGGTGGCGCGCAGCGCGCTGCAGGTAGTCGGCCACCGCCCAGTGGAACTTGTAGCCCAGGGCGTCCTTGATCATGTTGGCGACCACCGGCGCGGCACCGCCCAGCTGGGCGTGGCCGAAGGAGTCGCGGGTGCCCTGCTCGGCCAGGAACTTGCCGTCGGGCCAGTGGCAGCCCTCGGAGACCACGATGGTGCAGAAGCCGTGCTGCTTGACCTTGGCGTCGACCGCGGCCAGGAACTTCTCCTGGTCGAACTCCACTTCCGGGAAGAGGGTCACCACCGGGATGCCGTTGTCCTCCACCAGGGCGCCGGCGGCGGCGATCCAACCGGCGTGGCGGCCCATCACCTCGATGACGAAGATCTTGGTCGAGGTGGCGGCCATGGAACGCACGTCGAAGGAGGCCTCCAGGGTGGAGACCGCGATGTACTTGGCCACTGAGCCGAAGCCGGGGCAGTTGTCGGTGATCGGCAGGTCGTTGTCGACGGTCTTGGGTACGTGGATCGCCTGTACCGGGAAACCCATCTTCTCGGAGAGCTGGGAGACCTTGTAGCAGGTGTCGGCGGAGTCACCGCCGCCGTTATAGAAGAAGTAGCCGATGTTGTGGGCCTTGAAGACCTCGATCAGGCGCTCGTACTCGCGCTTGTTCTCCTCCAGGCTCTTGAGCTTGAAGCGGCAGGAGCCGAAGCCGCCGGAGGGGGTATGTTTGAGCGCGGCGATGTCCTCGGCCGACTCGGCGCTGGTGTCGATGAGGTCCTCGGTCAGGGCGCCGATGATGCCATTGCGACCGGCGTAGACATTGGCGATCTTGTCCGGATGCTGGCGAGCGGTCTCGATAACGCCCGCCGCGGAGGCGTTGATCACGGCCGTGACGCCGCCGGACTGGGCGTAAAACGCATTCTTTGCTGTCATTTTCTGATCCCCTTCTGTAATCAATGGTTCTATTTATTCGGGTGGATGGATGAAATCAGAGGTCGCCACGCTCCTTGGCCTCGTGGTCGGCCTGGGCCTGGAGCAGGGAGACGATGCATTCGGTGAGGTCGTCGTACTCGTGTACGCCGGTGCCGTACTGCTGATAGCCCCGGTAGAAGAACTGGCAGCGGTATTTGCGGCTGCCAGTCTTGAAGACGATGAAGTTGCAGCCCCCCTCGTTCCAGTAGACCACCGGGCAGCTGCTCAGCTCGCGGTCCGAGGGCATGAGGCGGATCTCCGCATCGGCGATCTGGGTCTCCACCTTGCGGCCGTAGCGCTCGGTCAGGGTGGTGTCGATGATCCAGTGCTCTGAATCTGTTATATCCGGGATTTCTGGCATGAAGGATGTTCTGCGATTACTCAACTCGCGAGGCGGAAAAGCATAGTCCAATTGGCCCACAGAGTACATACGGACCCACTTCCTGTGTTCGATCGTCCCCGCAAAGGTCCATCTGCCTCCGGGTATGGCTCTGTTACCACATGCCCAGGAGGTTGGTGCGGTTCATGATTGGGAGCCTGCAAAGTCCGTTGACTTTACAGGAAATGTTGGATTAGCTTACCCAAGCTCGCGGGTGGCGACTAATCCAAAACTTGGATGCAGCCATGGAATTTCCTAATTCATAACGATAAACAGAGAGCGCTTGAGTCCTTCTGAACCCAGCTTTGAGGCACAGGGCATGATGGCAGTGTTGCTTGTCTGTGAGGCTGTAATCGACTGATTTAAATGGATTTTACAGCTAAGGTTTAACAGCTCTGTGGCTTTTGAGGTAAGGGGATGAGAATAGTCATACTGGGAGCGCCGGGTTCCGGTAAGAAGACCCAGACCAGCCTGTTGGCTGAAAAATACCGACTGACCGTGGTGAACTCCAACGAGCTGGTGAAGCAGGCTCTGGCGGAGGAGAGCGAGCGAGGAGTGCAGCTCCGTCTGCAGCAACAGGCGGGTCAACCGTTGACTGATGATGTGGTCCTCGGCCTTCTCCAGGAGCGCCTGGTCAAGGACGATCTCGCCAACGGATTCATCCTCGATGGCTTTCCCCGCAACCTGCTGCAGGCCCTGACCCTCGACGAGCTGCTCGATGAGTTGGCGCTCCCTCTCGATTACCTCCTCCTGTTCGAGATCGAGACCGACGCCCTGATGGAGCGTTTGGTGGGGCGCCGCACCTGCCGCTCCTGCGGGGCGGAATACAATATCTACACCCAGCCCACCGCGGTCGAGGATGTCTGTGACCTCTGTGGCGGTCGCCTGCATCAGCGGGCTGACGACACGGAGGAGACTGTCAGCAGCCGATTGCATGTCTTCGATCACCTCACCGGCCCCTTGCTCAGCCACTACGGCAAGCAGGGCAAAGTCTTGCGGGTCGATGGCGAAGGCGAGGTGGAGGCGGTGTTCGAACGCAGCTGTCAGGTCATCGACCGATGGTTGAGCCAACAGTCCGCTGCCGAGCGTCCCGCCGAGCCGGCTCCCGCCGAGCCGCCGTCGCAATCCCCAGCGCCGTCAGTTGACAGGACCCCCCAACCGGACAGGTCGACAGCAGAGAGCAAGTCAAAAAAGGCGGGGGCGAAGAAGCCGGCCAAAGCCAGCGCCAAAAAGGCCCCGAGCGCCGCTCCCCGGGTCAGGAAGGCGGCCGGCGGCAAACCCCTCAGTGCGCGCGTGGCGACCGCATCCCCCGCGCAACCGGCCAAGGTGGAGCCCCGCGCCAAATCTGATGTGAGCAAGCCAAAAGCCGCGAAATCTGGCAAGGCCGGCGCTGAACGGCCGGAAACCGCGAAAAAGGCCGTCGTGAAAAAGGCGCCGGCACCCAAGCTGGCGAAAAAAGCGGCCGCCTCCGGCAAGCCGGGTACCAGGCCTGCCGAATCGAAACGCCCGCCTGCGCAGAAAACAGCCAAAAAGGCGGCGGCGAAAAAGACGACCGCCAGACCCTCTTCGACAGCCGGTTCGAGCGCCAAACAGCGTGCCCCAGGGCCGAAAACCACGAAGCAGAGCGGACTCAAGAAGTCTGCGAACAAGCGCCCCGCAGCGACCAAGACCAAACCGGATGCAGCCAAAAAGCGTGTCAGCAAGAGCGTGGCTGGCAAGAAGGTTGTGACAAAGAAGTCAGCGCCCAAGAAAGCTGTGCCCAAGAAAGGCGTGATCAAGAAAGCTGTCGCCAAAAAACCGGCGACAAAGGCTGTGGCGCTCGGTTCCGCGAGCAAGAAAAAACCGGCCGTCAAGGTGACGGCAAAGAAGCCGGCCGCCGCCAACAAGAAGGTGGTCAAAAAGGCGATCTCCGGGAAGCCGGTTGTCAGCAAGAAGAGCGCCAAGAAGAAGGCGGTTAAGAAGAAGGCGGTCAAGAAGAGCCCGAAGCGCACAGCGCGCCGCTGACTGCGAGTCGGCTCGTGGTCCGGTCGATTGGGATGTGCGTAGGGCCCGAATCTGCCGCCCGATCACTTGATGGGAATCGCACCGCCGGGTCTCGGTGTTTTTCCTTAACTTCAGCCAAATGCGGCGACCTGCGCTGATCTCGCCCGTTTCGTCAGCTGATGGTTACCTCATCATCAACAGCCCGCTCTCGATTCAAGCGCAATCCCGACTGAACGGCGATCCTGTGCGATCGTCGCATTCCCGGATGAAGCAATCGGGCTAGCGTGCGGTACGCTGGAATTCGGTCCCCTTGCAACCTGAGCAGGGCGGGATATGCCCCGTCTTTTTGAAGTGAATCTCTTTGCCGCAGCCGGTACAGGCCAGGGTGCCGGGACCGGTTATTTCACCGGTATGGTAGAGCGAGGCGCCCCGGGCCCGCTGGGAGAACTTGGCCAGCTCCAACTTGGTCTGGTCGGCCACGCTGGTGAACATCTCCAGCATGCGGTTCTCTATCTGCTGCATGTCGAATCGCCACCAGGCGGAGAGCTGCTCCCCCGTCTCCAGCAGATAGTTGGCGGCATCCTTCATGTCGCGTTCCACGTAACCGGCCACCTTCTCCGCCTCTTCGCGGCTCAGCTCGCCCAGCTCAACCATCTTTTCGCGTGCGTCGTCCAGGTACTCCTTCAAACCGGGCAGGGCGTTGTCGCGCGCCGATTCGATGGCCTCGTGGACATCTTGAAGGATCTTGTCGTAGGCGGCGGAGAGTCTGTCGAAGGGGTCTTGTTCGTTGCGCTCGGCCATCGTTCACTCCTTACGGCGAGAGCTGCCGTTTTTCTTGGTCCTGCCTGAATGGGAATCGGCGAACACGCGGGTCGGAAGGGGTGGACAGCGCTCGATCCCGACCCGTATGCTCTTCCCCCCCTTTCTGGACCCGCCGGAGGCGCTGTCCGGAGAGTGCAGGAATTCTCGGCTGGTTCATCTTAATCATGGTCGATTCGGGCAGAATCTCAACCTATCGTTTCTTAATGATTTTTAAAGGTTCGGTCTGGGTCTGCCGATAACGGGTCCATGCAACAAAGCGATCTCAATCTTTTTCGTGACAGCCTCGCGCGGGTCACTGTCCGTGACGGCTTTTTCGATAGCTTCTACGGCCGTTTCATGGCTCAATCGGAGGAGATCGCTGCTATTTTTCACCACCGGGACATGACTCAGCTGAAGCAGAAGCTGCGCTCGACCCTCGAGATGGTGGCGCAGACCGCAGAGGGACAGCCGGGCATCACCTACTACCTGGAGATGCTGGGCAGGACCCATCAGCGGCTGCAGATCGAGCGTCGTCACTTCGATATGTGGCAGGCGGCCCTGCTCGATACGGTAGCCGCCTTCGACGAAGCCTACAGCGACCGGGTCGGCGCCGCCTGGTCGCAGGTGATCGGTTCGGTGATCGAATCGGTCTTCGCCGCTCTCCACCAGACCCACAAGCTGGCCTCCTGATAACGCCGTCATCGCGTCTGCGAACCGGTCGGGTATCGGCCCGTCGCGCTTTTTGAATTCCATCGCCTGCGGTATCCTTGCCCGTTTCCCGTTTCAATCGAGATTCAGGCCAGATCATGCAGAAGTACGAGCCCCGCGACATCGAGCGCCAGGTCCAGCAGCACTGGGAGGAGAGCGGCACCTTCGAGGTCAGCGAGGAAGCCGGCAAGGAGAAGTTCTACTGCCTCTCCATGTTCCCCTACCCCAGCGGCAAGCTGCACATGGGGCATGTGCGCAACTACACCATCGGCGACGTGATCGCCCGCTATCAGCGCATGCTGGGCAAGAACGTGCTGCAGCCCATGGGCTGGGATGCCTTCGGCCTGCCGGCGGAGAACGCCGCGCGCAAGAACCGGGCGGCCCCCGCCGCCTGGACCTACGAGAACATCGACTACATGAAGTCGCAGCTCAAGAGCCTCGGTTTCGGCTACGATTGGCGCCGCGAACTGGCCACCTGCAGCCCCGACTACTACAAGTGGGAGCAGTGGCTCTTCACCGAGCTTTTCCGCAAGGGGTTGGTCTATAGGAAGAACGCGGTGGTCAACTGGGATCCGGTGGACCAGACCGTGCTGGCCAACGAGCAGGTGATCGACGGCCGCGGCTGGCGCTCCGGCGCCCTGGTTGAGCGGCGCGAGATCCCCCAGTGGTTCATCAAGATCACCGACTACGCCGACGAACTGCTCGACGAGATCGACCGCCTGGAGGGCTGGCCCGAGCAGGTGCGCACCATGCAGCGCAACTGGATCGGCCGCTCCTTCGGCGTGCAGATGGAGTTCGGCATCGAGGGTTCGGACCAGGGTCTGACCATCTACACCACCCGCCCCGACACCCTGATGGGGGTCACCTACGTGGCGGTGGCCGGCGAGCACCCGTTGGCGTTGCAGGCCGCCGACGGCAATCCCGAACTGGCCGCCTTCGTCGAGGAGTGCCGCCAGGGCGGCACCTCGGAGGCGGAGTTGGAGACCATCGAGAAGAAGGGCATGCCGCTCGGTATCAACGCCATCCATCCGGTGAGCGGCGAATCGGTGCCGATCTACGCCGCCAACTTCGTGCTCATGGGTTACGGCACCGGCGCGGTGATGGCCGTGCCCGGCCACGACGAGCGCGACCACGCCTTCGCCCGCAAGTACGGCATCCCGATCAAACAGGTGATCCATCCGGCCGACGGCTCCAGCGTCGATATCCAGGCCGCCGCCTACATCGAGAAGGGGGTGCTGCAGGACTCCGGTCCCTTCAACGGGCTGACCTCCGAGGCCGCCTTCGACGCCATCGCCGAGTGGCTGCAGGAGCGGGGCAAGGGCCACAAGACCAAGAACTTCCGTCTGCGCGACTGGGGCGTCTCCCGCCAGCGCTACTGGGGCACGCCGATCCCCATGGTCCACTGCGACGCCTGCGGCATCGTGCCGGTGCCGCTGGAAGCGCTGCCGGTGCGCCTGCCGGAGGATATCGTCTACGATGAGCAGACCATCAATCCGATCAAGGACGATCCCGCCTTCGCCAACTGTGACTGCCCGCAATGCGGCGGTAAGGCGAAACGGGAGACCGACACCTTCGACACCTTCATGGAGTCGAGCTGGTACTACGCCCGCTACACCTGCCCCGACGCCGAGACCATGCTCGATGAACGGGCCGACTACTGGCTGCCGGTGGACCACTACATCGGCGGCATCGAACATGCGGTACTGCACCTGCTCTACGCCCGCTTCTATCACAAGCTGCTGCGCGACGCCGGTCTGGTGAAGAGTGACGAGCCCTTCACCCGCCTGCTGACCCAGGGCATGGTGGTGGCCGACACCTACTACCGGGACCAGGCCGACGGCTCCAAGCACTGGTACAACCCGGCCGAGGTCGCCGTGGAGCGCGACGACAAGGGGCGTCCGCTGTCGGCGAAGCTGAATGAAGACGGCCAGCCGGTGGTGATCGGCGGCATCGAGAAGATGTCGAA
>JBNLGI010000060.1:0-2873 GCA_050305975.1 Sedimenticolaceae bacterium | reverse complement strand
TAGGGATCCTTGCTCGGCCCCTCCATGCCCGGCGAACCCATCGGCATACCCGGCGCGGTAAGCCCCTTGACCGGCAGCTTTTCCCTGAGCAGACGCACGATGTCGGCGGCGGGCACATGGCCTTCGATCACATAGTCGCCCACTTGCGCGGTGTGGCAGGACTGCAGCCGTTGGGGCACACCCATCGCGCGCTTGACGGGATCCATGTCGCGCCGGTCGTGTACGGTGACCTTGAAACCGTTCTTCCGCAGGTGGCCGACCCACTCCTTGCAACAACCGCAGGTGGGGCTCTTGTAGACCACCACCTCCTCCGCCTGGGCGGACTGTTGATCGATCAACAGTCCGCCGACAAGCAGCGCGCCCCCCACCAGCAATGAAACTGCCAGGGTTGCGAGTTTGGCGCTTGTTTTGGACTTTTCGTTGTTTCTCTTGCTCATCGCTATCTCCTCGGTGTGTTCGGATTCATCCATCGAATGGTGATTTGTGAAAAAGCCTTTTTGGTGGGGCTGGGCCCCACCCTACGGGCTCGGGTAGGGTGGGGCCCTGCCCCACCGATTTGGTTCGGCTCAGACCAAATCCATTGCCGTTCAACCAGAGCCATTGGTTTCATCAGCCCTTTTTGATCGGCCGCACTCGATTTTCGGCCTGTGTATTGCGTTCGTGCCAGATGCGGTAGGTCTCGTCCGGCCAGTGGGTCTGGACCCAGGCCAGGATGTCGTCGATCTGCCCGGCGGTGAGCTTGTCGGCGAAACCCGGCATGGTGCCGCCCAGCGGCACACCGCCTATCCTGACCGTCCGGCGCAGCACGGACAGGGGGTGATGCCAGGTGTGGGCCGTGCCATTGAGGGGCGGCGGCGGATACTTCCCGTTGGCCAGCGGTGTGCGCCAATCCGGGGTGCCGGAGGCGTCCGGCTGGTGGCATTCGGCGCAGTGTGATTGAAACAGATCATCACCCCGTTGCACCTGCGCCAGGGTATACCAGCGTTCAGACGGAGGAATTGGTATGCGTGGTGTCGGATCGCCACTTCCGGCTGATACCGTTTGCTTGTCACCGCATCCCGACAAAGTAACCACGACCAGCAGCAATGACGGGAACCATAGTCGTCTCTTCATTCTCTGATACCTATTTCCACATCGCACCCTTCCATCCCTGGAATCGGCTGCATTGGCTAAATCCGATTCTTTCATTGGGTCAGAACCAGGCACGGATACCGGCCACGATCTGGGTGTCGCTGGTGTCCTCGCCCTCGGCCTCGGTGAAGTCGGCGGTATGGCCGAACTGTTTGCTCCAGTTGACGCCGATATAGGGGGCGAACTCGCGCCGGATCTCATAACGCAGACGCAGTCCGAGCGACATGTCGGAGAGCCCCGAGCCGATGCCCCGCTCTTCATCATCCTTGCTGTAGAGATTCATCGTCAGTTCCGGCGCCAACACCCAGCGCTGGGTGAACATGTACTCGTACTCCGCGTCCAGACGCGCATTTACCCGGCCCGACTCGCCGATGAACAGCCCGGCGTCCACCTCGAACAGATAGGGAGCCAGTCCCTTGAAGGCGAGGGCCAGGTAATCACGCTCCGGTTTGGGTTTGATATCGCGACGCCAGCCGGCTTGAAAATCCCAGAAAGGTGCGATCGCTCGGCTGTAGAGCAGCTGCACCTCCACCTCCTCGGTATCGCCGTCGACCCGCTCCACATCGGTCTTGAACCAGAACTTGTTCAGGTCGTAACCGACCCAGGCGTCCGCCTCCAGCACCAGCGGGTTGGGACCGTCGGTGATGCGCGTCTCCAACTGGTCGATCATCACTTTGGTGACCAGCGGATCGTCCTTGCCGCCGGCGAAGACCGGCAGCGACAATCCCATTGCCAGCAGGGCTACTGTTATTCTTTCCATGGGTAAACCTCCTCAGCTGACAATGACGGTGCGGAACATGCCGAGCATGTGATAGAGCAGATGGCAGTGGTAGGCCCAGCCCCCCTGCGCATCCACGCTCACCCGGTAGCTGATGCGCGATCCCGGTTGCACGATCACCGTATGCTTGCGCGGCATAAAGTTGTTGTCCCCCGTCTCCAGGTCGCTCCACATACCGTGCAGGTGCATCGGGTGGTTCATCATGGTGTCGTTGACGAAGGTGATGCGCAGCCGTTCTCCCAGCTTCCAGCGCAGGGGCTCGGCGTCGGTGTGCTTGACCCCGTCGATCGACCACATGTAGCGCCCCATGTTTCCGGTGAGATGGAGCTCGATCTCCCGGTCGGGTTCGCGCATGTCGGGGGAGACCCGCAGGTTGCGCAGATCGGCGTAGGTCAGCACCCGGCGGCCGTTGTTGCGCAGTCCGACGCCGGGATCGTCCAGCCGGTATTGGGCCGCGTCGGCACGCATGTCGATGTGAGGACCGTACTCGGTCTTCGCATGGGTGACAGGACCGGCGGTGAAATCCGACGGATTCGGCTTGAGCCTGCTTCGATCCACACCGCCGCTGATTGCCATCCGCTGCGCATCGTGCGACATACCCGGCATCATCTGGCCATTCGGCATCTGATGCTGGCTGTGATCCATTCCCGCCATTGCGGTACTTTTAGACATGTCGTATTGGCTGTGATCCATCCCCGCCGTCGCGGTACCTTCAGACATGGCGTGTTGGCTGTGGTCCATGCCCGCCATCGCGGCACTTTCAGGCATGGCGTGCTGGCCGTGGTCCATGCCCGCCATCGCGGTACCCTCGGACATGGCGTGTTGGCTGTGGTCCATTCCTGCCATCGTGGTACCTTCGGACATGACGTGCTGGCTGTGGTCCATGCCCGACATCATCTCTCCATCGGGCATCTGGTGCTGGGAGTGACTCATCGCCCCCATGTCATGCCCCATGTGTTGCATG
>JBNLGI010000059.1:0-18203 GCA_050305975.1 Sedimenticolaceae bacterium | reverse complement strand
GTCGGCGTCGTGGCCGTCCACGTCACGAATGACATGCCAGCCGTAGGCTTCGAATCGGCCCGCGGTGTCGTCGGTGAACCAGCCTTCGGTCTCGCCGTCGATACTGATGCCGTTGTCGTCCCAGAAGGCAATCAGCTTGCCAAGGCCCAGGGTACCGGCCAGGGAACAGGCCTCATGGGAGATACCCTCCATCATGCAGCCGTCACCCAGGAACACATAGGTGTGATGATCGACGATCTCATGGCCCGGCCGGTTGAACTGGGCCGCCAGGGTCTTCTCCGCCAACGCCATACCGACCGCGTTGGTGATGCCCTGACCTAGGGGACCGGTGGTGGTCTCGACGCCGGGGGCGTAGCCGTATTCGGGATGCCCCGGGGTCCGGGAGTGGAGCTGACGGAAATTTTTCAGATCATCGATGGTCAGCTCGTAGCCGGTCAGGTGCAGCAACGAGTAGATCAACATGGAGCCATGTCCGTTGGAGAGGACGAATCGATCGCGGTCGGCCCAGTTCGGGTTGGACGGGTTGTGTTTCATGTGGCCGTTCCACAAGACTTCCGCGATGTCGGCCATGCCCATGGGCGCGCCCGGGTGACCTGAATTGGCTTTCTGCACCGCATCCATACTCAGCGCACGAATGGCATTGGCAAGTTCTCTACGTGAGGACATTGACCCCTCCTGAATGTAAATGACGACTATCTGCGCCCAGGCAGACAAATTTTTGATTGGCGATCATTCGCCGGATTCTGTAAAGCGATACCCCATTGCTGCGGTTTTTGTTCGATCCGCGTACGCCGTTTGCTTATTTCTATTGGCCTGCATGCGGAAAAAGGCGGTCTATTCTGACTCAAGGGGGTGCGCCGGGCAAAATAGCTGCCTTTATGGGGGCAATAAGCACGCTTGATGGAAAATTCTAATATCCTAATAAACCCTGCACTTTCAATCTGTTGGAGCATCCCGCCACTTGATTGAACAGCCCATGCTGGGGATCTGTTCCTGCGGACCCCGGCCGGTTTCCGCGATCTGTTTCATGGCCTCGAAGAGATCCCTGCGCACATCATCGGGCGCCGTCTGCTTGCGACTCGCGTCCAGCCGGCCACGATACTGCAACTCCAGGTCGGCGTTATACCCAAAAAAATCGGGGGTACAGACGGCGCCGTAGGCCTTGGCCACGGCCTGACTCTCGTCGAGCAGATAGGGGAAGGGGTAGTCCAGCTCCCGCGCCACGCGCTGCATGTTCTCGAAGGAGTCCTCAGGGTAGTCGGCCGGATCATTCGACATGATCGCCACCGCATTGATACCCAGGGGCTTGAGCGCCTTCACGTCCCTTATGATCCGCTGCTGCACCGCCTTGACGTAGGGGCAGTGGTTGCAGATGAACATGACCAGCAAGCCGCGCTCGCCGGCACACTCTTTCAGCGTCCAGGTCTTGCCGTCGACACCGGGCAAGGAGAAATCGAGCGCGGGGACGCCGAAATCACAAATCGGGGTCTCGAGGGATACCATTATTGCTCCTTTCAATACTATGCATTGATTTCGGGTGGGGCATTATGCAAAAAGCAGGGTGATGTGTAAAATCCGGTTCTCGCATTCAAGCCATGACGCCCACGGGCAGACGCAGCAACAACCTGAATTTACAGGTATATACCACTCAAAGGATTTCTGGAACATTAATGGCAAACAACTATATCTTCACTTCCGAATCAGTCTCTGAAGGCCATCCCGACAAAGTCGCCGACCAGATCTCGGACGCCATGTTGGACTCTATCTTGAAGCAGGACCCCCATCCGGAACGGGCCCGCGTCGCCTGCGAGACCCTGATCAAGACCGGTGCCGTCATCGTCGCCGGGGAGATCACCACCGAGGCCTGGGTCGATCTGGACGAACTGGTGCGCGGAGTCGTTTGCGACATCGGCTATACCAGCTCCAACGTCGGCTTCGACGGCTCCACCTGCGCGGTGATGTCGCTGATCGGCAAGCAGTCCGGCGACATCGCCCAGGGCGTCGACCGCAGCGCCCCGGAGGAGCAGGGCGCCGGCGACCAGGGCATGATGTTCGGTTACGCCACCAACGAGACCGACGTACTGATGCCCGCCCCCATCACCTACGCCCATCGTCTGGTACAGAGGCAGTCGGAGATCCGCAAGTCGGGTGTGCTGCCCTGGCTGCGCCCCGATGCCAAGAGCCAGGTCACCCTGCAGTATGAAGACGGACAGGTAGTCGGCATCGGCGCGGTGGTCCTCTCCACCCAGCACGATCCCGACATCGACTACGACCATCTGCGCGAGGCGGTGATGGAGAACATCATCCAGCCGGTACTACCCAAGGCCTGGCTCGACGCCTGTCCGCAGGAGAAGATCCACATCAATCCCACCGGCAGCTTCGTCATCGGCGGTCCGGTGGGCGACTGCGGCCTGACCGGGCGCAAGATCATCGTCGACACCTACGGCGGCATGGCACGC
Organism: Sedimenticolaceae bacterium; assembly: GCA_050305975.1. Classification (GTDB taxonomy): domain Bacteria; phylum Pseudomonadota; class Gammaproteobacteria; order Chromatiales; family Chromatiaceae; genus Thiodiazotropha. Next base: position 15,744 of record JBNLGI010000059.1, on the reverse strand, counting down.
CACGGCGGCGGCGCCTTCTCCGGCAAGGATCCCTCCAAGGTCGACCGCTCGGCGGCCTATGCCGGCCGCTACGTGGCCAAGAACATCGTCGCCGCCGGCCTGGCCGAGCGATGCGAGATCCAGGTCTCCTACGCCATCGGCGTGGCCGAACCCACCTCGATCATGGTCGAGACCTTCGGCACCGGAAAGATCGCCGACGAGAAGATCGTGGAACTGGTGCGCCAACACTTCGACCTGCGCCCCTACGGCATCCTGAAGATGCTCGATCTGCTCAACACGGACAAGATCCAGTACCGTAAAACGGCTGCCTATGGCCACTTCGGGCGCGAGGACGAAGGCTTTACCTGGGAACTGACCGACAAGGCGGACGCGCTGCGCGACGACGCCGGGCTCTGAAACGGTCGTCGGCTACTTCTGATACTCGACTTGTAAGGAGAGACCAGCGGACTCTGGACGCTTGTCGGTGGGGCAGGGCCCCCACCCTACCGCGATCGTGACTGTAGGGTGGGGCCCTGCCCCACCCTTCACCGAGCGACCGCTCAAGCTTGTGCACAAGCGGGCCGTTCAAATTTTCGCCACCTTCGTTCATAATTAGCAGCTCGCTGGCGAGGAGCGTTGCAACGGACCCTGATTGTCCGCCAGGCTCGCCGGCGCTGTTCGAGAAAAAACGGCGCTCACTCACGATATTCAGGAGATGATTACCATGAGTGAGTTCAACGACTATAAGGTCGCCGATATTGCCCTGGCCGATTATGGCCGCCGTGAAATCGCCATCGCCGAGACCGAAATGCCGGGCCTGATGGCGATCCGCGAAAAGTACGCCAGCGAACAGCCCCTCAAGGGCGCGCGCATCACCGGTTCCCTGCACATGACCATTCAGACTGCGGTGCTGATCGAGACCCTGGTGGCCCTCGGCGCCCAGGTCCGCTGGTGCTCGTGCAACATCTTCTCCACCCAGGACCACGCCGCGGCGGCCATCGCCGCCCAGGGCATTCCGGTCTACGCCTGGAAGGGCGAATCCCTGGAGGAGTACTGGTGGTGCACCGAACAGGTGCTCAACTGGCCCGACGGCCAAACGCCCAACATGATCCTCGATGACGGCGGCGACGCCACCCTGCTGGTGCATAAAGGGGTGGAGTTCGCCAACGCCGGCGCGGTTCCGGAACCGAAGGATGACGATCCGGAAGAGTGGCAGGTGATTCTCGGCGTGCTCAGGCGCAGCATCGACGAGGATCCCCGACGCTACCATCGCATGGCCGAATCGATCCGGGGTGTCACCGAAGAGACCACCACCGGCGTGCATAGGCTCTATCAGATGATGGAACAGGGCACCCTGCTGTTCCCGGCCATGAACGTCAACGACTCGGTCACCAAGTCCAAGTTCGACAACCTCTACGGCTGCCGCGAGTCCCTGGTCGACGGCATCAAGCGGGCCACCGACGTGATGATCGCCGGCAAGATCGCGGTGGTCGCCGGCTACGGCGACGTGGGCAAGGGCTGCGCCCAGTCCCTGCGCGGGCTCGGCGCCACCGTCTGGGTCACCGAGATCGATCCCATCTGCGCCCTGCAGGCGGCGATGGAGGGCTATCGCGTGGTGACCATGGAGGAGGCGGCGCCCATTGGCGACATCTTCGTCACCACCACCGGCAACAAGATGATCATCACCCACGACCATATGGCGGCGATGAAGGACCAGGCCATCGTCTGCAACATCGGCCACTTCGACAACGAGATCGATATCGCCGGCATCCGCAAGTACCCCTGGGAGGAGATCAAACCCCAGGTGCACCATGTCGTCTTCCCCGACGGCAAGCGCATCATCCTGCTGGCCGAGGGACGGCTGGTCAATCTGGGTTGCGCCACCGGCCACCCCAGCTTCGTCATGTCCAACTCCTTCTCCAATCAGGTACTGGCGCAGATCGAGTTTTTCAATCATCGGGAGAACTACGAACACAAGGTCTATGTCCTGCCGAAAAAGCTGGACGAGGAGGTGGCGCGTCTGCACCTGGCCAAGATCGGCGCCCACCTGACCAGGCTCAGTCAGGAGCAGGCCGACTACATCGGCGTGCCCGTGGAAGGTCCCTACAAGCCCGATCACTACCGCTACTGAGCCTTTCACCGAAAGAACGTCGCAGTATGTAATGGCCGTTCGCAGTCCGGCCCCAAGACGCCGTCATGCAAACCCGGATTCGAAAGGGGTGCATGACGGCTCCCGGAGCCGGATCGGGGACATCAGCAGCCCATAAGATTGACCAAAGCCATGCCAACAGAAGACCAGAAAATTTTCAGCTTCGAACTCTTTCCGCCCAAAACGGAGAAAGGGTTCGCCAACATGCAGCAGACGGTGAAGACCCTGCAGGCCCTCGGGCCAGCCTACTTTTCCGTCACCTACGGCGCCGGAGGCTCGACCCAGCAACGCACTTTCGACACGGTCGACTGGCTCTGCTCCGAAGGTATCGTCACCGCACCTCACCTCTCCTGTATCGGCGGAACTCACGAGGAGATCATCGAGATTCTGCAGCGCTATCGGGATCAGGGCATCGATCGCCTGGTGGCCCTGCGCGGTGATCTGCCCTCGGGGGTCGGACTTGGCGGTCTCGGCGATCTCAGCAACGCCAACCAGTTGGTCAAGCTGATTCGCGACACCTTCGCCGACCACTTTCACATTGAAGTCGCCGCCTACCCCGAATTCCACCCCCAGGCGGTCAGCGCCAGGCAGGACCTGGCCTATTTCAAGCAGAAGGTGGAAGCGGGGGCGAACGCAGCGATCACTCAGTATTTCTACAATCCTGACGCCTATTTCCGGTTCGTCGACGACTGTCGGACGCTGGGTGTCGAGATTCCCATCGTTCCCGGTATCATGCCGATCACCAACTTCACCCAGCTGGCGCGCTTCTCCGATGCCTGCGGCGCGGAGATACCGCGTTGGCTGAGAAAGCGACTGGAGGGATTCGGCGACGATCTGGATTCGATCCGCGCCTATGGTATCGACACTGTCACACGGCTTTGCCAGAGACTGCTCGAGGGCGGCGCTCCCGGCCTCCACTTCTACACCATGAACCAGGCGGGACCGAGCAAGACCATCTGGAACGCTCTGGGGCTCTAGCCCGAGAGTTTCGCCCGGGGGCAGTTACTCCTCCTCGATATTGCGCCACAACACGAGCCCCTCGATCCGCCGGGTCATGCGGGCGATCTGCGGCCAGTCATGACTGACAATATCCTGCGCGTGCGCCAGGTTGTTGCGCAGTGATTCGAGCGCCTTGATGATGCGTTTGGCGCTGCCTTTGGTGGGGAATCCCAGACGGGCGAGGGAGTGCTCGTCTTCGATCAGGAGTCGCGCCTTGTCGGAAAACTGCAAACAGTCTATCAACCGGCTCGTCTGTCCCCTGCGCAGTCGCTCCTCCTGCAGGGCTCTCGCCTTCTGCAGGCGCTCTTCATTGAGCATCGACTGCCAGGCATCATCGGGAAAGCGGCGATGCAGACTGGCGACCAGGTTCATCTCCACGATAGTGATCATGCCGAACAGCCACATCCGCACCAAGGGTCGTTGGATGTGACCACGCAGAATAAAACCGGTCACCTCGCCCATCAGGGTGACGAAACAGCACTCGTATCGGGTCAACACCTGAATCACGTCGGAGAGACTGGCATCAGCGTGCAGCAACTGTCCGGCGGCGAACTCCCGCCGGTAATCGCGACAACTGCCATCGGTCAGGTCGACCGCCTGAAGATAGCCGCTGACCAAGCCGCGATCACGCACGCCAGCGACCGTCCAGCCTGCGGCCTGCATGTCTTCGCTGGCGGCGAAGGCTGAAGTCGCGGCGTCGAACGAAGGCATCGGATCGGCAATGTCGGCGGCTTTGAAGGCTTCGGTGAAGTGGCGCAGGGCGCGCTGCTGCTCATAGGTCACGCCAAAATCGCCCGCTTCGCCCGCCAGGGTTTCATCAGCATCCTGACGCGCCTGCCGTGAGAGCCACTCATGACAGTCGCGCCAGACTTTACGGGCTCTCCGGTAGAGTCGCTCGTCACCCTCGTGCAGCACGTCCAGCAGCGCCTCCATCTCTTTGAGAAAGACACGGGCAAAACGGCTGTCGTGTTGACAGATATCCCGGCAGTTGTCGATCAGGTCGGCAAGTTTGATGGTCTTGGCCCGCACCGAAGCCCTGGCGATATGTTGACGATCGAGACGTTTGCGCTCGGCCCGGTTACCATCGCCCGGGCGGCTCACATCGGTCAGCTCATCGACCAGTTGCGCCACATCGGCACCGAAAGCCCGTTCGATGTCCTCTACCGTGGCCGGCGTATCCTCCACCGTATCGTGCAGCCATGCAGCGGCAATCATATGGGGGTCGCCGGCGACCTCGCTGACCAGCGCCGCCACCGCCTTCAAGTGTACATCGTAGGGTTGATGGGAATATTTCCGGCGCTGATCGATGCGCGCATGGGCCTGGGTGGCAAAAGCTTTCGCCTGCGCGATCAAGTCGCTCATGTCAGTCCGTGGCGTATGGTCGATAGTAGCCCGTGTCGGCATGACGCGCGATGATGGCATCCAACTGTTCAGGCTCTACCGGTTTGTTGAGGAAGCCATCCATGCCCGCTTCGAGACAGTGTTTCATCGCATCCTCCGCCGTGTTGGCGGTCAAGGCGTAGATCGGCAGACGAGACGATGCGCTCTCTGTCGCGCGATAACGGCGGGTAAATTCGATACCGTCCATGCGTGGCATTCTGAGGTCGATGAATGCCAGGTGGTAGTCGGTCTTCGCCACTGCGTCCAAAGCCTCCTTGCCGTCTTTCACCACCTGCACCGAATGCCCCCGCTGAAGCAGTAGTGTTGACAGCACCTTGGCGGCGATGGCGTTGTCCTCGGCCAGCAGGATCTGGATGCCGCTCGATTCTCGAACTTCGAGACCCAGTGAGGAAGAGAGCGCGGCACGCTGCGATTCACGCATGCGCAGTGGATCGACGACCGCCTCGTGCAGGTCGTCGGCGAGAAAGGGCTTCATCAACACCCTGGAGACCGGGGACGGAATGCCGATGGTGCGCCCGCGGTAACCGGCCAGCAGAATGGTCGGGTTTCCCTCCAGAATTTCGATCCGGCTCAGGACCTGGTTCAAGGGTATCCCCGCCAGGGTGTCACACACCAGCACCACATCGAAGTTTTGATCCAGATAAGGCGTGAGCGCTTTCAGGGAGAGCACGGCCACGGCCTGCATTCCCAGCTCCTCCGCCAGCTTGAGATGCAGGTTCATATCCTGTTCGTTGCTCTCGAATATCAAGATGCGCTTGCCTTGCAACAAGGGAGCCGGAACCGGCTGCGCCGTTGCCTGTTGCTTGATCAGTGGCAGACGCACAGCGAAGGTGGAGCCGACTCCGATCTGGCTGCGAACGGTGATATCACCCCCCATGCGTCGACTCAGGTCACGCGCCACCGTGGTGCCCAGACCGGTGCCGCCGTAGCGTCGGCTGTTGGAGGCATCGAGTTGCCAGAACATGTCGAAGACCCGGTCCAGCTTCTCCCGCGCAATGCCGATACCGGTATCCTCGATCTCCATGAGCACATGGGGTTGCGGCAGGCTGTCATGGTCGTCGATAGCGCTGATTCTGAGCATGACACTGCCGCGCTCGGTAAATTTGATGGCGTTGCCGAGCAGATTGAAGAGAATCTGTGAAATACGGAGATTGTCACCCTGCAGCATGCGCGGCACCCGGGGATCGACCCAGCAACGCAGATCGAGCTGCTTTTCCTGGGCCTCATTGGCCAGCGCGGAGGTCACACTGCTTACCAGCCGACGAATATCGAAGGGTTCGTCCACCAGTTCAAGCTTGTTGGCGTCGATTTTGGAAAAGTCGAGGATATCGCCGATCAGGGCGCGCAGCAGCTGAGCGGATGAGCGAATCGAATGCAGATACTCCTTCTGTTCCGCATCCAGCGGCGTCCCCTGCATCAGTCTGGCCATACCCAGGATGCCGATCAGGGGTGTGCGCAACTCATGGGTCATGGTGGCGAGAAAGTCGCCGCGCGCCTTGTTGGCATGTTCCGCCTCCTGCCTGGCCTTGTGCAGTTTGCGCAGCAGGCTGTATTGATAGAGCGGCAGCATCACCAGCAGGAACAGAAAAAAGAAGGCTTCGAAGGCGTGAATGGTCCACTCGTTCAGTGAGAACAACACCACATTGTAGGCGGCGACACTGAGGATCGAGGCCACCATCAACACGATCTTGCCGTAGCGCGTGCCATAGGAGACAAAAATCCAGATATAGAGCAGGTAGAAGGGGCTGATCGCCTCACGGGTAAGAAAAATCGCCAGACTGACGGCACTGATATCGATCAGCAGTGTGACATAGGGCCGTAGCGGCATCACCGGCCGCCGATAGACGCTGATCAGAGTAACGACGAAAAAGATCAAATAACCGCCGAACAACAGATAGTATAGCGGTACGTCGACATCGTAATAGGCGGTCCAGGCGCCAAGACCGATATAGAGGATACTGAAGAACCAGATCCCCAGACGTACCAGCGCCGATTGAAACTCCGGATTGCGCAGCATCTCATGGCTGAGGAACTTAGATATCGGCATTTTGAAATTCCTATTATGTTCTTCTGAACTTCCCTGAATAGGACATGGGCTTGCACCTACGTGAACCTGTCATCATCCCAGTTGCGCTGTGTCGAGCCCCAGAGCAGCGCTTGTTGGGCACGGAGGGCAGGCCATGCAGGATGCAGATGGGTTCTAACCTTACGTGCGAAGCATTATAGTGAATTCATTCAACCGGCGATATTCCGCCAGACAACGACACTATCATCTCGCCTCATGAGCAACAGAGACAGCCTGCATCGATTCGTCTTTTCCACCCACGGGGTACGCGGAGAGCTGGTACAACTGGATGCCAGCTACCGTGCCGTGCTGCATGAACGCAACTATCCGCGCCAGATTGCCGAGCAGCTGGGGGAGTCCCTCGCTGCTGTCAGCCTGCTTTCGGCGACCATCAAATTCCGCGGTTCGTTGATTCTGCAGATACAGTCCCGGGGCCCTTTACATACCCTGGTCGCACAGGCGACCCACGCGGGCACCATCCGCGGCCTGGGTCGCTGGGACGCGGAACGTCAGCTGGCGGAGGATGAGCCGCTCTACGGCGACGGTCGGCTGGTGATCACGCTCGAACCGGAGCAGGGCGAACCCTATCAGGGCATCGTGGGCCTGCAGAACCAACGCCTCGCCGATTCGCTGGAGACCTACTTCGAGAAATCCGAGCAGCTCGACACCCGCCTCTGGCTGGCCGCCAACGGCGAAACCGCCGTGGGTTTGCTGCTGCAGGCCCTGCCGGGGCAGGACACGGAAGCCTCACACTGGCAGTCACTGAGCCTGCTCGGCGACACCGTGACCCGAGACGAGCTGCTGACGCTGGATGCGGAGACCCTGCTCTACAGACTCTTCCACGAACAGGGGGTTCGGCTGCTCGACTCCTCCCCGGTGGCCTTTCGTTGTCACTGCAGCGAGGCACGCATCGCCAACGCCCTGCGCGTGTTCGAGCGTTCCGAACTGGATCAGATCCTGCACGAGGAGGGGCGGATCTCCGTCGATTGCGAATTCTGCAACAAGCACTATGCTTTCGATAGCGTCGACCTGGAAGCCCTGCTCTCCGAGACGGTCACCGCCGCGCCCCCGCCGCAATCACAGTGAAGAAGCCGCCATGTACATGAAACATCCGAGTGAACACAATCGCGAGGTCAGCCGCCACAAACCGGAAGACCGCCGCACCATCAAGCGCCGTCACCTGATCTTCTATCTGCGGGTGTGGGAGCTCGATGGCGACCGCCTGCTGGGGCATGTGATCGACATCACCCCGGAGGGGCTGATGCTGATCAGCGAGCAGCCGGTCGCGGTCGGCCAGGAGTATGCAATGGAGGTGCGCCTGCCCGATACCGATGGCACCCCTCAGCCGATGCGTTTCCGTGCCGTCTGCCGCTGGAGCGACAACGACATCAACCCCGCCTTTTACGACTCCGGTTTCGAGTTTCTGGAAAAGCGCGCCGAAGATATCGAGACCCTGCGCGCACTGGTCGAGGCCTACGGCTTTCACGACTGAGCCAGCGGGTTCGCGGCGAGAGGTGGCGGCTCCAGGCGCGAGCAGAGCCGCTCGCTAGGCCGGCCAGAACTCCCTGATCGCGGCAATCCCCTGCCCGCCGCACGCCTTGGCCCGTGACAACAGATCCTGGCGCATACCGCCGAGCGCATAGACCGGCAGATTGACCTGCTCCACCCAGGCGCTGAAGCGCTCCCAGCCCATGGCCGATGTCTGCGGATGACTGGCTGTCGGCAACACCGGCGACAGCAACGCATAATCGAGCCGCAATGCAGCGGCCCGGGCCAGCTCCCGAGGCGTGTGGCAAGAGGCGCCGACCAGTCCCAGCTCCACCCTACGCCCCGCATCGAGCGCCATCAGCTGCGATGCCGTGAGATGCATGCCGTCAGCCTGCCCCAACCAGTCAAGAGTGTCCCGGGGGCGATTGATCAGCACTCTGGCGCCGCACTGCGTGCAGAGCGCCCGCACCTCCTGCAACAGTGCCCGATAGTGCGCATCGTCGAGTTCGTGGGCACGCAGCTGCACCAGCCGCAGACCCGCGGCCAGCGCCGTTTCGAGCCGGCGCAGAAAGCCCGTCTGGTGTCGCGGGTCCGCGCCGGTGATCAGGTAGCGATCCGGGAGTTGCAGTGCGGTGATGACGGGCCGGTCGGCGGCGGGAAAGGACTCCGGTCGCATCTCCCCGGGAGCGAGCCAACGCAACGGCTGGCCCTCCATGCCCCTGGCCTCTCCCCGATAGTCGCTGACCCGGAAAAAGTCGAGCCGAACCCGGCGATCTTCATACTGATGATGAATCCGGATCAGGGGCTCGGTCACCAGGGGGTGGATAGCGAGTTCCTCCTCCAGCTCCCGTGCCAGCGCCTGCTCCGGTGTCTCTCCCGGTTCCAGCTTGCCGCCGGGAAACTCCCACAGCCCGCCCTGGTGCAGATGGTCCGCCCGTCTGGTGATCAGCACCCGCCCCTCGGCATCCTGGATGGCGGCGGCGGCGACGTGGATCAGCATGGAATCAGGTACGGTACTCGGCGTTGATTTTGACGTAGTCGTAGGAGAGGTCGCAGGTCAACACCCGGGTCTGCGCCTCCCCGCGGCCAAGCCTGACCCGGATGGAGAACTCCGGCCTGTCCATGACGGCCTGCCCCGCCTCTTCGGTGTAGTCGGCGGCGCGTCCGCCGTCGCGCACGATACAGACGTCGTCCAGCCAGATCTCGACCCGCTCGATCACCAGCTGCCGCAGACCGGCGCGACCGACGGCGGCAAGGATGCGGCCCCAGTTCGGATCGCTGGCGAAGAGCGCCGTCTTGACCAGGGGCGAGTGGGCGATGGTGTAGGCCACTTCACGGGCCTCGTCCCGATCGGCCGCCTGCTCCACCACCACCTCGACCAGCTTGGTGGCCCCCTCGCCGTCGCGTACGATCTCCCGCGCCAGCTCCATGCAGACGGCGGCCACCGCCTCCGAGAGCCGGCGGTAGGCCTCGCTTTCTCGCTCGCTCACCGGCGGCAGACTGGAGGCGCCGCTGGCCAGCAGCACGCAAGCGTCGTTGGTGGAGGTGTCGCCGTCCACCGTGATGCTGTTGAAAGAGGGTTCGACCGCCAGGTTCAGGCAGCTCTGCAGCAGTACCGGTTCGACCGCCAGATCGGTGGCCAGGTAGGCCAGCATGGTCGCCATGTCGGGACGGATCATGCCGGAACCCTTGGCGATGCCGACCACGCGGGCGGTGACGCCGCCGATCTCGAACTGATGTGAGACCAGCTTGGGCCGGGTATCGGTGGTCATGATGGCTGCGGCCGCCGCTTCCCAGCCCGCCGCGCGCAGGTCGCCGATGGCAGCCGGCATCGCCCGATGCATCCGCTCGAGCGGCAGGTTGACGCCGATCACGCCGGTGGAAAAGGGCAGCACCTGCTCGGGAGCGCAGCCGGCGGTCTGCGCCAGATGGCGGCAGCTGGCCTCGGCATCACGCAGGCCCTGCTCGCCGGTACCGGCATTGGCGTTGCCGGAGTTGACCAGCAGATAGCGGGGGGCGGTTCGCTGCAGGTGGGCTCGCGCCACATGCACGGGAGCAGCGCAGAAAGCGTTGCGGGTAAACACCGCAGCGGCGGTTCCGCCGGCGGCCAGTTCGATCACCAGCAAGTCCTTGCGATCGGGATATTTGATACCGGCCGCGGCGACCCCCAGACGAATCCCGGGAACTTCAACGCTCGCCATGGACATGCTTCAGCTCAGACGACCGTGGCAGTGTTTGTACTTCTTGCCCGAACCGCATGGGCAGGGTTCGTTGCGGCCGATCTTGCGGCCGTCGCGAACGAAGGGCTGATGCAGCTCATCGTGCTCCGGCGAAGACACCGCTTCGGCGGCGGCCTCCTCCGGCAACCCTTCGAAGGTCTCGTGCTTGAATTCGAAGTCGGTGGTGCGCGGCTGCGGCTCCTCGACCACCATCTCCTCGGGACGCTGGACCTGGACCTTGGAGAGCACGCCGACCACTTCCCGTTTGATGCTGTCGAGCATGTTGGAGAACATGGCGAAGGCCTCGCGCTTGTACTCCTGCTTCGGATTCTTCTGCGCATAGCCGCGCAGGTGGATACCCTGGCGCAGGTAGTCCATGGCCGCCAGGTGCTCCTTCCAGTGACTGTCCAGGGTCTGCAGCATCACCGCCTTCTCGAAGTGGCGCATGTTGTCGGCGCCGACCAGCGCTTCCTTCGCCTGGTAGTTGTCGATCAGCGTGTCGAGAATGCGCTGCAACAGGGTCTCCTCGTGCAGGTCGTCATCCGCATCGAGCCACTGCCGGATCGGCCATTCGCCGCCGAAGGTCTCGGCCAGGGCCTCGCCGAGACCGGGAATGTCCCATTGCTCCTCGATACTCTGAGGCGGAATGTAGCTGTGGAAGACTTCGTTGAGCACGTCGATGCGCAGCGCCGTGATCGACTCGGAGATGTCGTCCACCTCCATCAGCTCGTTGCGTTGTTCGTAGACCACCCGGCGTTGGTCGTTGGCCACGTCATCGAACTCGAGCAGCTGTTTGCGGATATCGAAGTTGCGCCCCTCCACCTTACGCTGGGCGTTCTCGATGGCGCGGGAGACCCAGGGGTGCTCGATCGCCTCGCCCCGTTCCATGCCCAGCTTCTGCATCAGGGAACCGACCTTGTCGGAGGCGAAGATGCGCATCAGGTTGTCCTGCAGCGAGAGGTAGAAGCGGCTCGAGCCGGGATCGCCTTGGCGGCCGGAACGGCCGCGCAGCTGGTTGTCGATACGCCGGGATTCATGGCGCTCGGTACCGATCACGTGCAGTCCGCCCGCCTCCAGTACCTGCTGGTGGCGCGCCTTCCAGGCTCTCTTCACCTCGTCGATTCGTGCCTCGTCCGGCGCGTCGTCCAGGGTCTCCAGTTCGGATTCGAGGTTGCCGCCGAGCACGATGTCGGTACCGCGACCGGCCATGTTGGTGGCGATGGTGACGGCGCCCGGGCGTCCCGCCTGGGCCACGATGCCCGCCTCCTGCTCATGGTGCTTGGCGTTGAGCACCTTGTGCTCGATCTTGGCCTTGTCGAGCAGGCCGGAGATCAGCTCCGAGGTCTCGATGGAGGCGGTGCCCACCAGCACCGGCTGCCCCCGCTCCACGCAGTCGCGCACATCCTCCATGATCGCCTCGTACTTCTCGTCCGGGGTCAGGTAGACCAGGTCGCCCATGTCGTTGCGCACCATCGGCATGTTGGTGGGGATGACCACCACTTCGAGACCGTAGATCTGCTGGAACTCGTAGGCCTCGGTATCGGCGGTGCCGGTCATGCCGGAGAGCTTCTGGTAGAGACGGAAGTAGTTCTGAAAGGTGATCGAGGCGAGGGTCTGGTTCTCGTTCTGGATGTTCACCCGCTCCTTGGCCTCCACCGCCTGATGCAGACCGTCGGACCAGCGGCGGCCCGGCATGGTGCGGCCGGTGAACTCGTCGACGATCACCACCTGGCCGTCCTTGACGATATACTCCACGTTACGCTGGAACAGCGCATGCGCGCGCAGGGCCGCCATCACATGGTGCATGAGGATGATGTTGGCGGAATCGTAGAGGCTGGCCCCCTCCTCCAGCAGCCCCGCCTCGGTCAGCATCTCCTCCACGTGCTGATGACCCTCTTCACTGAGGTAGGCCTGACGCGCTTTTTCATCCACCGAGTAATCGCCGGGACCGAAATCGGGCTGACCCTCCTCGTTGGTGATCGGCGACTGTCGGGTCAGGCGCGGAATGATCGCATCCACCGCCTTGTAGAGTTCGGAGGAGTCGTCTGTGGGACCGGAGATGATGAGCGGCGTACGCGCCTCGTCGATGAGGATCGAGTCGACCTCGTCGACGATGGCGAAGAAGGGGGGACGCTGCACCCGCTGATCGGCACTGAAGGCCATGTTGTCGCGCAGGTAGTCGAAGCCGTATTCGTTGTTGGTGCCATAGGTGATATCGGCCGCATAGGCCTCCGCCCGGCTCACCGGGCGCAGATGGGGATAACCGCCCGCCGCGCCGTCATATGCGGGATCGTACATGTAGGAGGCACTGTCGGGCCCCATGCCGCCGGAGGAGTTGATGACACCGGTGGTGAGACCGAGAAAATGGTAGACACGCCCCATCCAGGCGGCATCGCGACGAGCCAGGTAGTCGTTGACGGTGACCACATGCACACCCTTGGCGGGCAGCGCGTTGAGATAGGCCGCCAGGGTCGCCACCAGGGTCTTGCCCTCGCCGGTGCGCATCTCCGCGATCTTGCCCTGGTGCAGTACCATGCCGCCAATCAGCTGGACATCGAAGTGACGCATCTCCATCACCCGGCGCCCCGCCTCGCGGACCACGGCGAAGGCCTCCTGCAGCAGACTGTCGAGGGCTTCACCCTGTTCCAGGCGACGCCGAAAATCGGCCGTCTTCCCACTCAGCGCCTCGTCGGAGAGCTGCTGCAACTCGGGCTCCAGCTGGTTGATCTGAGCCACGGTTTTGGAGAGACGTTTGATCAGGCGCTCGTTTCGGCTGCCGAAGATCTTCTTGAGGATGTTACTAACCATGAATACGGGTTTCCGTCAGAGCTGCGAAATCATGGGATCATACAGCATGCGGGGGGATTGCTGAAGAAACGGGGCGTGCACTTTGCTGCACGCCCCGCATTCTGGAAGAGGGTCGGAAATATGTCTACCGTCAGGCCGCGTCGCGCGTCCGCTTCGACTGGATGTATTTGGTCGGATTGACCGCCTTGCCGTTCTTCATCACTTCGAAATGCACATGGGGTCCGGTGGATCGGCCGGAAGAGCCCATGGTCGCGATCACCTGGCCCTGCTTGATGCGGTCGCCGACCTCGACCAGGAGCTTTTCGTTGTGGCCATAGCGGGTGACTATGCCTTTGCCGTGGTTGATTTCGATCATTTCGCCGTAGCCGTATCGATCTCCGGCCCAGGTCACCACGCCGGCAGCCACGGCCACCACTTCGGAACCCCCCTTGCCGGCGAAATCCATCCCCTTATGCATTGCCCGTTTGCCGGTGAAGGGGTCGTTGCGCATGCCGAAATAGGAGGAGATCCAACCCTTGGAGATCGGGCGGCCAGCCGGGTGCAGCGACTCTTCCAGGTTGGAGTTCATGATCAGGTCCTCGACCAGCGCCAACTGCTGCTGACGGTCGTCGATCATCTGTTCCAGGCTCTGCATCTCCAGCAGCAGGTCGGGCAGCGCCGACTGCTGACTGGACGAGTCGATTCCCTCGGGACCACCCAGGGCGGGTGGCTCCTCGAAACTGAATTCGCCCTTGTCGAGACGTCCGATCTCGACCAGACGCTCACCCAGCGCATCGAGCCGCAGCAGCTGGGACTGCAACTGGCCCATGCGTACCGCCATGGCGTCTATTTCGCTCTGGGCGTCCGCGCGGGCATCCTCCAGCAGCTGCCGCTCCTCGGCGAAGGTCCGCTTCAGACTGACCACCAGCTGGTGCTCGGGAAACTCGGCATCGGAGACTCCCATCTGATAACCTGTCCACAACATTCCAAGACCGAACAGACCCACAACCAGGGTGATACCGGTGGCGTACAGACAGCGCATTGCCGTACTGCATGACTGTCCAATTCCACGTAAGTATATGATTTTCATATCAATAAGCGAACTTCAACGGGCAATTGCTACATTTTGTGTCGGTCGAAAATTCACGAACTTTAACACTTTATGCACGAAATGTGGTGTTTTTCTTAGCATTTTCTCGAAATCACAATGTACACCATCCAGAAATTCCTGAGTGCTCAAGGCACCCTGGATCAACTCAACAAGCAGCTCGTCCAGCAGCAGAAACTGGCGCAACAGGTGCGTGATCTGCTGCCGTCCCCGCTGAATGAGCAACTCCTGACGGCGGTGCTCAACGGCAGGGTGCTGAGTCTTTTGGTCAGCTCCCCGGTCTGGGCCAGCCGACTGCGCTACCTGGCCCCACAGCTCCTGCGTCAGTTGCGCCAGCAGGGTCTGCCGGTCGAGCAGTTGCGTCCTCGTATCGTGCCCGCCAGGAGCGACGCGAAACGCCCCTCTAAGCGCCGGCTGTCCGGCCTGAGTCCGGAGAGCGCCAACCTCTTGCGTCAGGCGGCCGACGCCCTAGAGGCCGGTCCGCTGCAGGAGGCGTTGCGCCGTTTGAGTAGACATCGAAAATAAAAAAGGGCCGCAGTTTGTAAGCTGCGACCCTTCAGGCCATCGGACCGAGCCGGCAAAGGCCGCTCAGGTCAGCGTCACGTGAGCAGGCTGCATATAGGAGATCGGCGCATCCTCCGGCTCGTCGAAGGTGATCTCCTCCCAGGCGTCTTCCTGTCTGATCAGCTCGCGCAACAGGCGATTGTTGAGGGCATGCCCCGATTTGTGGCCGCTGAAGGCGCCGATCAGGCTGTGCCCCAGCAGGTAGAGATCCCCGATGGCGTCGAGGATCTTGTGTTTGACGAACTCATCCTCGTAGCGCAGTCCGTCCTCGTTCATGACCCGGTAATCGTCCACCACGATGGCATTGTCGAGACTGCCGCCCAGGGCCAGCTCCTTCTGCCGCAACATCTCGATATCGCGTAGGAAACCGAAGGTACGGGCGCGGCTGACCTCGCGCACGAAGGAGGTCGAGGAGAAGTCGACAGTGGCAAACTGGGCCCGCTCCTTGAAAGCGGGATGGTCGAAATCGATAGAGAAGGTGACCTTGAACCCTTCAAAGGGCTCGAAGGAGGCGCGTTTGTCACCCTCCACCACCTCGACCTTGCGTTTGATGCGGATGAAGCGCTTCGCCTTGTTCTGCTCTTCGACGCCGGCCGATTGCAGCAGAAACACGAAGGGCCCGGCGCTGCCGTCCATGATCGGCACCTCGGGCGCACTCACATCCACATAGGCGTTGTCGATACCCAGCCCGGCAAAAGCGGAGAGCAGGTGCTCCACGGTGGAGACCCGCACCCCATCCTGCACCAGGGTGCTGGAGAGGCGGGTGTCACCCACATTTTCCGCACAGGCGCGGATCTCGACCGGCGGATCGAGGTCGACACGACGGAAAACGATGCCGGTATCGGGCGCGGCCGGCCGCAGGGTGAGGTAGACCTTTTCCCCCGTGTGCAGACCCACGCCGGTGGCGCGGATGACATTCTTTAACGTCCGTTGCCAAATCATCGACTGTATGCTCCCAAGCAGAGACCCAACGAAGCCCCAAAAA